>JAIRTP010000029.1 GCA_031254805.1 Bacteroidales bacterium
TGATGTTGTTGCGTTTGGGCAAATACCATTTCGCAACCTATTAGTAAACACGAGATAATAAATAAAAATTTTAAATGATTTTTCATATCATTTTAGTTTCAATTTAAAAGTCTGTTTGATATATTATGTTTCAGATTTAGTCTCGATAGATTAAGCATATTTTTCATTCAACAATTAAAATTATTCCGTAAAAACATTGATAAAAGAGCGTAATTTTTTCGATACTATAAATAAATGATATTCATTGTTTTATAATGATTAAACGAAATATTTTTCTGTAAATAGCGATTTTTTATCTTCTTGTATCTATTTTTTATGCTGCCGATGATTATTTTGCTATTTTTCATCATCTTTACTCCAATTCAATCGGATTATAAGGGATTTTTTTATATCTATCCGTTGCATTAACTTTCATGCTCCACATAACATGTCGTTCAGCAAATTTTGTGTTTGGCGTTTTGATAAGTTCCATTCGATGGCCGGAATCATCAATAATGCTTATATTATATCCCATCGCCAAAAGAGAATTTACATAATTTTCATAAAATTGACGTTGCGCTTTCATATACTCTTGTCTTGTACATTCGATAAAATCGCCGTAAGTTCTTTGAGGCGTAATAACAGGCTGCTTTTTTTTGCTTATATTTTCAATGCCGATACATTCAAAAACATAATGTTCTCTATTGTCCGAAGCTTTCATAATCAATCCGGGCAAACCGCATAATTTCCATGGTCCGGCATCCAAAGGAATATCCATTGTAAACCATACTTCCCATTCGCGCCCTCGAAAACAAGCGGTAGCTTTTTTACAAGGATAGGATAAAATGGTACCAGTATCCGAACTTATGTTCCATTGAACTTTTTCGATCTCTTCCTGATATCTATATAGAGATAAATCTGTAACGGGTTCAAATACTGTTCGTCTTTTTTCGGCAGAAAAAACGTACATATCATATCCTTCAGGTTTTATCTTTCCGGAGAAGGTCATAGGTCTAAACGGCCCTTTTGCAGCGGTTGTTGCCGAATCGGAACAACGCTGGTAATCACTGTAGAAATGTCGGACGCTGTCTCCTATCAGCAATATTTTTCTATCTTCCCAAACCTCATTGAGTTTTAAACTGTCGGAAATATACGATAAGGAATAGACTATCCGTAAATGCGCCGAATCCAATGCTTTATATGATAAAGATCGTGTTATGCCGTATTGGTTAGGCTGGGCATGTAAAAAAAGGAGCCCCATTGACCAATATATAGCTACATATAAACTATACGATACGATTAATTTGATACAAGCTTTCGATAATTTCATGGCTGATTATCAAGTATTTTAATTTGGAAATCTATGATGCCTACACCAATTTTTAACAATGCAAATATAGATATAAATTTTCATGTCGTTCATGTATGAAGGAGCGGATCAAACAAATTATTTTACGGGCATAAGGATTACAAAGTTATTTTTCCCACTTATCTAAAAATTTTGATAAAACAGCGCAATTTTACTAATATTTTAAATACTGCAATTTATTCATTAATAATATGATATATTCTGCATTCTGAAATGTTTTTTCTTGAAAAAAATATTTCATCCATAATTTTAGGCATCGTTATCAATAAAAGCACGTTTGCTTCTCATTATTTTTCGTTATCCTGCAGGCGGAATATTGCAACAAAGTTATTGTCATCAGGGTTCTTGATACGTACTTCTTGTGGGATTTTGATAATTGTGGCGCTGGAAGATTTATCGGATGAAGATATGATAAACATTCGGTTAAGATATGCTTCTGCTATAAAATTATGGTTTAAAATATTAGAAATTTGTATTAACTTTTTAATTTTCAAACTTTTCTGACGATACAAATAGCTGATATAGCTTTGGGAATGATTTAATAATTTAGCCATATATTGCATATTCCATTTGTTTTTGTTTGCAACTGCTTTGATATGGCGTCCGATGTGGATTTTTTGTAAAACTTTCTTTTTCCCTATATCTCCAATGATTTCAATGCGTCCGGTCTGTACATCTAACTCCATGTAATATTTTTCCTCATTCGATATCTCTTCAATGATGGGGAGATTCGACAAATATTTTTCGGAAATTATTTTTAAAAAGTTGTATTGCAGCAAATAGGAAATCAAAACGACGTCTTCTGCGCTCATGTCGGCTAAACCATATATTTTGTTGGCATTCTGCTGATAGCGGAGAAGCGTTTCTGCTATCTTTTTGGAAGGAATATTTTTATTAGAGGCTATCTCTTTAATCATATTTCCAATATGGAGATCGTTTAAATTGGCTGGTTGCTTCATGCTGCTTGTGCTTTTTCGCAAAAAAATAGCGTGGAAAACAACCTGCCAGATTATCAGGTTTCCACGCCCATCCATTCGACAAGTTGCTCCACGCCGCATTGTACGGCATTTCGCTAACTCTTCCTGAATGGATTACCCTAAATGGGCTAAAACTGTGGAAATTGATAATCCAAGAACAGCAGCAAATCGCTATTTCAATATGTTTTCCTTTGCGCTCTTCGGCACGCTATTTTTTTTACTTTTCTGTCATTCTAAAATCTCTTTTTATTATATTTTCATTGATACTTGAGGCAAAGATACGTTTTTTTCAATTAAAGACTAAAAAATCACGAATCGCAAAAATAACAAGTTAGATATTTTTCTACATTAATTTGTGGAAGTCTGTGATTAAATCTCAGTAAGTTAAAACAAGTTTTGCTTGTTAAACAATGAGATAATCAGTATGTTAGTTGAGCGTTTTCCTTGATTAGTTAGTACTGATCATATTTTTACAGCGGTAAAAAATCTTTCATAGCCGGCGCTTTAAATATCCGTAGATTATTAATAAGCAAATTGACTAGAAAAACCCGTTGCAAAATCATCCTTATTTATTGACAAAAGCTCAAAATTTATCAACTGTTTTCTAAGAAAGCATCCCTGATAACAACCCAAACCTTTTATATAATTTACAATACGTTAAAGTCCAAAATGGGCAAAGCCAATTCTTGATGCAGCCGACGAAGTTAACATAATCAGTGATTTTGAAGTAGCGTTAGGCTCGGAATTTGAGATAATATATCCGTGATGAAATGGGTTGTCGCATATTTGAATTTCAAAATTTGGAGGGATATCTTTGCGGATAAGCATAAAATTTATTCCTAATGATGCGCATAATTTATTTCTTCCGTATCTATCTTATTTGTAACTTCGCCCATTCATTTTTTGATCATATATATACAATGAAAAGATTCTATCTATGGTTAATATTTATTTCTCCTTTCATCGGGATTACGCAACCTGTAGGCTATTATAATGGCGTCGAGGGGTTGTATGGCGAAGAATTAAAGGAAAAATTGAATAGTATTATTTCGGAACATTATTATTATAATAGAAATTCTCTCGGCGCAACATCCAATGTTTGGTTCAATAATAACAACAACGCATATTCCAATGCAAAATTAGTTTTTATAGAATCCGACGCCGATCCGGAGATTCCGGGCAATGTAATCGACCTTTACCGTGGAGAATCGTTTGACGGCAATAATTACGGCTCGGCAAATGGAACGTTGAACAGGGAGCACATTTGGGCAAAATCACATGGAGCTTTTCCTGAAAATTCAGCGATGTATTGCGATTACCATAATTTAAGACCTTCCGAAGCAGGTATAAACAGAAAAAAGAGCAATCTGGATTTTGACGAAGGAGGCGTTGAATTTGAAAATTCAGGATGCCACTATACAAGCAATTCATGGGAACCTCGCGATCCGGTAAAAGGGGACGTGGCGCGCATTGTCTTTTATATGGCGACACGTTATTTAGGAGCTTCGGGAGAAATAAAATTGGAAGTTGTAAACTCTTTGAATACCTATCCGCAACCCAAACATGGAAAATTAGACGCTCTATATGCATGGAACGGCCGCGATCTGCCCGATGAATTTGAATTGAACCGGAACGAAGTTCTCCATAAATATCAAGGAAATCGTAATCCTTATATCGACAATCCGCGTTGGATTGAAATGATTTGGGGCGACAGAATGTCGTCGAACATTCTGATCGGCGATATGGCTCAAAGTCCGAAAATAGCGACTTCGTTTAACCCTGTTGAAATTTCCGCAGTCATCTCCGGCATACAGTCAAGCGCTTCCGTACAATTGATGTGGGGATACTCAATAGACGACCTTGGCAATAGCGTGGAAATGGAAAAAGAAGGAAGTATTTGGATCGCTCAAATTCCATCGCAATCCGATAATAGTAAAATATATCTCCGCATAGTTGTTGAAGAAGAAGGGAATATTACAGAATCCGTTTGTTATAATTATACGTCGTACGACGGTTATCCTATCGAAAAGATTCAAGGATCTGGAAATGTTTCGCCATATGAAGGCGACAATGTAACCGCCACAGGTATTGTGACAGCCGTTTATACGGACGGTTATTATATTCAGGATCATACCGGAATGCGCTCTGGAATATATGTCCGCGACAAAAACAGAAAAGTATTCATCGGTAGCTTAGTGCAAATAACGGGAATCGTTGCCGACTATTACGGATTGACGGAGATCAAAGACATATCGAATTATCAATTGTTGATGGTTAAATACCCTAATTTTGATCCGCTACTTATGACCGCATCTCAAGCTTCAAAAGATTATCAAAGCATGTTTGTAAGGCTTAACAATGCAACATGCGCCGCTTTACCGAATTCGAATGGAATTTGGACGATTGCAGATCATTCCGGAGCCATTGAAATACACAACAACACATCGTATACATTTTTTCCAGAACTGAATAAAGTTTATAGTATTCAAGGAGTTCTTACTTATTCTTATGGTACGTGGAAAATCGAACTTAGGCAGGCGGGCGACGTAGAAATCTTCACGGATATTGACGATCCCGAAGACGCATATCATTTGACGGCATATCCGAATCCGGCTCAAGATATTATCCATGTACAATATGATGAAACAATAACCGAAAAATATGTTATAATCCATATCTTTTCAATGGACGGAAAGTCGCGCCATACGGAAAAGGTAAAAACAAAACAGCTAAAAAAAGGATATCCCATTGATATTCAATACTTACATTCTGGAACTTGGATACTGTCCGTTCAAGATGCAAAAAAACGAACCAATAAAATTTTTATTAAAAAATAACGTAACTTTGCAGTTTATTAGTGAATTTCAATGAAATCAGACAGTTTAGTTATTATTCCTACCTATAATGAAAAGGAAAATATCGAAAAAATCATTCGAAAAGTTTTTTCTTTAGAAAAGAGTTTCGACGTTTTGGTTATTGAAGATAATTCTCCCGACGGAACTGCCGATATTGTCAAAAAGCTGATCCAAGAAGAGTTTTCGGAAAAACTTTTTATTGAAGAACGACAAGGGAAGTTGGGCTTGGGAACGGCCTACATTCATGGATTTAAGTGGGCTTTGGATCGCGATTATCAGTACGTTATGGAGATGGACGCCGACTTTTCTCATAATCCTGAAGATTTGGTTCGTTTGTATAACGCTTGCGCCTATGACGAAGCCGACGTTGTTATCGGAAGCCGTTATGTGAAAGGCGTAAACGTCGTAAATTGGCCAATGAAACGTGTTTTGATGTCTTATTACGCTTCTCGTTATGTCAAATTCATTACCAGAATGAACATTCACGACGCGACCGCCGGTTTCGTATGCTATTCGAGAAAATCATTACAAACCATGAATCTGGAGGCGATTCGTTTCATTGGTTACGCTTTTCAAATCGAAATGAAATATACCGCTATCCAGCTTGGTTTCAAAGTGATAGAAATACCGATCATTTTTACGGACAGAACGGAAGGAACGTCTAAAATGAGTTCCGGTATTTTTATGGAGGCCGCATTAGGCGTTATCAAATTGAGAATGAGAAAAATAAAGCCGAATCCTAATGTGAAAAAAGAAGGATAATGAATAAATATGTCATAAAAAACGCCGCCGTTGTAAATGAAAACAGGACTTTCATTGCAACGGTTTTTATTTTAGATGAAAAAATCGAAAAGATCGTAGAAGGCGACGCTCACAACACAAGCGGATACCAAGTGATTGACGCCGAAGGGAAATACCTTCTTCCGGGTGTTATTGACACGCATGTTCATTTTCGCGAGCCGGGATTAACGCATAAGGGAGATATGGCTTCGGAAAGCCGCGCCGCCGTAGCGGGCGGCGTAACCTCAATCGTCGATATGCCCAATACTATTCCACAAACAGCTTTCATTCAACATTTTAACGAAAAATGTGCAATAGCGGCGCAAAATTGCTTGACCAATTATTCATTTTACGTCGGCGCTACCAACAATAATTTAAAAGAACTTTTAACTTTAGATCCTGCGCAAATATTTGGTATTAAGGTATTTATGGGTTCTTCTACCGGAAATATGCTTGTGGACAAGAGAGATATTTTAGAAGAAATATTCAAAAATAGCTCTTTGCCTATCGTAACGCATTGCGAAGATGAAGCCATTATCAAAAGAAACAGCGAACAAATTAAAAAGGAATATGGAGAAAATCCTTCTTTTTCTGTACATCCGTTAATTCGGAGTTCCGAAGCATGTTATGTTTCTTCTCATAAAGCCGTAGAATTAGCGGAAAAATATGGAACTAAACTACATATTGCGCATTTATCGACAGAAAAGGAACTTTCTCTGTTACAAAAAGATATTCCGTTAGCCAATAAAAAAATCACAGCCGAAGCGTGCGTGCATTATCTTTGGTTTTCCGATCAAGATTATAATCGATTAGGCGCTTTTATAAAGTGTAATCCGGCCGTCAAAAGCGATAAAAACCGTCAAGCGTTGCGCAATGCTGTTAACGATGAAATTATCGATATGATCGTAACCGATCATGCGCCTCATACTTTGGAAGAGAAACAAAAAAGTTACTTTTCTGCTCCCGGAGGAATTCCTTTAATTCAACATTCGCTTACGGCAATGCTTGAATTGGCAAACAGAAAAATATTCACTTTGGAGAAAATCGTCAGGCAGATGTGTCATAATCCCGCCGTTATTTTCAATATCGAAAAGCGGGGATTCATACGGGAAGGGTATTTTGCAGATTTAACTTTGCTTGAACTGAGTCGCCCTTGGAACGTTAATAACGACAATATTCTCTATAAATGTAAATGGTCTCCGTTTAGCGGAGAAACTTTCAATAGCAAAATTTTATATACCTTTGTCAATGGAAATTTAGTTTTAGAAAATGGTAAAATTAACGACAAAATCGGAAGCAAACAATTAACTTTTGTAAGATGAAAAAGATAACATTTTTGGGTATTATTTTGATTAGCGTCTTGTTTTTTGCAAGTTGCAATAGTAGTGAAAGAAATTACAAAGAGGTAATCATCGACGCTTATGAAGACGGTTTTCCCAGAAAGATCAACTATTATACGCAAGATTCCATATTGATAAAAACATCGGAATTTCATCCCAATCATATGCTCTTTATCGAAGGCCGATTCAAAGATCAAACGCGCGACGGACATTGGAAAAGTTGGCGCGACAACGGCGTTATGTGGAGCGAAGCGCATTATAAAAACGGCGTACAACACGGAGATTATAGAACATACCATGAAAATGGACAGTTATACATCGATGGCCATTTCAAAAACGGAAAACATTCAGGCACATGGAATTTCTATGATGAAGACGGCCAGCTTCTAAAAACCGTGAAATATTAAAATACTGTTTCTAAATAAATATGCATTCTTTACGTTTTTTCTTAAATGATGATAAAATTATGAAAAAGCGTCTTTCATTTCTCTTATTTTCAATTATTTTGTTGAGCGTGTCATGCTCCGACACCAAGGGGCGTTATAAAAAAATCGATTTAAGCGATGTTCCTGAAGTTAACATCGACATTCATCGTTATGAAGTTGCGCTTTTCTCCATTGAACCGGATCATTTTTCCAACGGCATTGAGGAGATCGCCGAAGAGTTTAAAATATTTTTAGGCGACAATTATAAAACGCCGCAAAGTATATTTCAACTTATTGATTTTATGGATAATCCCATCCATCAAGACGCTTGGTTTGCGTGTCAGGAAAAATACAAAGATATCGAATGGCTTCGCAAAGAACTGGCCGACGGATTTCATCGTTATCGCTATTTTTATCCGGCAACAAACGACATAACTTTGTATACATACATATCGGGATACAATTGGGAAAATTCTATTCATATTTTGGAAGATACGATTGTCGTTGGATTAGATAATTACTTAGGAGCAAATTTTGAAGTATACCAAAATTTGCAAATACCGCAATATATAGCCGAATTGATGGATAAGGATTATATAGTCGTCGATATTTTCAAAGAATATATAGAATCTTATGCGCAATATGATCAACAAAAAGTTTTGATCGATTATATGATCGCCGCCGGAAAAACCTACTATTTTCTTGACATTCTACTTCCTCGCGTCTCGAAAGAACATAAAATCGGATATACGCCCGTTCAAATGCAATTTTGCCAAAATAATGAAGACCTGATCTGGCAATTTTTCATCGAACAAAATATATTATTCTCTTCCGACTATAAAAACATTCGCGCATTTATTCTTAATGCGCCTTTTACCAACGGATTTTCATTCGAATCGCCCGGCAGAATCGGACAATGGATCGGTTGGCAGATAGTCGTTTCCTACATGAACAAAAACAAAGACATTACTTTGCAAGAATTGATGGTAGAGACCGATTATTCAAAAATTCTCCAAAATTCGGGATACAAGCCAAAAAGATAATTACCTTTATAGCCTGAAAAAAAATACTCGCCTATGTTAATAAAAACCTATGGAAGCACAATCATTGGCGTAAACGCCTTAATCATTACTGTCGAAGTCGATATCGTTCAAGGAGCGAATGTTCACATTGTCGGCCTGCCCGATAGCGCAGTGAAAGAGAGCCTGCAAAGAATGGAAGCAGCCTTGGCAAATAGTAAATATAAATTTCCTCGACAAAGAATTATTGTGAATCTGGCGCCCGCCGATATTCGCAAAGAAGGTTCCGGTTACGATCTGCCTATCGCCATCGCTATTTTAGCCTCTTCCGGGCAGATTGAAAGCGCCGACGCGGATCAATATGTTATTATGGGAGAGCTATCGCTCGACGGCTCCGTAAAATCTATAAAAGGAGCGTTGCCGATGGCTATTGAGGCAAAACGACAAGGTTTTAAAGGATTTATACTTCCCATGGATAATGCGCCGGAAGCGGCTATTGTTTCAGGATTGACGGTGATTGGAGTAAATAATATAAGCGAAGTCGTAGACTTTTTTGCCGATCATGATAGCATAAAACCTGTCGAAGTCTCCCCTGCCGACGAATTTTATAAAAAATTAGATAAATACGAATTCAACTTTTCCGATGTAAAAGGACAGGAAAATATCAAACGCGCTTTAGAAATATCTGCCGCCGGCGGTCATAATGTTCTGTTGATCGGTCCTCCCGGGTCGGGAAAAACCATGCTGGCCAAACGTTTGCCGTCTATTCTCCCTCCGCTCACTTTGGATGAAGCGCTTGAAACGACCAAGATACATTCTGTTGCAGGAAAAATGAGTTCCGGAACGTCGTTAGTGACCACGCGTCCGTTTCGCGCTCCACATCATACTATTTCCGACGCAGGATTGGTAGGCGGAGGAAGTTTTCCGCAACCCGGAGAGATCTCTTTAGCGCAAAACGGCGTTTTGTTTCTGGATGAATTGCCCGAATTCAAACGCACCGTCTTGGAAGTGATGCGCCAACCGATGGAAGATAGAATGGTCACTATTTCCCGTTCTAAAATGACAGTAGAATATCCCGCTAATTTTATGTTGGTAGCGGCCATGAATCCTTGTCCTTGCGGATATTATAATCATCCCGATCAAGAATGCACCTGCATTCCCGGAAGCGTACAACGTTATCTCAATAAAATATCAGGACCGCTACTTGATCGTATCGATATACATGTAGAAGTTGTTCCGGTTCCTTTCAAAGAACTTTCCGATACGCGCGAAGGAGAAAAAAGCGAATCCGTTCGCAAACGGGTCGTCAAAGCAAGAAAAATCCAAGAAGAACGATTCAAAGAGATCGAAGGCGTGCATTGCAATGCTCAAATGAGTTCAAAACTATTGCGGGAGCATTGTAAAATATCGGAACAAGGCATGGTACTGTTGAAAAATGCTATGGAGAAACTTGGATTAAGCGCCCGCGCTTACGATCGTATTCAAAAAGTGGCGCGCACTATCGCCGACTTGGACAATAGTATTGAAATTCGAAACGAACATCTTGCCGAAGCGATCCAATTCCGTAGTTTGGACAGGGATAGTTGGGGAAAATAATACCTTTTTTGTTTTGAAATATCCCAAAAAAAATTCCGTACCTTTGCTCTGATATACTAAATATTACATTTACAATTTAAAAGAATGATTATGTATCCTTCGATCTCGCCGCAAAATACAAATGCATGGAAAGCTCTTGAAGCGCACATCATGCTTGAAATGGGTTTTACTCTGGAAGAACTCTTCGAACAGGATCAAGAACGATTTCGAAAATTTTCTTTAGAGGTAAACGACATTTTTTTGGATTTTTCCAAAACGCATATTGTTCAGAAGACGCTTGATATTTTGTTATCGTTGGCCTATAATTGCGAATTACCATCGGCTATTCAGGCAATGTTCTCAGGAGAGAAGATCAATCAAACCGAAAATCGCGCCGTTTTGCATACCGCTTTACGTAACTTTTCCGACGAACCGGTTTTTATAGACGGCGACGACATCATGCCCGAAATACAGAGAGTCAGAGACCAAATAAAAGATTTTTCAGAAAAGTTGCATGTCGGCGCATTGACCGGATATTCCGGCAAAAAAATTGATACTATTGTAAATATTGGTATCGGAGGTTCTGATTTAGGCCCAAAAATGGTTTGCAACGCTTTGAAGCATTACGCCGTTGAAGGAATAAGCATTCACTTTGTCTCCAATATCGATAATTCCGATATTCACGAGACTTTGAAACAAATCAATCCCGAGACATCTCTCTTTTTAATTGTCTCAAAAACATTTAACACGCAAGAAACCATTTCCAATGCGCAGGTAACGCGAGAATGGCTGTCGAAAAATAGCTCGAAAGAAGCTGCTAAGCAACATTTTTTTGCTGTGACCGCCAATAATGAAGCTGCGGAAGCATTTGGTATTAATACTGAAAATATTTTCCGGTTTTGGGATTTTATAGGCGGACGTTTTTCTTTATGGTCTGCCGTTGGACTCTCCATCGCTTGCTATATCGGATATGATCATTTCGATAAATTTCTTCGCGGAGCTCATCAAATGGACAAACATTTTCAGACAGCTCCATTCAAGGAAAATATGCCGGTCATTATGGCTTTATTATCTATTTTATATATCAATTTTCATGATATGAACAACGAAGCTATTTTGCCGTATGATTATTATTTAAAATATTTTCCGTCTTATTTACAACAAGTTGTAATGGAAAGCAACGGTAAATCGGTCAATCGTTTGGGATATTATGCCGAACTTTCCACCAGTCCAATTATTTGGGGAGAAGTTGGGACAAACAGTCAACACTCTTTTTTCCAATTAATACATCAAGGTACTGTGAAAGTTCCTGCGATTTTCATGGCTCCGGCTATTCCGCTAAACGGATCGATAGAACGCCACAATATTCTGTTGTCAAATTTTATAGCACAAACCGAAGCTTTGATGAGAGGAAAACAAGAGGAGGAGGTTTTGCAAGAGATGAAAAAGAAAAAATATTCTTCGGAAGAGATTGATAAGTTATTGCCTTATAAGATTTTCGACGGCGATTCTCCTACTTTTTCTTTACTGTATAAAAAACTCACTCCTGAAATTCTGGGAAATCTGATCGCCTTATTTGAACATCGCACATTTGTTCAAGGCGTCATTTGGAATATTTACAGTTTTGATCAATTTGGCGTCGAACTTGGAAAAGAGCTGGCAAAAGAGGCGCTACCTGAATTAGAAGGCAAAGAAAGTTCTTCCAAACACGACGTTTCTACAAAAGGATTAATAGAAAAAATTAAAAAATTGAGAACAGAACAATGATCATTATAGGAATTACAGGAACTTTAGGAGCGGGAAAAGGAACAATTGTAGAATATTTAGTAGAAAAAAAGGGATTTAAACACCATTCCGTACGTTCATTTATCGCTAAAGAGATTGAAAAACGCAATATGTCTGTTAACCGCGATTCGCTTACAATGGTTGCTAATGAACTGCGAGCCGCTCATTCTCCATCTTATATTGTCGATCGTCTCTACGAAGAAGCTTTACAGGATGGAAAAAATGCCGTTATTGAGAGTATTCGAACACCCGGCGAAGTAATTTCTTTACGCAAAAAAGGCTCTTTTATACTCATCGCAATTGATGCGGATATTCGATTGAGATACGAAAGGATTTTATTGCGCGGTTCGGAAACGGATCATATTAGTTTTGAAGAGTTTCAATCTAATGAGCAACGCGAACTTTCCAACAGCGATCCAAATATGCAAAATCTTAGAAAATGTTTTGAAATGTCTGATATTCAGTTATCAAATAATGAAACTATCGAAGTATTATATCAAAAAGTGGAAGATGGACTGAAAGATTTATTTTGACAATATTTATAGTATGAGCATATTTTACCGCCATAAATTGGTCAAATAAATTTTTATGATTGATATATTTTTTTCAATGGGTTTTACCTTAATATATAACTTAAAATCAGAAAATTATTTGATAAAATTTCATATTTAGTTGCTACATATTATTTAATTTATTCACTTTTATTACTGTCCGGTAAAATTTATATCTTTATTCATTGGTTGTTTTTTTGTTTGACGATACAAAGTTAACCAAAAAGGGCTGACTTCCATTATCGAAAATTATCTCTGATTTTTTGCCTATAAAAAAATATTTACCGGACAGTAATAATTTTTTTTTGCGCGAACTCAGGTCATTAGATAATCTTTGGTAAGACAAAATTAGAAAAAATGCCTTACGATTTAGTTGACTAAACGCTCCATGGTAACGATGTGGCAGCGGAAAATGGCGTAAGTTTTACTTTTTCATGCTTTCTTTCCCGCTTTGTTGAAAATGGCTGTTATTTAGATACGCTGATTTTGTTTTTTGCTACATGATTTTACTTTACCTCCTGAGCATCTGTTGTTTCTTGACAAAGATATGTTTATAAAATCTTGTTATTTAACGGTTACTGTCAGATATTTTACATGTTTTTTATCGTATGTAATGCAAGTGACCATCGTAGATCCTGCACTTATTGCGGTGACTTTGCCCTTATCGTCTATTGAAGCTACCTCAGAATCTAAACTTTCCCAGATAACTCTTTTGTCCGAAGCGGTAACAGGATCAATCAAAGCAATAAAATATTGGACTTTCCCAACCGTCAGATGCATTACTTCGGGAGATACCTTGAGATTTTTGACTTTTGTCGGATCATCGCATCCGTTAAAAATAGTCGTTGCAGTAAAAATAATAAATATAACTAAAACGACTTTTAGAATATTTTTTTTCATGACTTTTTATTTTTTACCTTTGTGCAAATTTAATAAATTATTTATCAGCAACGGCAAAGAGTTTAATTTAAAAATGAATTTTAATACGATAATATATATTGCAGAAATTATTTATTTCATATTGATCATTTTGACCATTATCAAAATCATTTACGATACGCGCAATTCCGTGAAATCTTTGGCTTATATATTGGTTGTAGTTTTTATTCCTGTTGTCGGAATGTTTATTTACTTTTCAATTGGGGAAAATTATCGCAAAAAGAAGTTTTATAAAGCAAAAAATGCGAATAGTCTTTTGCTTTATCAAGAATTAAAACCTATGATTGAAACATACGCCGACGAAGCTATTGCAAAATATCCCAAGCTTTACGACAGCAACGGTCAAATCATTAAAATGCTGGTAACCGAATCATTATCGCCTCTTGCCGCCGTCGGCAAGATGAAGCTACTTCTTAATGGCGAAAATAAATTTCCCGAACTCCTGAAAGCGATGGAAAATGCGCAAGATCATATTCATATAGAATATTTCGTCTATAATGACGATGAGATTGGCGTTACCGTCAAAGATGTAATGATAAAAAAAGCCCGAGAAGGAGTGAAAGTACGTTTTATCTTTGACGATTACGGAAGCCATATCGTAAGAAGAAAAATGTTGCGTGAACTTCGTGAAGCCGGCGTCGAAGCGTATCCCTTTTATGAAATTAAGATATACGCTCTTGCTAATCGAATGAATTATCGCAATCATAGAAAAATTGTCGTTATTGATGGAAAGATCGGCTTTATTGGAGGTATTAATATTGCTGATCGTTATGTTAATAATGGTAAGAATAAGCTTTTTTGGCGCGATACGCATCTGATGTTGGAAGGTAATGCGGCGACTTCCTTACAATACATTTTTTTCAGCGATTGGAATTTCTGTAAAAAACAAGAAAACCTTTTAACCATTAATGAGCAATATTTTCCTGTTGATTTTTCGCATGATATTGACGACGAAAGCATTCAAATTGCAGCGTCGGGTCCGGACAGTAGAAATGCCGATATTATGCTCTCTTTTCTTGGGATTATTATGGGAAGTAAAAAAAGACTTTATATAACGACTCCTTATTTCATTCCTAATGAGACCATTGTCGACGCTATAAAATATAGCGCATTGAGCGGCGTCGATGTGCGATTATTAGTCCCCGGTATTTCCGATAGTCGCGTTGTTAATGCCGCTTCATGTTCTTATTATCAAGAATTGCTCGAATCCGGCGTTCGAATTTATCGCTATCAAAAAGGATTTGTCCATGCAAAAACTATCGTTTCCGATGATAAATTATCCGTTATCGGAACGGCTAACATGGACATTCGCAGTTTCGATTTGATGTTTGAAGTCAATGCCAACATTTACAGCCGTGAAATGAACGAACAACTCTATCAAACTTTTTTAGACGACTTGCAAGAGAGCGTCGAAGTCCTTTTCGAAGAATGGAATCATAGAAGCAAACTTATCAAATTTGGAGAATATTGCGCCAGATTGATCTCGCCTTTATTATAAAAGAGGCTGCCTCAAAAGTCTTTTTAACCAAAGAGAACGCTGAGAATACGCAAAGGTCTCAAAGTGTAATACGCTTAGAATTAACTTTCTGCAAACTCCACGAAAAATTTTGCGCTCTTTGTGGTTTCAATATTTTTTCTTTTGAGACAGCCCCGTTATTGTTATTTCTACAAAACTTCTGCCTCTTTCAACGATGCCAGAATCAATTGGAAAGAACGTTCAATATCATTGTCAAGTCCTACGGAAAAACGGATTAATCCTTCCGACATGCCCATCTCTTGTTGGATATCGTCCGGAATTTCCGATGAAGTGCTTTTTCCTGAGTTGCTGAACAATGTTTTGAAATATCCAAGGCTGACGGCCAAATATCCCACGCCTTTACTTTCCATGATTTCCATCACTTTATTAGCTTTATCAGCTGTTTTTAAATCAATAGCAATCATTCCGCCAAATCCGAATCCTTCATTCATCAACGATTTCATAAGTTCATGTCCGGGATGTTCCGGCATTCCCGGGTAATTGAATTTCAAACCTATCTCTTTAAAACGCTCCGCTAAATACATGGCATTGTGCCCATGTTGTTGCATTCTAATATGCAACGTATGCAAATTTTTCAAAATCGAAGAAGAACGCAGCGGATCCAAAACAGGGCCTAACAGCATGGATGCTCCATCGTTTACGTCGATTAATGAAGATATAAACTCATCGCTACTGCAAATAGCGCCTGCGACGCAATCGTTTTTGCCGTTGATGAACTTAGTCATACTGTAAACTACAACATCGGCTCCCAGCATAGCCGGAGATATAACCAATGGCGTAAAAGTATTGTCAACAACCAATTTAGCGTTGAATTCTTTGGCAATTTTCGATAATTCCGGAATATCGGATATTTGCAAAAGCGGGTTGGTCATCGACTCGGTATAGATCACTTTTGTATTTTTACGCATGGCTTTACGAACGCTATCCAAGTCGGTGATATTCACAAAAGTAACCTCGACGTTGAATTTTTTAAGCCAATTATTGAAAAATGCAAACGTGCCTCCGTAAGTTGTCATACTGGAAACGATATGATCTCCGCTATGAACGCAATGTAAAATAACGTTTGTAATCGCGCTCATTCCTGATGCCGTCACCCAGCCGGCTTCCGTTCCTTCCATAGCGGCAAGCGCATCCGAAAGATATTTATTACTCGGATTCCAATGACGCGAATAGAGAAAACAACCTTCCGTTTCTCCCTTAAAAGTGTCCGACATGGTTTGCGCTTGCATAAAAGTATATGTTGCGCTATCGGTAACCGACGGATTTACGCCGCCAAATTCTCCAAATTGTAGCAAGTCCTGAATTTTACTTGCAGGATCAAATTTTTTCATACAATATTTATTTTTTAATCTGTTTTTATGAGTTATGTAATCAAAAACGTAATAAGCGCTCTAATAGTTACTGTAGGATGATTCGCGAAAATATCCGATAATACAGAAACCTCTAAATACGCGATAATATTTACTTTATATTATTTCCGAAATTAGAATAACGTTCCTCTAATAAGACCTTGCAAAAAACACTCTCTGTTTAGAAGGTCTTCCGGAATAGATGCATTTCCCATCTTCAAAATGCGAGTCGATGGGGATGAAACGAATGGTAGCCTTTGTCTCTTCTTTAATTTTTTGTTCCGTTTCCGACGTTCCATCCCAATGAGCGACCAAAAAACCGCCTTTTTCTATTTCGGAAGTAAATTCCTCCCAAGTATTGACATTGCGAGTCGTTTCCGTTATGCGCTGTTTGGCTCGATTATAAAGATTTTGCTGAATTTCATCCAATAGAGCAGGGATTAACGTTGCAATAGCATCTTTATTAACAACCTCTTTTGAAAGCGTATCGCGTCGCGCCACTTCGACCGTTCCATTTTCCGCATCACGCGGGCCAATAGCCAGACGCACCGGAACGCCTTTAAATTCATATTCATTGAATTTCCAACCCGGTTTTTGCGTGTCGCGGTCGTCGTATTTCACGGTGATTCCTTGCGCTTCCAAATTTGCTTTAATTTTTAATGCCATTTCGCTAATTTGCGCCAACTGTTCCTCCTTTTTATAGATAGGAACAATAACTACCTGTGTAGGAGCCAATTTCGGCGGCAATACCAAACCGTTATCGTCGGAATGCGTCATGATCAATGCTCCCATCAAACGGGTTGAAACGCCCCAAGATGTAGCCCAAACATATTCCAACTTGTTCTCTTTATTCAAAAACTTTACATCAAAAGCTTTTGCAAAATTTTGTCCGAGAAAATGACTTGTTCCTGCTTGCAGTGCTTTTCCATCTTGCATCATTGATTCGATGCAATAAGTCTCTAACGCGCCTGCAAAGCGTTCATTTGGCGATTTCAAGCCTTTCATTATAGGCATTGCCATATATTTCTCAGCAAAATCAGCGTAAACGTTCACCATTGTTTCCGCCTCTTTTATCGCTTCTTCTTCAGTTGCATGCGCCGTATGGCCTTCTTGCCACAAAAACTCGGCGGTTCTTAAAAATAATCGAGTACGCATCTCCCAACGAACAACGTTGGCCCATTGATTACACAAGATCGGTAAATCGCGGTACGATTGTATCCAATTTTTGTAAGTGTCCCATATAATAGTCTCCGAAGTAGGTCTTACGATCAACTCTTCTTCCAATTTAGCGCTTTCGTCGACTACGATTCCCGTTCCATGTTCGTTTTTTTTCAATCGATAATGCGTTACGACGGCGCATTCTTTTGCAAATCCTTCCACATGATCCGATTCGCGACTGAAAAATGATTTCGGAATAAAAAGTGGAAAATAAGCGTTCACATGTCCCGTATCTTTAAACATTTTATCTAAAACGTCGCGCATGGTCTCCCAAATTGCATAGCCGTAAGGCTTTATAACCATGCATCCGCGAACAGCTGAGTTTTCTGCTAAATCTGCCCGTACAACTAACTCATTGTACCATTGAGAATAATTCTCGTTTCTACCGAAGAAATCCTTTGCCATATTAAAATTGGTATACTTTTTGTTATTTTTTTAAAAAACGTTGCAAAATTAGTAAATTTGTAACGAATAACTTTAAAAAGAAAGGGGTAAAATTATGAAAACCGTAATTGGAGTTTTAAATTTAGCGTTGATTCTCGTTTTGGCGTCTTGCTCATCAGCAAGTTCTACCACCGCTCGTTATTATGACGACGGCGTTTATGAAAGTAGCGGCAGCAAAAAAAATCCGGGCTCTACTAACGCAATGCGTACAAGTTACGATGCCTCGATCCCTATGCAAAATAATTCTTATGATGAAGAGACGGCGTCATCCTCTTCTTATGCTTCCGATTATTCCGATTTTGTTAACGGCGCCGACAACGGATATGTAGAGGATGATTACTCCGACGACGGAAGAACGACCGTAATCAATAATTACTATTATAATGATACATACGAAGCTCGTCTGTTGAGATTTTATGGAGGATATGGTTATGATTATTATGACCCGGTATATACCGACTATTGGGGACCTGCCAGAGTATCTGTATCTTTTTACTATAACCCATTCTACTATTCCGGTTGGTGGGGCTGGGGATATCCTTATTATTCCTACTATCACCCATGTTATTACGGTTGGGGAGGTTATTACTCGCCATCTTATTGGGGCTGGGGCGGCAATTATTGGGATGGTTACTGGAACGGATATGGGGATGGATACTATGACGGACGTTATCCATATTATGCAAATTCTAACTACGGGCCGAGAACAGGACGCGGTAATACTGGCGGCGCAGGTCATTCTGTTGCCGAAAGTCGATACAACAACTTTGCAACAGACGTGAGGTATACGGCTTCGACAAATCGTCGAATCGCGGCAGGGACGGCTTCAACAACAAATGCAAATACATCTAATACCGGAACAAGAGTAATGGGAAATAGCAAATTAAACGCTAATAATCGCTCTACAGGTACGGCAAATAACAGCGGTAGAGTTGTAAACAGCAGTACTAATACAAACAATAGGACCAATAGGACGACAAATACGTCCGGTAATTTGAATAACGCTGCTAATGCCGCTAATAATAACAGTACAAGAGTAACTACCGGAAATACTAATTCAAACAACAGGATTAACTCTGGCTTGTCGTCAGGAAATAACAATACTTCTAACAACCGAAGCGCCGGGACTGTAAACAATGGGGGAAGTAATAATTCCTCGAATAACAGAAGCACAGTAAATAACAGCGGTAATAATAGTTCGTCAAGAACAAGAAATTATACGCCGCCGACCTCTCGTCCGGGAAGTCAAGAATATAATAGAGGATCGTCATCGAACAGCGGTTCTTTGAACAATAATAACAGGAACAGTACTTCAGGCTATACGCCATCGTCTTCTTCATCAAGAAGTAGTGGAAATAACTACAGCGCTCCGTCAAATAGCGGTTCCAGAAGTACTTATACTACTCCTTCAAGCGGTTCTAGAAGTAGCGGAAGCAGTTATACCGCGCCTTCAAGCGGGTCAAGAAGCAGCGGCAGTAGTTATAGCGCTCCATCCGGCGGCTCGAGAAGTTCCGGATCCTCGTCAGGCGGATCAAGAAGGAGATAATGGTTCTTATAGAGCCAAAAAATGAATAAATATTGATTCGTTTTTTGGCTCCATTTTTTTCAAATTAATAATAATTATTTAATGAATAGAATATGAAAAAGTTCACTTTATCAATTTGCTGCATTTTAATTATGACTTCGGCTATTTTTGGGCAATATGCAGAACACGCTCTTCAAGTATCAAATATATTTTATGGAGGATCTGCTCGTTCGATTGGGATGAGCAATGCTTTTGGAGCCATTGGCGGAGATTTTTCTACATTAAGTATGAATCCTGCCGGTTTGGGAGTCTATAAAAATAATGAAGTTTCATTTACGCCAAGTATTTTTAATACCCGCGTTTTCTCGGAATATTACGGAACTCGCAATGAAGAATTTGATGTCAAACTTAATATCAATAATTTTGGGGCGGTATTTGCGTTGCCTGTTTCACAAATAAAAGATCAAATTAATTATGTCCAATTCGGAATAGGTTATAATCGATTAGCTAATTTTAATAATAGCTTTTATTTAGAAGGATTTAATGATCAAAGTACATTCACGGCTTATTTAGCGGGATTAGCAAATACGCCGATTGGCGGAAAAATACTTAATCCGGAATATGATTTCTCACAAGGGCCATGCTATTCTATTGATGAACTTGCCGCCGCTACTTGGCTTATTGCATATGATGAAGCATTCGATATGTGGAAGTCTGATATGTACAATGATGTAACTCAAAGCGCATATATGATATCAAGCGGAGCTATTGACGAAATGACCATTAGCTTCGGAGGAAATTTTGGGGATAAAATATATTTCGGAGCCACCTTAGGAATTCCTTTTATGAGCTATAGGTATGATTTTAACTTTAGCGAAAGTGATACTCAAAATATAGATACAATTTTTGGGAGTATGTCTTATTCCGAATATTATACTAAAAGCGGCGTAGGAGTTAATGGAAAATTCGGCGTGATTTTTCGCCCTATTCCGAGTTTGCGTTTTGGAGCCGCGGTACATACGCCAACTTATTATGGAAATACGAGAGAGTATTCAGGATCCGACCTTCAATCTTATTTTGATCCTCGCGCAGGATTTCAAGATAAGTATGCCTATACTGTAGAAAATGTATATGATTTTACAGTTACGACGCCTGCGCGGCTTATCGGATCCGCTTCTTGCGTGATTGGAAAGCTTGCTTTAATAAGCATTGATTATGAATGGGCTAATCATGCTTCTAACAAATTAAAAATGAAAGATAGAACGCTTGCTCAAACAGAAAATCAATCGATTAAAAATTATTATGGAAATCAACATATTGTGCGTGCCGGAGCTGAAATAAACCTTAATAAATTCTTTATACGCGGAGGCTATGGCTGGTATAGTTCTCCTTATAAGACATCGAACGTAAACGATGGATCTATCAATTCTTGGACATGTGGAATAGGTTATAGAGCGGGATTTTTTGGGATAGATTTTGCGTATCAACATACCAGTCAAAATATGTCATATTATGTATATAATGCTTCGCTCTATGGACAGCCTTCTCCGGTAGCTCATCTCAACGGGAAAACCAATAGTTATATGATAACATTAAGTTTCAGATATTAAAATATTCATTTTAATATATATACATTGAAAACTGCATTTCAAAATACTGAAATGCAGTTTTTGTATAATCAAAAAAACGTCGGATGATTCAATGACGTATCGCTGCTCTTTTATGAAAAGCTATTTTTACCATTCTTATCGTTTACTTTTCGGTTGAGAACAGCGTATTTCTCCATATCCATGAATTCGGCAATCAATTATTGATCCATTTCTTGCAATTCTCCTCAAAAACCATCAACTTTGCAGAACATTTAACAAATGAAAATAATGAAAATAACGGAGATCATAAACATTTTAGGATGTAAGGTCATTAGCGGATTTGATTTTATAGAAGACGCAACTATCGACGCGGCGTTTTCTTCCGATTTGATGAGCGATGTGTTGACATTGGATAGTTCTCGCGTTTTGTTGATTACCGGTTTGTGTAATTTGCAAGCTATTCGAACGGCCGAGATGGCAGATATTAAATGTATTCTCTTTGTAAGAGATAAAAAGCCGACGGAAGAAATGATCGCTTTAGCCGTTGAAAACGATATGGTCATTTTACAGTCTTCATTGAGCTTATTCAGGGTTTCCGGCATGTTGTATCAGGCAGGAGTACAACCTGTTTACTAATTCAATAAAACTACATTCAGCGATTATGAGTAATGCTATAACATTGAACTATCATATAGAAGGAAGCGATTTTATTAATGCAGGAAATGCCTCAAGCCAGATAAAAAAGGTATTGCAGCAACTGAACGTTGATCCTAAGACCATAAAACGCATTGTTGTAGCGTTATATGAAGCGGAAGTAAATGTGGTTGCGCATGCTTACAAAGGTGATATTTCTGCTGAAATCACTACGGAAGATATTACTATTACGTTAGACGACGAGGGGCCAGGAATTGTCGATATTGATATGGCCATGACCGAAGGATATTCTACGGCAAGCCCTAAAGTACGTGAAATGGGATTTGGAGCGGGGATGGGATTGCCAAATATAAAACGTAACGTGGATGAATTAAATATCCAAAGCGAAGTAAAAGTTGGCACAAAAGTTGTCATGAAAGTGAAATTATCATGATTTTTTAATTTTTAAATGCGGCCTATGGATCAATACCCCTTTCATCACGCCTTAAAATTTTTGGATGAAGTTTGCATCGGATGTTCGCATTGTATGAAAGAATGTCCGACGCAAGCGATACGTATTTGTGAAGGGAAGGTGCATTTGATGGAAAACAGATGCGTTGATTGCGGTATGTGTTATCGTACATGCCCTTATCAGGCGATTATGGTCGAACAGGACGACTTTAAAAAAGTTTACGATTATCAATATAGAATATTGCTTGTTCCGGCTCTTTTTTTTAGCCAATTTCCTGATAAATATGCTACTCGTCAAATATATAGCGCGTTAATGGAGTTAGGATTCAGTAATATCGTTGAAGTAGAGCATTCTGTTCCGATCCTTATCGAAGCTATCAAGCAATATATTCAAAGTTCGCAAAACGACAAGCCCGTTATCTCTTCATTTTGTCCGGCAATTGTACGTTTGGTGCAGGTCAAATTTCCATCTTTGACGGAAAATATTATGCTTTTGAAAACGCCCGTCGACCTTACGGCGATTTATTACAAACGCCGGTTGTTGGATATGGGCATCAAGGAGCCGGAAATCGGTATTTTCTATGTGACGCCTTGCGCAGCTAAAATTGCGGCGGTAAAAAGTCCTGTCGGAGAACGCGCTTCGGAAGTTAATGGCGTGATTAACATGGATTATATCTATAATAAGGTGTTGCGGATTCTCAAAAACGACAAAGATGAAATCAAGCCTTTTGACGGGATGAAATTTGTATCGAGTAAGGGTTTGCGATGGAGTTTGACGCATGGCGAAGCGGATAATTTTGAAGGGCGTTGTTTGGCAATCGACGGAATTCATAATGTGATTACTTTTCTTGAAAAGTTGGAAAAAGAAGAAATTTCCGATATCGATTTTTTGGAGTTGCGCGCATGCGACGAAGGTTGTCCAAGCGGGATTTTAACGGCTGAGAATACTTTTATTACGGTTGAAAGAGTACGTTTTCGCGCGGCAAAATATAAACGTTTGGAGAAAGAATCGGATCATGAAAGCAAGATGCTCAATTTCAATCAATATAGAAATTATATTTTAGAGGAAAATCAATTGGAACCGGTAAAACCTCGTTCTATGTACAAATTGGATGACAATATGTTGGAGGCCATGCGTAAGATACAAGAAGTCAACGAGATCATGAAAATCTTGCCTTTGGTTGATTGCGGCGTTTGCGGAGCTCCTTCCTGTCAGGCTCATGCAGAAGATATTGTGCAGGGAAAGAGCGATATACGGAGATGTATTTTTATTCAAAACGATATAAAGGAGGGAAATCCTCGCGAGTTTTTAGAAAAAGTTTGGGGAAATAAGAAATTAAAAAAATCTAATGAAAATGAAGGTTAGAGATATACAAGAAAAATTACAATTGCAACTCTTTTCCGGAGGATCGGGCTTGGATAATGAAATAACCGGAGGTTATGTGTCCGATTTACTTAGCGACGTTATGGGAAACAGCGATTCGGGCGAAGCTTGGGTTACGCTTCAAACGCATAAGAATATCATGGCAATCGCTTCGTTGAAAGAGTTATCATGTATTATTATTGTAAAAGGATTTAAGCCGGAACAGGAAACGATCGACAAAAGCGATGAAGACGGAATCCCTATTTTAGGTAGTGATAAATCGACTTTTGAGATTTCCGGAGAACTATATCAATTGATTAAAAAGTGATCGCAGGCATCCTCTTGCCATGAAAATATTCCGCGCCGATCTACACAATCATACCTTGCTTTCTCCTTGCGGCAGTTTGGAGAATACGCCGCGATTGATTATTGAAACAGTTAAGTCGAAAGGGCTTAATATCATAGGTATTACGGATCATAATTCTACAATGCAGGCTCCTTTGGTAAAGCGATTAGGAAAAGAAGCGGGAATTTTTGTGATGTGCGGCGCAGAAGTAACGACAAAGGAGGAAGCGCATTGTCTTGCTTTTTTTGAGGACGAGGATACGTTGTTGGAATTTGGCGATTTTATTTATGAACGTATCTTGAATATTCCCAATGATCCCAACAAATTCGGTTATCAAGTTTTAATTGATGAAAACGAGGATATCTTGGATCAACCTGAAAAGTTGCTTATTTCTGCTACCGATCTTAGTTTGGATGATCTGGAGAGAGAAGTTCATAAGCGTAATGGTATCTTTATTCCAGCGCACGTTGATCGTCATACATTTAGCTTAGTGAGTCAATTGGGATTTATTCCTTTTGATCTCAATTATGACGCTTTGGAACTTTCAAAATATACGACGAGAGAGCAATTTGTGGCGCAATTTCCTTATTTGGAGCAAGCGACTTTCATCCAAAGTTCAGACGCCCACTATCCGGAAGATTTAGCGGCGGTTTATACTGAATTTTATATGAAAGAACCAACTTTTCAAGAGATTTTATTAGCTCTTAAAGGCGTTGACGGTAGATATGCCAAACCGGGAGGAAAATTTTAGCAGATGGATATGGGTGATACGATATATAAAACAACAACCTGAAATTTGATACAATATAATAGATACTTTATTTTAATGCGTTAATTTTCAGAAAATTATGAAGGAACTTAGTCAGCATATTTTAGATATTATGCACAATTCGTTAAGCGCTAAAGCTACCGAGTTGAAACTTGATATTACGGAAAACAAACAAGAAGATAGCTACTTTATTAGAATTGCCGATAATGGGAAAGGTATTCCGCCCGAAATGTTGGAAACTGTCGTCGATCCTTATACTACTTCAAGAAAATCGAGAAAAGTGGGAATGGGTTTGCCGTTGTTTCGGATGAGCGCCGAACAGACAAATGGTTATTTGAATATTCGCTCTAAAACGGGCGAAGGAACCGTTGTCGAGGCGCTGTTCATCCATTCTCATATCGATCGTCCTCCGCTTGGCGATATTGCCGGAACATTAGTTTTATTGATGGCCTCTTTTCCCGATAATGATTTTATTTATACGCACCAAACTGATAAAAGAACTTTTATTTTCGATAGCAGAGAGATTAAAAAGGAATTGGACGGCGTTCCGCTTAACAACGCCAGCGTAATCCATTTTTTAAAAGATATGATCAACGAAAACTTGAAAGAGATAGATGCGGATGTTTAATCTTGTAAACCGAAAAAGTCTACAAATTTTTTGCAAACATTTTTTTATTGACTATAAAAAATTCCTGAAATTCGATAAATAAAAAATATGGGTTTTGGATTATAGTAGGGGAGAATAGGATATGGTTTTTATGGCGGTTACTTAGCATTTAAGCAACTTATTAATTTCGTACCTTTGCGCAAAGTTTAATTTTAAGGAAAATGGGAAATATTGTCGCTATTGTAGGACGTCCAAACGTTGGAAAATCAACACTTTTTAATCGATTAACGGGAATGCGTCAAGCTATTGTCGATCCTACGAGCGGCGTAACGCGCGACCGTCATTATGGAACTTCCGATTGGAACGGCGTAAGTTTTTCAGTTATTGATACCGGCGGATATATTGAAGGAAGCGACGATATTTTTGAAGAAGAGATACGTAAACAAGCCAAGCTGGCGATTGAAGAGGCCGATGTTATTCTCTTTATGGTCAATACTTCGGAAGGTTTGACTTCGATGGATGAAGATGTGGTCAACTTACTTCGTCGTTCCGATAAGCCTGTTTTCGTGGCGGCTAATAAAGTGGACGATTCGATCCATCATATCAATACGCATGAATTTTATGCTTTAGGATTGAGCGAAATATATCCGATATCGGCCATGAACGGACACGGTACCGGCGATCTGCTTGATGCAATGGTGCAGGTGATGAATCCTGATGAAGAGGAAAATATAGAAGAAAATATTCCGCGTATTGCAGTAGTTGGACGTCCGAATGTCGGCAAGTCGTCGCTTATTAATGCGTTGATTGGCGTGGAACGTAATATTGTCACTCCCATAGCCGGAACGACAAGAGATTCCATTCTGACGCGATACAAATCATTTGGATTTGATTTTTACATGGTTGATACGGCCGGCATTCGTAAAAAAGGGAAAGTAAAAGAGAACATTGATTTTTACTCTGTGATGCGCTCTATTCGCGCTATTGAAAACTCAGATGTTTGTATGTTGATGATCAGCGCTGAAGATGGTTTTGAAGGACAAGACGCCAATATTTTACAATTAATAGAAAAGAACAGAAAAGGACTTGTTATCGTCGTTAATAAATGGGACGCTATTGAAAAAGATTCTAATACGCATCTTGCTTATGAGCGGCAAATAAGGGCTAAAATAGCGCCTTTTACCGACGTCCCGATCGTTTTCACCTCCGTTATCAATAAACAACGTATTATAAAGACGTTAGAAGCGTGTAACGACGTTTATAAAAGGTATAGGCAGAGAATTTCCACCGCCAAGCTTAACGAGGAACTTTTACCGATCGTGAAAGATAATCCGCCGCCGGCTATTAAAGGAAAGTATGTCAGGATCAAATATATAACCATGCTTCCGACAAAATTTCCAGCATTTGTGTTTTTCTGTAATCTGCCGCAATATGTCAAAGATCCTTACAAACGTTTTATTGAGAACAAATTACGGGAGATGTATGATTTTACCGGCGTTCCAATACAGATATATTTTAGGGAAAAATAATGGAGGATAGGATCAGGATAGATAAATTTTTGTGGACTGTCAGGCTTTTCAAGACGAGAAGCGTTGCTTCTGAAGCTTGTAACGCAGGGAAAATCAAAATTCGCGATGTCAATGTGAAGCCCTCCCGCGAGGTTGTAGTCGGCGATGAAATTCATGCGCTTTTGGAAGGCGGTTTACATAAGACGATTCGTGTAAAAGCTCTTTTGAAGAATAGGATAGGAGCGAAGCTGGTTTCTGAATATATTGAAGATCTGACGCCTCCTGAAGAATACGAACGCGTATTTTTATTGCAGAAAATGATGTCGGAAAAACGCGAAAGAGGAAGCGGCCGCCCGACTAAAAAGGATCGTCGCGAATTGGATTGGTTGAAAGGCGATTGTTGATTAAGGAATAAAAAGATTGGATATGCGGATATTAATGGTTTGTCTTGGAAACATTTGTCGTTCTCCTTTAGCGGAGGGCGTAATGCGCGATAAGATTGGAAAATACAACTTGCAGGCGATCGTCGATTCTTGCGGAATGGGCGGATGGCATGTAGGAGAAGCTCCCGATTCGCGCGCTCAACAGGTTGCCAAAAATCATGGTCTTGATATCAGCCAGTTGAGAGGAAGAAAATTTTCTCGGAGAGATTTTGACGATTTTGATATAATTTATGCCATGGATTATGAGAATTATCACGATATTATGCAGTTGGCGCGCAATACATGGGATCGTCAAAAAGTCAGAATGATCATGAACGAAGTTTATCCGAATGAAAATATTTCCGTTCCCGATCCTTATTACGGCGTATTACAGGATTATGAAACTACATGGGAAATGATTGACGAAGCTTGTGAAGCGATAACGAAGAAACTACAGTTAAATGACGGAGTTCAATTTTAATATTCCAACAAAAAAAGATATTTCAGAGGCGGAGAAACGCATTCGAGGTTCTATAGTAGAAACGCCTGTTATTACATGCGACGCAGCCAACGATCGTGTGGAAGCGGAGTTGTTTTTTAAATGCGAAAATTTACAAAAAGCCGGTTCTTTTAAGTCGCGCGGAGCATGTAATAATATTTTATCACTTTCTCCTGAAGATTTGAAAAGAGGCGTTTGTACTCATTCCTCAGGGAATCATGCCGCGGCGTTGGCGCGCGCCGCTTTTTTGTCGAAAACCAAGGCCTATATTGTCATGCCGGACAAGGCAGACAAGACAAAAGTAGCTTTAGCGAGAAAATACGGCGCGGAGATTTTTAGTTGCGATTCTACATTAGCGGCGCGCGAGACGATGCTCGAACAGGTTAAAAAAGAGACCGGCGCTATTGAAATACATCCGTATAATAATCTCCAAACCATTACCGGACAAGCGACGGCGTGTAAAGAGTTGCTCAAACAATGCAATAATAGTTTGGATATCGTCATTGCGCCGGTTGGCGGCGGCGGCTTATTGAGCGGGACGGCCTTGTCGGCGCATTATTTTGGCGAAAATGTTCGCGTGATCGGAGCAGAACCGGAGATGGCCGACGACGCTACGCGCTCTTTTTATGCAGGGCAATTGATTCCGTCTGAGAATCCTCAGACCATGGCCGACGGACTCCGCACATCGCTTGGTTCATATACTTTCCCGATCATTTTGAATTATGTATATGAAATTTTTACCGTTTCAGAAGAATCGATCGCTTACGCCATGCGTTTTGTGTTCGACAATATGAAGATCGTTATTGAACCTTCTTCGGCGGTGACGCTGGCCGCCATATTTGAAAATTTCAGCGTTTTTGCCAAGAAAAAAGTAGGCGTCATATTATCGGGCGGAAACATTGGATATGGCCGGTTATATAACATTTTCGAGGCTTTTAAAAATGGTTATTGTTAAAATTTCTTATAATACATAATATTTATTAATTATATGCCATTTTTATTTTTTGATTACTTTAAAAGACCTACTTTTGCAACTCAAAAATGATATGAAAATCAATTAAAATTAAATATCGATGAAAAGGAGTATTGTTTTATTAATTTCAACAGCCATGATCATTACATTAGGAAGTTGTGGTCAAACAAAATCAAACAAAGAAGCTGAACAAATCAGGATAAATTTAGCAGGAAATATCGATTCGAAAGCTGATCCGGTTCGGGATTTTTATCAATATGCATGCGGAGGTTGGATGGCGACGAATCCGATACCAGAAGAGTATTCCCGTTACGGCTCTTTTGATAAATTAGGCGAAGATAATGAAAAACAAGTTCATGAATTGATTGAAGGTTTGGCGAAGCAAGAAAATGAACGCGGAAGCGTAGCGAAAAAAATCGGAGACCTGTTCAAGATCGGAATGGATACGGCGACCATAGAGAGCCAAGGAATTAAACCTTTGACCAAACAATTAGAGGATGTGATCAATGTTTTTAATAAAGATAAATTGATTGGCGCGATCTCTTTTTTACATCGTCAAGGAGTCGCTCAGTTTTTTGGCGTTTATGTAGGAGCTGATGAGATGAACAGCGATATGAATATTCTCAATGTTTATCAAAGCGGACTGGGAATGCCTGATAGAGATTATTATTTGTCGGAAGACGAAGATATGGTAAATATTAAAGCGGCTTACAAAGATCATTTGAATAAAATGTTTCAATTGGCCGGTTATTCCGAAGACGAAGCTAAACAATCGGCAGAACATGTGATGAAAATTGAGATGGAGTTAGCGAAAGCTTCTTATTCCCGCGTTGAATTGCGCGACCCGATGAGAAATTACAATAAAATGAGCATAACCGATCTGAAAAAATTAGCGCCTACATTCGATTGGGATCGTTATTTGAAAGGGATAAATTTGGCAGATATTGAAGAAATCAATGTCGGACAAAAAGATTTTGTTGTAGCTTTTGACAAACTGTATAGAGATACGCCGATCGAGGAGTTAAAATCATATATGGTGTGGAGTATTATAAACAATGCGGCGTCTTATTTGAATCATGCAATGGTTATGCAAAATTTTGAATTTTATGGAAAGACGTTGAGCGGAACGCAAGAATTAAGACCGAGATGGAAACGCGTTGTTAATGTTGTAAATGGCATTTTAGGAGAAGCGGTGGGGGAGATGTACGCGGCAAAATATTTTCCTGCGGAGTCAAAAGAACGCATGTTGACTTTAGTGGCGCATCTTCAAGATGCTTTGAGAGATCGTATCCGTAGTTTGGAGTGGATGAGCGCTGAAACTAAAGAAAAAGCGTTTGAAAAATTGGACGCTTTTACAGTAAAAATAGGATATCCGGACAAGTGGCGCGATTATAGCGCTTTACAGATAAGATTTGACTCTTATTTGGAAAATATCCTTCGTTCTAACGAGTTTGAGTTTGATCATAATATGAGTAAAGCAGGAAAACCTGTCGATAGGGACGAATGGCTTATGACGCCTCAGACTGTTAACGCTTATTATAATCCTACAACCAATGAGATCTGTTTTCCTGCGGGAATTTTACAGCCTCCGTTTTTTGATGTAAACGCCGACGATGCGGTAAATTACGGCGCCATTGGCGTTGTTATTGGTCATGAAATGACGCATGGGTTTGACGATCAAGGTCGTATGTACGATAAGAACGGAAATCTGAACGACTGGTGGACAGAAAAAGACGCTGATAAATTTAATACGCGCGCTCAAGCGTTGGCCGAATATTTTAATCAAATTGTAGTTTTGGGCGATCTTCATGCCAACGGAGCGTTTACTTTGGGAGAGAATATTGCCGATCAAGGCGGTTTGGCGCTCTCTTATGCTGCTTTCCAAAAGGCGTTGAAGGAAAATCCGGTTGGAAAAATCGACGATTTTACGCCGGAACAACGCTTTTTCTTATCGTATGCGGGCGTTTGGGCGGGTAATATTCGCGATGAAGAAATCGTTCGCCGCACTAAAGTCGATCCCCATTCTTTAGGACGTTGGCGCGTAAACGGAACTTTGCCTCATTTGCAACAATTTCATGACGCTTTCGGCATCAAATCGGGCGATCTGATGTATCTTGCCGAAGATCAAAGATGTTTGGTTTGGTAAAATAACGACGAATAAAATAAAAGGGAGCTTTTGACAAGATCGAAAGCTCCTTTTTCATTTGTGGTTTTTACGAT
>JAIRTP010000047.1 GCA_031254805.1 Bacteroidales bacterium
TGCTTTTGGCTTGTTTAAAAAAGTAAGTTTTTTACAATAAGGAAATGCAGATAATCGCCCAATTCCTCTAAATCCAATTTGATCGGGAATTTTTGATTTTGTATCGTTGCCAACTCCAATCATTCTTTCCATAAACAAATTCTCCGGAATACCATAACCGTTATCCGTAATTGTAATGCTACGCTTTTCTATGTCGATGTTGATATCGACACAGAAATTTCTCATTTTCTTTTTTTCATCCTGACGAATTTCCTCATTATAGGCATCAACAGAATTCTGAACATATTCCCGAAAAAGTATTATCGGATCATCGTATAATGCTGATGTGATTGTCTCCAAAAGTCTCACGCTCATCTTCATTTTAGCCATTCTGTTTCCTCCGCGTCTATAACACTTTAATTTGTTTGGCCGATAATTTTTCAATCAACCAACCGTATTTTTGTGCTATTTTTTTATCCTTTTCAATATAATTGTTGTATTCGTTTTTTAAATAATCAATAACACTATTAGTTTTTAAGGTGCGCGTTAATTGCTTTATATTATAATTTTCGTTTTTTATTACATAATCAATGAAATCAAGAAAGTAAAAATGGTCGCTGTCTTCAATAAGAAAATCAAGTTTTGCTTCCCGGTAGAGGTCATGTGCTATTATTATTCTAGGAAATATTGCAATCTCACTTTCCATTGAAAAAGCCTCTATAAAAGCTGGACCGATTATCAATTTTGGTTCATCATCTGTTATGCTTATTTTTCCAGATGTTAATGCTCCTCTCAAAAGCATTCTATCATTTAAAAGAATTTTCCACTGAATTTGGCAAAGAATTTTACAAATTGTCCTCAGACAATCAAAATCTGATACCAAGATAAAACCGTCACTGATTTGCATGTATTTTATCCGACCGTCTTTCTCAAGACCTTCACATGAATTGCGAACATAGTTTTGGAATTTTCCCATCTTAGAAAATATATCTTCAGCATCATAATCTTTATAATTACGTATTATATTTTTCATACCAAGTACATCAAACCAAGCGACTAGCTTCTCATCATATTGCCGTCGTGATATAGCGGGCGATGGCGGTATTTTGATTGACCGTTCTTTCTTATAAGCTTTTTCTAGAAACGCACTAATATTTTCTTTATCCATTTTAGTTTACTCCGTTCCTCTGCTTTGTTCAATCATCACAACTTCCCCATGAGTCAAATTATATAGACGGTAGACAAGGTTGTCAATCTCCTGTTCAAGCTCTGTCGTGTCGGATTGTGGATCGGCGGCTTTGGCGGCGATAATTTTGTCGACAAGGGCAATAACAGGTCGTTGGCTAGACATTGGAACCAAGGGAATAGGCAAATTCCGCAAGTGCTCTGGGTATATGTGATAATCCCCGCCTCGGATAGTGGATAACAGAATGACAGCGTATCTTGAATTAAGCAGCCCAAGCAGATAGCGCAAATCCACTTGATGCGATAGGGCCTCCATCTCTTTGCGCGAAAATCTTGAATAGCGGGTGATACTCGTTGATATGCTCTTATTGTTAGTGCCTTTGAGATCCTTCCACAAAACAGCGGAAAACATCGAATCGCTATGAAGAAATTTGGTTTTGCTATCCAGAATAACCGTCAAGTTTCCAAGACGATTAAACATGAGCTTCGGTTTTTCATATAACTTTCTGAATGTTGGCCTTCTTAGTTTGCCGGGGCAGCGTTCTGTGTCATATTCAAGGTAACGGATTTTTTTTACCCTGTATTTTTCAATATCCTTTGCTTCAATATATTTACGACTATGAATATCATCATGAATTTCGCTTATCAGATCGTCTTTTGAAAATTCTCCTCTGGCAGTTTTTTCATCGGCGTTAAGCACCATTCCTACACTGATGTAGCAAAAATCACCCAGAATATTCATTTCCGAATGCCGATTTGTTGTTCGAGTTTCTGCAGTGAGATTCCAGACGGCCGTTTTTTCGTCCTGTATCAAAGCTGACAAGGGTTGACGAAAGACGCGGTTTATCACTTTCTGATTATCAATATGGGATATAAAACAACTGCTGTTTGGTGGCGATTTTGATATAAACGGTATGCAATTACTTACCGTAGCGTTTTCAAATATTTTTGTTCCATTCAAATCTACAATTTCAACAAGGTTATATTTTTTTACAATAAGTTCACGCAATTTTTTTGCATAATTCTGATTAGTCATCGGGTATGGCACTATCATGGCGCATTGCCCATTTGACGCGAGCAGTTGTATGCCAATTTCAACAAAAGGTATATACAGATCCCATTTTTGATAGAGGGCAATAAAACGTTCTGAATCAATAATTGATCGGCGTAGCGCGGGATTACTATCTACCATTGTAGGAGCACTCACATAGGGCGGGTTCCCAATCACTACGTCAAAGCCGTCTTTTATTCCGAACATCCACCAGGGATCGAAAAAGTCCGATGCCTTTGTCTGATCGTATGGATTCCACTCCGCCATTTGCGCCGCGTCCGTGGCATTGTAAAAGCCGTCCTCTTTTAGCAAGTCCACTAGTGTTTTGGTCAGTTCGATGTCCTTTTTGCGCA
>JAIRTP010000053.1 GCA_031254805.1 Bacteroidales bacterium
TATCAATCTGAGCGTAGATAAAGTAATCAATATTACTCAAACAATAACTACTTTAAAGATTAAGTTGCCGTTCAGTGGTGAAACTTTGACAAAAACAATGCTGCCAACCCCACGTCACATTACAACTCTATCGCTGTACTTTTTGACCAAAACTTCTGGAAAAATTTTTAGGTGTCCCTGTGTCAAAGTCAGGAGAAAATTTCTTTTTGAGGTGAAATAATTCAGAAAAAATCTTATTTCTTTAGAGAAATTATCTTCATTGCAAAATATTTTACATATATCTTTTGCGAGGATAAATATTCTTTTCAAGAACAACAAATGCTATTCAAAAAAACTCCCCGCAACTTTAGCCACGGGGAGTTTTCATTTTATGAAGACGCAACGTTTTGCATCTTTTACTTAGACCAATCTTCCGCCGCTTTGCGTTTGTATTGTTCATAACGCCACTGAGCGTTTTCTTGAGCTGCTTTGAAGAGTTCGGCGGCTTCGGCGGGGAAAAGTTTTTTCAACGAATTGTAACGCACTTCTCCGTCAATGAAAGCGTCGAATTTATTCCAATCAGGTTCTTTACTGTCGAGTTGGAACGGGTTTTTGCCTTCATTCGCCAACAAGGGGTTGTAACGGAACAAGTGCCAATAACCGCATTCTACCGCGCGTTTTGCTTCTTCTTGCGTTTTACCCATGCCGAGTTTCAAACCGTGGTTGATACAAGGCGCATAAGCAATGATGATGGAAGGTCCCGGATATGCCTCCGCTTCTTTGATCGCTTTCAGATACTGCGCTTGATTGGCTCCCATCGCCACCTGCGCTACATAAACATAGCCGTAGGTCATCGCCATAGCTCCAAGGTCTTTTTTACGAATACGTTTTCCGGAAGCGGCAAATTTTGCGATGGCTCCGACAGGCGTCGATTTAGAAGCTTGTCCGCCGGTGTTAGAATAAACTTCGGTATCCATAACCAAAACGTTGATATCTTCTCCCGAAGCTAAAACATGGTCTAAACCTCCATATCCGATATCGTAAGCCCAACCGTCGCCGCCAAATACCCACATTGATTTTTTTACCAAATATTGGCGCAGTTGATAAATCTCCCGGCAATATTTGCAAGTGCATTTTTCAACCATTGGGACGATCTTGTCGCCGATTTCTTGCGATTTTACGGCGTCGTTACGGTTTTCGATCCATTCTATGAACAACGCTTTCAGTTCGTTGCTGCAAACGTCGCAATCTTGCGCTTCGGTCATGATACGAACCAAGCGATCGCGCATTTGATTCACCGCCATTGCCATTCCCAATCCATATTCAGCGTTGTCTTCGAAAAGCGAGTTGGCCCAAGCCGGTCCTTTACCCTCTTTATTGACGGTATACGGCGTAGAAGGACAAGAACCTCCATAAATTGAAGAACAGCCTGTCGCATTAGCGATCATCATTCTCTCGCCAAAGAGTTGTGTGATCAGTTTGATATAAGGCGTTTCGCCACAACCGGCGCATGCACCCGAAAACTCAAATAAAGGTTGCGCAAATTGGCTGTTTTTTACATTTTTGTCCCTGCCCACAAGATGCGATTTATAGGTTACGTTTTTAACCACATAATCCCAATTAGTTTGCTCATGTTTTTGTGTTTCGAGATATTTCATCTCTAACGCTTTTGTTTTAGAAGGACAAACGTCGGCGCAGTTGCCGCAACCCGTGCAATCCAATACGTCGACTTGAATACGGAATTGTAATCCTTCAAGTTCTTTGCCGTTAGCTTTCACGGTTTTTATATTTTTCGGAGCTTCAGCCAACTCTTTCTCATTCAATAAGAAAGGACGAATGGCAGCGTGAGGACAAACGTAAGCGCATTGGTTGCATTGAATACAATTTTCCGGAATCCAAGTAGGAACTTGAACCGCGATACCGCGTTTTTCATATTGAGAAGTTCCCGGAGGAAATGTTCCATCTTCGCGTCCGACAAAAGTGCTGACAGGAAGATCGTCGCCTTGTTGCGCATTGATCACATCGACAACTTCTGTGATAAATTTCGGCGCACCGGTATTAAGAGCAAAAGAAATTTTTCCGACTTTTATATCTTTCCATTCAGCCGGAATAGCTATTTGTTTTACATCACCGCCGCGATCGACCGCCGCGTAATTCATTTGAACGATGTTCTCGCCTTTTTTCCCATACGATTTGTCAATCGCTTTTTTCATCTCTTTCACTGCTAATTCATAAGGAATTACGTTGGAAATTTTGAAAAATGCCGACTGAAGAATGGTGTTGGTGCGATTGCCTAAGCCAATCTCTTCCGCAATGTGCGTTGCATTAATGATATAAAATTTAATATCATTAGCGGCTAAATAATATTTTACATGATCGGGAAGGTGTTTTTTAGTGTCTTCTTCCGACCAAATAGAGTTCAACAAGAACGAACCTCCCTTTTTCAACCCTTTCAACATATCATATTTGTTCAGATATGAAGGAACATGGCATGCTACAAAATCCGGCGTCCCCACCAAATAAGGCGTACGAAGCGGTTTGTCGCCAAAGCGTAAGTGAGAAGAGGTAAATCCGCCTGATTTTTTACTATCATAAGAGAAGTAAGCTTGCGTATACTTATCCGTATTTTCACCGATAATTTTGATGGAGTTTTTATTGGCTCCAACCGTTCCGTCAGCTCCCAAACCGTAAAATTTTGCTTCGAAAGTTCCTTCCGGAGAGATGCTTATTTCGGGCAATACCGGTAACGATTTGAAAGTGACGTCGTCGACAATACCTACAGTAAATTGATTTTTTGGCTCTTCCAATTTCATATTTTCGAATACGGAGATCATCTGCGCCGGCGTGGTATCTTTTGAAGACAATCCGTAACGTCCGCCGATAACTAACGGCGCATTTTCTTTGTTGTTAAACAATTCAACAACATCCAAATATAATGGATCGCCGTTGGCTCCCGGTTCTTTTGTACGATCAAGAACGGCAATTCTTTTTACGCTTTTCGGTAAAACGTTAAAGAAATATTTTGCAGAGAAAGGACGATAAAGATGAACGGTTAATAAACCGATTTTTTCGCCTTTTTTCATCAAATAATCAATGGTATCTTTTAAAGTATCCGTTACAGATCCCATGGCGATCACGATGTTTTCGGCGTCGGAAGCTCCGTAATATGTAAACGGCTTATATTCGCGTCCCGTCAACTTCGTGATTTCTTGCATATAATCGTTTACAATATCAGGAATGACGTCGTAAAACTTATTGCAAGCTTCTTTTGCTTGGAAAAATACGTCCGGATTTTGCGCTGTTCCGCGCGTTACAGGATGTTCCGGATTCAAAGCGTTGTCTCGAAATGTCTGTAACGCTTTTTGATCAATCAAAGAAGCTAAATCTTCATTAGTAAAAACTTCTACTTTTTGAATTTCATGCGATGTGCGGAATCCGTCGAAGAAGTGGAGGAAAGGTATTCTTCCTTTAATAGCCGATAAATGCGCTACGCCCGCCAAATCCATTACTTCTTGCACAGAACCGGACGCTAAAAGAGCAAAACCCGTTTGGCGCGTCGCATAAATATCGGAATGATCGCCAAAAATAGAAAGCGCATGCGCCGCTACTGTACGAGCGCTCACATGAAATACGCCGGGAAGAAGTTCTCCGGCTATTTTATACATATTTGGGATCATCAAGAGTAATCCTTGAGACGCTGTAAAAGTAGAAGTCAGCGCTCCCGCTTGTAATGATCCGTGAACAGCTCCCGCCGCTCCCGCTTCCGATTGCATTTCAACTACTTTAACAGTCTCTCCAAAGATATTTTTACGCCCTTTTGCCGCCCATTCATCCACATTTTCCGCCATATTCGACGAAGGCGTGATGGGATATATAGCCGCCATTTCACTAAACATATACGCTATGTGCGACGCAGCTTCGTTACCATCACAAACCAAGAAATTCTTTTTTTTATTCATAATTCCTGTAATAATTTTTATAATCAATTACTTATAACTTATCCAAAACGAGGCGCAAAGTTAAGAAAAACCTGTCATGAAAAAAAGATTTTTATCATCAATTTGATCGTTTCAATATACTTTTCCGTTGTAATGTAAAATGAATTGTCGATCAATCCGAAACCGATCCCAATCAGGAAAGGATTAATACCAAAAGTGCAAAAATATCAATATCGACGCCGGATACGGCATATGTTCTCTGCGCGTTCTGCAAAATTTTAAAACCCGAATTCCCGTTATTTTTTCTCTTTTAAAGCCGCTATTTATCTGTTTTTGTTGATTAATTAAATAACGAATAAGATTTATGGTAAAATCAATACTTTTTAAGCAAAACAACCGTTAAAAATTGTAATTTAGCGCTTTCTCAAAAATATTGAAGGATGAGGCCACTTGTAAGTATTATAATGGGCAGTACCAGCGACTGGACGGTCATGGAAAAAGCTGCCAAAACATTGAATGACTTTGAAATACCATTTGAAATAAACGCGCTTTCGGCACATCGTACTCCTGACGAAGTTTCTGCTTTTGCTAAAAAAGCGCATAAACGCGGCGTCAAAGCGATCATTGCAGGAGCAGGCATGGCGGCGCATTTGCCGGGCGTAATCGCGGCAATGACGCCTGTTCCTGTAATCGGCGTTCCCATAAAGGCCTCTTTGGAAGGTTGGGATGCTATGTTGGCTATTTTACAAATGCCTCCAGGAATTCCGGTAGCCGCCGTCGCCGTAAACGGCGCGCAAAACGCGGCTATTTTGGCCGTACAAATCTTAGCGGTGGGAAATAAAAAGATATTTAAACAATACGAAGCGTTTAAAAATTCTTTGAAAGAGAAAATCGTACAAGCCAACGAAGATTTTTCTAAAATAGAATTTGAATTTAAAGTGAATCAATAAACAGAGAAATATCTCCTAAATAAATATTGTATTATGTTTAATAAAGAAGTTTATACAACTCGACGTAATGAATTACGCAAAAAATTAAAAGACGGCGTGGTTTTGCTCCTCGGCAATGAAGAATCGCCGTATAATTATTTAGATAATCTTTATCATTTTCGTCAAGACAGTACTTTTCTTTACTTTTTTGGCTTAGCAATGCCTTCATTAATAGGCGTTATCGATATTGACAATGGAAAAGATTGGATTTTTGGAAACGACGTCGATATTGACGATATCATTTGGATGGGGCCGCAACCCTCCATGGTAGAATTGGGAGCGCGAGTAGGCGTTGAAAATATCGATCAATTGTGTATGGCGCAAAACTTTTTGATCAACGCCATATCAAAAGGAAGAAAAGTACATATTCTACCTCCTTATCGCGGCGATCATTATTTGGCTTATGAAAAATTGTTAGGGATTCGTCCGAGTGTAATTAAAAATTATGTTTCGATTGAATTAATAGAAGCGATTGTCAGTTTGCGCGAGATAAAAGAAGTTATTGAAATAGAAGAGATAGAAAAAGCGATCGATATTACCTATGAGATGCAATTAACGGCTATGCAATTGGCGCATCCCGGCGTTAAAGAGTTAGAAATAGCGGGAGCTATTGAGGGAATCTCTTTATCTTTAGGAAATCCGCCATCTTTTACCATCATTTTGAGTATGAACGGCGAAACTTTACACAATCATAAACATCACCAAATTCTTGAAGAAGGACGTTTAATGGTTACGGATTGCGGCGCCGAATCGCTTATGCACTATGCAGGAGATATTACGCGCACAGTTCCTGTAGGCGGTAAATTTTCCCCTTTACAAAAAGATATTTATAATACTGTTTTAGCTGCCAACATGAAAGTGATTGAAAATACCAAGCCCTGCATCACTTATCAAGAGCAGCATTTTTTGGCAACGCGTACTTTAATTGAAGGCTTGAAAAATGCCGGATTGATGAAAGGCGACGTCGACGCCGCATTGGAAGTTGGCGCGCAAACGTTATTTATGCCGCACGGATTAGGACACGCCATGGGATTGGATGTGCACGACATGGAAAATTTCGGCGAAAATTATGTAGGTTACAACCGAGAAACACAACGAAGTTCTGTGTCGGGACATCGTTCATTACGCTTTGGCAAAGGTCTGAAACCGGGAATGGTCATTACCGACGAACCGGGATGTTATTTTATTCCGGCTTTAATTGATAAATGGCGCGCTGAAAGGATGCATCTTGATTTTATCAATTACGACGCCGTAGAAAAAATGAAAGGATTCGGCGGAATTCGTATTGAAGACGACATTTTGATCACGGAAAATGGATGCCGCGTTTTAGGAAAATCAGTCCCGAAGAGCGTAGAAGAGATTGAAACGGTTATGGCGGCAAGCCGTGAAAAAGTATTGGCCGCAGTAAAATCCGGAGAACGTATTAAAATTAAAGTTTTAGGATAATCCGGCTTAGCTTGTTAAAAGAAAAAAATCCAACTAACTATCATGGTTGTAGTTAGTTGGATTTTGTATTTTTGTAGAACGTTCCCGACAATATGGGGTTAACGCTCAAAAACGAAAGAATTAAATTCATTTTGCTATTTGATTTCCCCTTTTTTAACCTGATAAAAAACGTTAATTTTGCACTCAAATTTTTGGCTTAATGAGAATATCGTATAACTGGTTGAAACAGTATCTAAAAATTGACTTAGCTCCGGAGCGTATTGCAAAAATTTTGACTGATACGGGGTTGGAAGTAGAAGGTCTTGAAGTAGTAGAATCTGTCCCCGGCGGATTGAAAGGCTTTGTAATCGGCCATGTGAAAAGTTGTGAAAAACACCCCGATTCCGATCATCTTCACATTACGACGGTCGATGTTGGAGGCGAGACGTTGTTGAATATCGTATGCGGCGCGCCAAATGTGGCCTCCGGACAAAAAGTCGTCGTGGCGACCATTGGTACGACATTATACAGCGGCGAAGAACCTTTTGAAATCAAAAAAAGTAAAATTCGCGGCGTCGTGTCGGAAGGAATGATATGCGCGGAGGATGAGCTTTCTTTGGGATCGTCGCATGCCGGAATTATGGTTTTGGATGAAACCGCCGTTGTGGGAATGCCCGCCGCAGATTATTTTAAGATTGAAAACGATTATACTTTTGAGATAGGACTGACGCCAAACCGCACCGACGCGCTTTCACACATTGGCGTTGCGCGCGATCTGTTAGCGGCTCTCAAATGTCAAGAATCAACTTCATTAAGACTTCAAATTCCTTCGGTTGAAGATTTTAAGCCCGACAATCGCGATCTTCACGTTGAGATTGAAGTTCAAGACGACAAGGCATGTCCTCGTTATACAGGCGTTGTCATAAAAAATGTAAAGGTACAAGAATCGCCCGAATGGCTGAAAACAGCGCTGTCCGCCATCGGCATTCGTTCGATCAACAATGTTGTAGATATTTCCAATTGGGTATTATGGGAAGTCGGGCAACCGTTGCATACATTTGATTATGACAGAATAAGAGGACATAAAGTTATTATCCGCAAAGTCCGTCAAGGAGAAAAATTTGTTACGCTTGACGATGTGGAACGCACGCTTGATAAAAATGATTTAATGATATGCGATGCGCAAGATCCGATGTGTATTGCCGGAGTTTTTGGAGGAAAAGGATCCGGAATCACGGAAGAAACGCGTAATGTTTTTATAGAAAGCGCTTATTTTAATCCGCAGAATATCCGTAAAACGGCGCGTCGTCAAGGCTTACAAACCGACGCTTCGTTTCGTTATGAACGTGGGGCAGATCCCGATATTACCGTTTGGGCGGCAAAAAGAGCCGCTTTGTTGATGCGCGAATTTGCCGGCGGAGAGATTGCTTCGGATCTTATCGATTTGTATCCGCATAAAATAAATCGTCCGAATGTTTCACTGAAAATTGCAAACGTCGAAAAATTGGCAGGAAAAAGAATTGAACCTTCGGCAATTAAAGCAATTTTGGAATCGCTCGATTTTGAGATCTTATCGGAAAATCAAGAGGAATTCAACTTGCTTGTCCCAAATTATCGCGTCGATGTAACTCGCGAAGCGGATGTAATTGAAGAAATTTTAAGAATTTACGGGTATAACAACATAGAAATTTCGGAATCGCTTCATGCTTCGTTGTCGTATCAACCAAAACCTAATGTTGAGAAGTTGACAAACAATGTTTCGGATTTATTAGCGGCCAATGGTTTTTATGAAATTATGAACAACTCTTTCATGCCGTTGTCATGGTTTGAGGGATTAACTGTTTTTCCGGAAAACAAATTGGTAAAAGTTTTGAATCCGCTTAGTTCGGATCTTGACACGATGCGTCCGACTCTGTTGTACGGCGGCCTGACAACCATCGCATATAATATCAATCGAAAAATATCCAATTTACGCCTTTTTGAGTTCGGGAATATTTATCAACTTAATCCTGAAACGGAAAAGGACGATCCGGTAACAAAACGTTATACCGAAACATGGCGTCTTGGAATCTGGTTAACCGGTAAAAACGAACAGGAAAATTGGCGCGAAGAACCTAAAGAATTCAATTTCTTTGATTTGAAGATATTTGTTCACAAGGTATTGCAGCGATTTGGACTTAACGCGAGAAATTGCAAAATTACGGCCGCTCGTTCTGAACTTTTCTTTGAGGGATTAACTTATTCGATGAACAATCGTGCGCTTGTAGAATTCGGGCAAGTACATTCGTCCATTCAAAAGCGTTCCGACATAAAACAACCCGTGTTCTTTGCTGATTTTGACCGGAAAGCGTTGATCAAAGCGATGAACAAAAAAGATATTACTTTCCAATCCGTCGCGAAGTTTCCGGAAGTTCATCGCGATTTGGCGTTGTTGTTGGATATTCATACTTCTTTCTCCCAAATAGAAGAGATCGCTTTTGCGACTGAGAAAAAATTTCTGAAAGAAGTCAATCTGTTCGATATTTATATGGGCGAAAAATTGGGGTTCGATAAAAAATCATACGCGGTGAGTTTTACGCTTCTCAATGAAGAAAAGACTTTGGAAGATAGACAAATAGATCGCATCATGAACAAGTTAATGGAAGCGTTTAAAAATCAATTAAATGCGCAGATAAGATAGATTTATTAAAAAATCAGAAATTACGAATGAGATGTATCGTATAAAATGGAGAACAATTTTAGATTTGGAACTTTAAACTAAGATAATCTGTAACTTTTTTTTAAAATGATAACGATAGAAAACTATAAAGAATTACGTGAAAGGCTTGACGCTTTGAGGAGGTATCTTTGACATCGATGGAAAACTAAAAGCCGTCTCAGAAGAGGAAAAACAGACGCAAGCCGTCGATTTTTGGAACGATCCGAAACAGGCGGAAAAATTACTCCGCGAAATCAAAGATAAGAAACGTTGGACGGATGATTTCATTGCTGCGCAAAACAGCGTTGACGATCTCTCCGTTTTACTTGAAATGTTTGAGGTCGAAGAAGCTACGGAAAAAGAGATAGAGGCTCAATATGCCGATGCGTTAACTAAGATCGCCGATTTGGAATTTATGAATATGCTGAGCCGCGAGGAAGACAAACTCGGCGCTATGCTGGAGATCAACGCTGGGGCGGGAGGAACAGAAAGCAATGATTGGGCGACTATGTTGATGCGGATGTATATTCGTTGGGGAGAACGTAACAACTACAAAGTCAAACAAATTGACATCAATGAAGGCGAAGTGACTGGTATTAAATCGGTTATGCTAGAATTTGAAGGCGATTACGCTTTTGGTTATCTAAAAGGTGAAAACGGCGTCCATCGTTTGGTGCGCATCTCTCCGTTCGACAGCAATGCACGACGACATACCAGTTTTGCTTCCGTATTTGTTTATCCTGTGGTCGACGACAATATCAATATTGAGATCAATCCCGCCGATATCGCTTGGGACACCTTTCGCAGCAGCGGACCGGGCGGACAAAACGTCAATAAAGTAGAAACAGCCGTTCGCCTGCATCATGCGCCAACTGGAATTATTATTGAATGTCAAGAAACACGTTCACAACTTCAAAACCGCGAAAAGGCTATACGAATGCTTAAATCGCGCCTTTATGAAATGGAATTGCGTAAAAAACAAGAAGCTCAAGCCGAAATCGAAGGAAATAAGAAAAAAATCGAATGGGGTTCGCAAATACGCAATTATGTGCTGCATCCATATAAGTTAGTCAAGGATCTTCGCACCAACATGGAAACCGGAAATACGCAAGCTGTCCTTGACGGCGATATCAATGAGTTTTTAAAAGCTTATTTGATGGCGTTTGGAAATAATTAATCGGTAAGAGAAAATTAAAAAAATAGTTGCAAAAATCCGCAAGATTCAGTACTTTCGTGGAATAAATCTTGCGGATTTTTATGTATAAACTAAAGCAAAAAACCGGGCGACAATCATCCTGCTTCAATCTTGCGGATACTTTAAATCCGAATCATTTTCTGTATATTCTTTTCCACAAAATGGATTGGAATATGCCGGATGAAATATTGAAACGACATGAAAGACT
>JAIRTP010000094.1 GCA_031254805.1 Bacteroidales bacterium
TAAAATGAATTAAACGAAGCCAAACTTAAATAATATATTATGGCAAATGTTTTTCAATTCGTCATTGATAATTTCGATGATGGAACGTTTGCGAAGCATAATTTTGTCGGCGTACGACATGATAGGCCTTTCATATTCTTTTTCAAACGGTGATCCGTGATTTTTTCTCCGCATCTCGTGATGAGATGTAGCGGTATTCACTCAAAAAGTGAGGATGAATTCCATTAATTTTTCTCTGTTTTAGAAGAAAATGAATTTTTCCCCGAATGTTATCATTTGTATAATAAAAAATACACTTTTGCCTCGTGAAGATAATATTTAAAAGGGAAAAATTTCTACAGGTTCGCATAAAAAAAAAGGGATGCCTTTTTCCTAAATAAAAGAATTAACCCGAATATCATTTTTTACCATGACATATCTTTACTTTTCTTATTTTTGCAGATTGTTATTTTACAAAAATATGACGTTACTTTTTTTAGATATCAGCGGCGGGGAAATTCTGTTTATTGCTTTGGTTGCATTGATCATATTTGGGCCGAAACAGGCGGGAGCTATTGCTAGAAAAGTGGGAAAGACAGTAACAGAATTAAGAAAGGCGACATCTTCCATCAAAGACGAGATCATGAAAGAGGATGTAGAAATGACGCAATCGATCTCCAAACCATTGCAAGAGATTACCGAAGAGGCCGAACAAGTCAATTTGATGTACGGTTTGGATAATGAAGAGCAATTAAATGAAGAAAATCGCGACAAAAAAGAGACCGACCGTGCAACAACTATTTGAAAATATCGTTTAAAAAAGTAATTAAATGAAAGAGCAAAGCTATTATTAAATCAAAATAGATGATGATAAAAAAAGGACATATTCCCATTCTGTTTTTTATTTTATTCTCTTGTTTATTTCTATACTCTTGTTCCGCCAAACGAAAAGTAAGAAAAGCGGATCAGGCTTTTTACGAATATAAATACGACAAAGCAAGGAAAATGTATTCCAAAGTTTTGAGAAAAGTAAAGGATAAAGATGAGAAAGAACGCGTTCGTTGGCAAATTGCGGAAAGTTATCGTTATAAAGATGATTTGGAAAACGGACAAATTGCTTATCAAAATTTGATCCAATCAAAATATTACGAAAAAGAGCCTTTGGTATATTATCATTTGGGAAATATTTTGCTGAAAAGAAGTCGTTTGGATAGATCGTTAACGGCTTTTGAGAAATATGTAGAATTAGCTCCCGAAGATACTTTGGGAACGATGGCTTTACAGCGTGTTTCGTTGGCGCGGGAATATGAGATTGATCCGGGACAATATGAAGTTGAAGTTGAGAAAAAACTTAATTCCGATCTCGACGATTGGGCTCCGACTTACAGCAACTCCGCTTTAAATGAGATCATTTTTACCTCTAATAAAAATTCCTCTATCGGGAAAAATAGAGATGAATGGACGGGGAAAAAATTTTCCGACTTATATATTGTCCGTAAAGATTTGAAAGGACGATGGGGCGACCCAAAATTATTAGAAGAAAGCGAAGTCATTAATACCGCCCTCAACGAAGGAACTCCGGCAATGAACGGACATTTTACGACATTATATTTTACCCGTTGCGAGAAACCGGAGGGAAGAGAAGGCGGTTGCGCGGTTTACGCCAGCAAAAGAACAGGGATGGTGTGGGGAGCGCCGCAACGTTTGGATATGGTGGAAGATAGTTCTGCCGTAATAGGACATCCAACCGTTACGCCTGACGAATCTATGATTATTGTTTCGGCTCAATTGCCGGGAGGAAGAGGAGGAAAAGATCTCTTTTACGCTTTGGGCTCGGGAGGGACATTTGGAGAGTTGCAAAATCTGGGAGATGTGCTCAATACGTCCGGGAATGAGATGTTTCCTTATCTTCGCGGCGATTCGGTGTTGTATTTCTCTTCCGATTTTCATCCGGGAATGGGAGGATTGGATATTTTCAAGTCGAATATTACGTATGACGACGACGGAGAACCTGTATTTTCCGAGCCGGTCAATATGCGGTATCCGATCAATTCTATTGGCGACGATCTTGGAATTTGTTTTCATCCCGAAGGAAATGAAGAGGGGTATTTTTCCTCTAATAGAAAATATTCGAGCGGATTAGATATCTATCATTTCATAATAGAACCGGTCATTTTTACTATTTCCGGCGTTATTCGCGATATGAATACTTTGCTTTACGTTCCCGACGTATCAATTACCTTGGTCGGTTCTGACAGCACGGCGATAGAAATTAAAACAGGGGAAAGCGGGTCGTATACCTTCCCAAAAACGCAGGTAAATCCTAATACCGATTACGTCATTATTGTAGAAAAGGAAGGTTATTTTAGCGTGGAAGAGAAAATTTCGACCGTCGGATTAGAGACTTCCAAAAATTTTAAAGTCGACGTATTAAATTTCCAACCTGTTCCGAAAGATCCGGTCGTTCTTCCGGAAATATTATTCGACTATGCCAAATGGGATTTAAAAATGCAATATCAGGACTCTTTGCGGGGGTTGATCCAAATTTTGGAAGCCAATCCGACCGTTGCCATAGAATTGGGAGCGCATACTGACTCCCGCGGTTCGGAAGAGGCCAACCGTGAACTATCGCAAAAGCGGGCGCAGTCGGTAGTCGATTATTTAATAGATCGCGGCATCGATGGCGATCGTTTAACGGCAAGAGGCTATGGAAAAACCGCTCCGCGCGTTTTGCAAAACGATATGGTTCGCGACGGTTTTACATTTCCTGCCAAAACGCAATTGAACGATGAGTACATCGCAACATTATCGTCGCGTATTCATCAAGAAGCGGCCCATCAGTTAAACAGGAGGATAGAATTCATCATTACTTCTACCAGATATGTGCCGAAACAAAAAAGCGATCGAACTAAACCTGCCGTAACAGTCGCTTCGGCAAACGATCGCAACGGCATTCCTATAACCTTAATCGGAAGAAAGGAATTGCCTCAAATGGAAGGATTTATCAATGGAATGAGCGAATTGATTATCATTGACGAATCGCAACGAAACGCCGTCGTTTCCTTGGAAGTAGCATTGGCGTTATTACGCGATGGATATATTACAAAAGATGATTTTGAAGGCGATCCTGAAAAGGTATTGGTCGGAGGAACCATCGCAAAAAACGCGAGATTTATGGTCAACGATTTAAAGATCGGAGAGAAATCTACTTATGATATTACAGTTATTGTCGACCATAATTACAAATTGCCGCTTACCGTTCCGACATCGGTGGTGAGAGATATGGGAAATTTTACGATAGATAAAGAGAAACGACTGCTATTTTTTGAATAATGAGCGATATACGATATAATTTACGCGGCGTTTCTGCATCCAAAGAGGATGTTCATGCGGCGATTAAAAATATTGACAAAGGATTATTTCCTAAAGCTTTTTGTAAAATTATTCCTGATATTTTGACGGGAGACGAGCGTTATTGCACTGTTATGCACGCCGATGGAGCGGGGACAAAATCTTCATTGGCATATATCTATTGGAAAGAAATTGGCGATATCTCCGTATGGAAAGGAGTTGCGCAAGATGCGATAGTCATGAATATCGACGATTTGCTTTGTGTTGGAGCTTATGATAATATTCTTCTTTCATCCACAATCGGGCGTAATAAAAGATTAATTCCCGGCGAAGTTATTGCCGCCATTATCAACGGCACGGAAGAATTTTTGCAGAATATGCGCGATCATGGCGTCGGAATTTGGCTAACGGGAGGCGAAACGGCCGATGTAGGCGATTTGGTGCGGACTATTATCGTAGATTCTACCGTAACGGCGCGGATGAAGAGAGAAGATGTTATTGATAATAAAAATATTGTTGCAGGCGACGTTATTGTCGGATTGGCAAGTTACGGACAAGCGACTTATGAAACAGCTTATAACGGCGGCATGGGAAGCAACGGTTTGACTTCGGCGCGTCATGATGTTTTATCTAAAGCGATAACGAAAAAGTATCCCGAAAGTTATGACGACGGCATTCCCGAAGAGGTTGTTTATAGCGGAAGTAAAAATTTGACGGATGAAACGGAGATTTCAGGCGTAAACGTTGGAAAGCTAATACTTTCTCCAACGCGCACTTACGCGCCTGTTATTAGAGAAATGTTAGAGCATTATCGGTCGCAAATTCACGGGATGATACATTGTAGTGGAGGAGCGCAAACGAAGGTGATGTATTTTGTTGATGATCTGCATATAATAAAGGACAATTTATTTCCAGTACCGCCTCTTTTCAAACTCATTCAAGAAGAATCGCAAACTTCTTGGTCTGAGATGTATAAAGTTTTTAATATGGGACATCGTATGGAGTTGTACGTCCCTGAAAATATAGCAAACGATCTGATCGCCATCTCAAAGAAATATAACGTCGACGCTCAAATTATAGGACGCGTAGAAAAATCCGATTCCAAAAAGTTGACTATAAAAAGTGAGAAGGGGATTTTTGAGATGTAAATCTTATTTTTGAGCTATATACAATAAGAATACGACCAGTATAATAAAGACCAAATTTGGAACCATCACTCCCATTAAAGGAGTTAATCCTCCGATTCGCGAAAACATCGATGCAAATTGCATAAGTAATATGTAAATTGCCGCTAAAGCAAGACCTACCGCTAAATGTATTCCTATTCCGCCTCGCGTTTTTCTGTTGGAGAGCGAGATGCCCATAAGAGTAAGGATTAAAGAGGTAAGCGGATACATCATCCGTTGATATTTCTCAATCTCGTATGTCTCTACGTTGGTCGCTCCTTTTAACTTCTCTTTCTCAATAAATTCATTCAATTCCCAATAATTCATAATCTTCCGGTCTTCCGTATCAATATGAAACTCGGTATTTGTAAAACCAAGCGTCGTATCAATAACCGCTCCTTGCCGATATGTTTCATGAATTCCATCAAAAGAACGTTCAAAATAGCTTCTCAATCGCCACATCTCTAAAGAGTCGATCCATTGAATAGAAGGCGCAGTTAATTTATATACTTGCTTATTATCTTGAAACTTCTCCAAAGTGAATTTATATCCGGTTTGCGTATTTACTTTGTAATTTTCAACATAAATAAAAGTTCCCGGGCTAATCTGCATGTGAATATTGACTTCGCGATTTTGAAACGGATTTCGATAATACATCTTTTCAAATTCTCGCATCTTATAGTTACTTTTCGGGATGATAAAGTTAGATAAAACCAAGAAGAGAACGCCTAACAAAAGTCCTGTAACAACATAAGGAATCAGTAGCCTCCAAAAGTTAATGCCTCCGTTCAACATCGCGATGATTTCCGTTCGAGAAGCCAGTCGAGAGGTAAAGAAAACGACTGCTATAAAAATAAAAAGATAGCTGTATTGGGTGATGAAAAAAGGAAGAAAATTGAAATAATAATCAAAAATAATAGCGTGAACAGATGCTCCGCGCGTCAAAAAATCGTCAATTTTTTCTGAGAGATCAACGATCACAATGATTACGGAAAGTAAGGCAATAGCAAAGAAAAAAGTGCTTAAAAATTGCCTGATAATATATCTATCTATGATCGACGGAAACTTTTTCATCTAATCTATTCCTTACAACCGTTGCGTCAAAACATTAATCATCTGATTCTTCCAAGCGCTAAAAGAGCCTTCTAAGATTTTATTACGAGCTTCCCCAACCAACCACAAATAAAATGCCAGATTATGTTGGCTTGCTATCATAGCTCCCAACATCTCTCCGGATGCAAAAAGATGGCGCAAGTAAGATTTTGAGTAAGCTTCGTCGACAGCAGAAGCGCCGCCCTCTTCAATAGCTGAAAAATCATTCTTCCATTTCTCGTTTTTGATATTAATAATCCCGTTTTTTGTAAACAACATCCCGTTGCGTCCATTGCGGGTTGGCATCACGCAATCGAACATATCGATTCCTAAAGCGATACTCTCTAAAATATTCGCGGGCGTTCCAACGCCCATCAAATAACGCGGCTTCTCTTTTGGAAGTATATCGCAAACCAATTCGGTCATCTCATACATCATTTCATGAGGCTCTCCGACGGACAATCCGCCGATAGCGTTTCCTTCCGCTTCGTGAGAAGCGATAAATTCGGCGGACTGTTTTCTTAAATCCTTATAAACGCTTCCTTGAACAATAGGAAATAAAGTTTGGGAATAATCATATGCAGGCGCAGTGTTGTTCAAACGATCTATGCACCGTTTAAGCCAGCGATGCGTCATCTCCATCGACCTTTTTGCATATTCATATTCGCAAGGATATGGAGTGCATTCATCGAACGCCATGATGATGTCGCCTCCAATAACGCGTTGAATGTCCATGACATTCTCCGGAGTAAACGTATGGCGCGATCCGTCGATATGAGATTGAAAAACAACGCCCTCTTCTTTCATTTTGCGCGTGCCTGCCAGAGAATAGACCTGATATCCTCCGCTGTCCGTCAATATCGGGCGATTCCATCCGTTAAAACGCTGGAGGCCGCCGGCGGCCTTCAACACGTCGAGGCCGGGACGCAAATAGAGATGATACGTATTTCCGAGAATTATTTTTGCATTAATGTCGTTTTTCACGTCGTAAATATGAACGGCTTTGACGCTGCCGACCGTGCCTACCGGCATGAAAATCGGCGTCGGAATATTTCCATGAGCGACAATTATACTTCCCGCTCTTGCTTTTGTCTCTTTATCAATCTTATCGAGAGTAAATTGCATGAAAAACAATTAAAAATGTTACTAAATAAATAGCCGGTTGTTAAAAACTCGACAAAGATACGGCGATATTTAATATCCTTTCGCAATATCTTTGCATGATATTTTTAAATTATGCTTGATTGGTGGAAACAACAGGATGTGGCGTCGCAAATCATATTGATCACATTTGCCGCTACGGCGCTTTTCCAAATCTTATATTTTTGGATCGTATTTGGAAAAGTAGCTTTTTATAGAAAAAAGAAGACGACAGAGAATAATGCTCCGATGAGGGCGTTCCCAGCCGTCTCAGTCGTAATGGTTGCTCAAAACGATTACTCGCATTTACGCAGAAATTTAGCGGCTGTTTTGAATCAGGATTATCCTGATTTTGAAGTTTTAATAGTAAATAGCAGCTCTGAAGAGACAAAATCGTATTATTTTCTGATTACGATGAAAGAGCAATATCCTAATTTAAAAGTTGTAGAAATTCCCGAAGTTCGTACTTTTTACTCTGCAAAAAAATTTCTATTGGCTATCGGAACCAAAGAAGCGTCAAACAATATTTTTTTATTTACCAATCCTGATTGCCTGATACAATCTCCCCATTGGATACGAACAATGATGGAAAACATGCAAAAGGGTAAAGAATTAGCGCTTGGATATTATGGATTGGCCGACGCCAATAAATTTTATCGATTAGATCATTTAAATACGTCGCTGAATTATCTTGCATTGGCGCGTTTGGGAATGCCGTATACAGGTAGCGGGAACAATATGGGATATACGCGCGCATTATTCAACAAAGCAGAAGGCTTTATTTCTCATTATTCCATTTTGTACGGCGAGGATACGCTGTTTATCAACAAAAACGCCAATAAGAAAAATACAGTCGCCGTTTTAGACCAGGAGGCAATGGTCATGCTTCAACCTAAAATCTCTTATAAACGTTGGTTTAGGACAAAAAAAGAGGCGAGAATGTCTCAAAAACAATACAAATTGGGGCAAAGGTTTGTGCTCTCTCTTTTTCCTTTTACAAGATTTGTCTTTTTTGTCGCGTTTATATTGGCGCTTTATTGGCTTCCAATAAATCATTTTTACTATGTGGTTTTAGGAATTTTCGGTATTCGATTGACCTCTCAATTGGTCGTTATGAAGCAGGTAATGAAAAAATTCAATGAAAAAAAATTTCTTTTTCTTATTCCGCTGTTTGAGCCTGTAAATATGCTAACGTCATGGTGGATATTCCTAAAAACGAACTTTGATAAAAAAATGAAATAAAACGCGCTTCAACTATTTTTTGTTGATTTAGAAGTTGTAAAAATAATACCTTGCGCATTATTTGAGATGGCTTTTTTGTGCGCGGTTCTTGTAAATAATTTGAATATGGAGGAGAGCTTTATATAAATCGTATCAAAACGCGTCTCAACTTATCGACATATTATTTGCCGGCGACAATCCAATGACGAATAGCGTCCATTTGTTTGAAAAATATATCGCCGAATAAAAATAATTGAAAAAAAACTTGCCAAAGGGGGTGCGATTGTATTATCTTTGCAAAATTATTTTTGAATAAATGAAGTTATTTAATTCATATACTGCTGATTATGAAACTTTCACAGTTTAAGTTTAATCTACCGAAAGAACTTATTGCAAGCAAGCCTGCCGAAAACAGAGACGATTCTCGTCTGATGGTTTTAGATAGAGCGAAAAAAACCATTGAGCATAAGATGTTTGTAGATATCCTTGGCTACTACGGCGAAGGAGATCTCTTAGTTTTGAATAATACCAAGGTTTTTCCGGCGCGCTTATGGGCTGAAAAAGAGAAAACCGGAGCGAAAATTGAGGTTTTTTTGCTCAGGGAATTAAATCCGGAATGTAATCTTTGGGATGCGCTGGTCGATCCCGCGCGAAAGATTCGCATCGGTAATAAACTTTATTTCGGCGATGATCAACTCGTTGCAGAAGTAATTGATAATACGACAAATAGGGGTAGAACTTTACGTTTCCTTTACGACGGGCCTCCGGATGAATTTCGGAAACTTTTACATGAATTGGGAGAGGCTCCTATTCCAAAAGTGCACGAGCGTCCCGCCGACGAAATGGATGCAGAGCGGTATCAAACTATTTACGCTAAGCACGAAGGCGCTGTGGCGGCTCCCACCGCCGGATTACATTTCAGCCGCATTTTAATGAAAAAAATGGAGTTGCAAGGCGTAAATTTCTCAGAGGTCACGTTGCATGTCGGATTAGGTAATTTTCGCCATATCGAAGTGGAGGATCTTTCCAAATATAAAATGGATTCGGAAGAGTTGATTATTTCTGAAACGACGGCGGACGTCGTCAATAAAACAAAAGAAAACGGTAAAAAAGTTTGCGCCGTCGGAACTACCGTGATGAAAGGATTGGAATCCTCCGTCGCCGTCGCCGGTTATTTGAAACCGTTCAAAGGCTGGACGAATGCGTTTATTTACCCGCCTTATCCATTCCATATTGCCGATTCGATGATCACGAATTTTCATCTTCCGCAATCTTCGATGATGATGTTGACGGCGGCGTTTGCCGATTATGACTTTTTGCTGGAAGCGTACGATGTCGCCGTGAGAGAAAAATATCGTTTCTTTACCTATGGAGATGCTATGTTGATCATTTAAGTCGTTGATATGGATCGTTATGTCGTGATTGTGGCGGGAGGAATAGGCTCAAGAATGGGAGAAGAAATTCCTAAGCAATTCTTACCGCTTCATAATAAACCGATTATCATTCATACGATTAATCAATTTTTGATATTTGATCCTGACATACAAATTGTGGCGGCGTTGCCGGAACTTCATTTTCCGAGGTGGAAAACGCTTGCCAAAAAATATAATCTTTTTGAGAATATTGCCGTTGTTTTTGGCGGACAACAACGTTTCGACACGGTAAAAAATGCTTTGAAAATTATTCCCGACGGAGCCCTTGTGGCCATTCACGACGCGGTGCGTCCGATCGTATCGATCAAAACTATTGCACAATCTTTTAAAACGGCCGAAAAATTCGGCAGCGCTATTCCTTATGTTTTGCCCGGCGCGTCCGTTCGTTTTGACGACGAAAATGGGAATATTGCGCCGTTAGACCGGAACAAGGTTCGCATTATACAAACGCCGCAAACTTTTCATTCGACGAAATTGAAAGAGGCTTATCTTCAATCGTATCAGGAGAATTTTACCGACGACGCCGCCGTTTGGGAAAAAGCGGGAAATAAATTGACTTTTTTTGAAGGAGATACGGAGAATATTAAAATTACATTGCCTATTGATCTGAAAATTGCAGAATATTTGATTTTACATGAATAATCTAACCGGAAAAACCGTTTTAATAACCGGAGCAGGCAGCGGCATTGGAAAAGCAGCCGCTGTTCGCTTTGCTCAAGAAAGCTGCAAAGTTATAATTTGCGCCCGTAATATCGAAAAAATCGAAGCGTTAGCCGCCGAATTAAAGGAGAAATATCAGGCTGATACGTACGCTTTTGCATTAGACGTGCGAGATAAAGAATTCGTACGCGCTGTAATAGAATCTATTCCGCAAGAATTTCGGAATATCGATATTTTAATTAATAATGCCGGTTTGGCATTAGGATTAGAGAAGTTTTCGGACAATTTAGTCGAAGATTGGGAGGAGATGATCGATACAAATATTACAGGATTGCTCTACGTAACGCGAGAAATTTTACCGATCATGTTGCATCGTCGACAAGGACAGATTATAAATGTCGGTTCTATTGCGGGCATTCATGCATATCCGAACGGAGCGGTTTATTGCGCTACGAAAGCCGCCGTAAAAACATTGACGGATGGATTGCGGCAAGATTTAGTGGAAACGCCAATCAGAGTGACAAATATTCAACCCGGAATGGTTGAAACAAATTTCAGCGTCGTTCGATTTCATGGCGACAAAAAGCGCGCCGGCGATGTATACAAAGGAATAGAACCGTTGACAGGAGAGGATATTGCCGATATTATTGCTTATGCGGCGGTTGTTCCAGCTCATGTGCAAATTTGTGAAATTACTGTTACGCCGACCAATCAGGCGACAGGAAATATCGTTTATAAGAAACGATAATCATGCTTTATTAGATTATATATACTTATCATTATCTGACGAATAGAGATATATTTTGCGGATATTTCTCTTTTTCGAACAAGCGATATCTGTTTATTGATTACATTTGCCGACATATAATTGTAGTATATTGGCGACTCGTAACCTGTTTTTCTTAGTGAGCGTATTTATTTTTGCTTTAAGTTCTTGTAATGATAAAAAAAGCAGAGAATTTCCATTATCCGAATTAGAGGAAGGCGATATTTTGTTTCGAAAGGGGAACGGCGGAAAAACGCGAACCGTATTGATGGCGGATACGGAAGGTATTTACAGCCATGTAGGAATTGTCGTTGTAACAGATTCCGGTTTTATGGCAGTGCATATTACGCCGGGAGAACGGCATTCGGAAGAAACGGAGGATTATATTAAAATGGAACGTTTGGAGCATTTCTTCTCTCCAAAATTAGCTTCACAGGGGGCTTTTATGCGGTTGCAGGATTCATCGTGCGCTCCTCGAAAAGCGGCAAAATATGCAATAGCTTTTTACGAAGAAAGGATTATATTTGACAATGATTATAATTTGGGAGACCCATCTAAAATGTATTGCACAGAGCTGATTTGGCGCGTATTTCAATTGGCGGGAAAAGATATTACAAACGGTAGAAGAAGCTTTGTAAGAGGTTTTCCGTTATACTCTGGAGAGTACATTTTTCCGTCGGATATTTCAAAAAATGAACAACTTATAGAATATTATAGATTTTGAAAATGATTTATTAACCTCAAAAAAAGAGATATTATGAAGGAATTATCATTGATAACAGTTTTATTGACGTTATTTATAGCGTTTATGTTTAGTTTTTGCGGCGGCAAGGGCAAACGTCCTGCCGATATTTCCATGTCTTTGTGGGAATATACCAAAAAAGGAGACTATAAAAAAGCTGCGGAAGTATGGTACGATAATGCCGCTTTCGACCAAGACGCTCCTGCGGAATTTTCCAAAAAAGAGACGGTTGATATGTTAGCGTTGAAGCTTGAAGAATCTCAAGCAGATAAGTCAAAAATTAAAGATGTAAGATTAGTCGGAGAAGAAATCGACAAGAAGGCAGGAACAGCTTTCGTAACGATATTGATCATTTACGACGACGGGACAGAAGAAGAGACGATCGACAATTATATAAAAGTAGACGGCGCCTGGAAAATCGATATGGGGAAAAAATAGGAACGTTCTTAATTGATTTTCAAACGAGTAATTCTGTCAATATCTTTTTGGAGGCCTCGATTAAAAAAGCAAATCTTAAATTTATTTATCGTTCTCATATAAGTTCTTGATTTAGATATTATTGGATTTAGCTTAATTTTTTTCCGTTGTAATAAGATTTGTTTTTAATAAAAAATTCATATCTTTGCGCTCTGATTCGTGAAATCAGGAGAAGATTATAAATGATTAATTATTAGAGAATTATGGCAACAAGAATTAGATTGCAACGTCATGGTAGGACAAAATGCCCGTTTTATCATATCGTGATTGCCGATGGTCGCGCACCAAGAGACGGCAGATATATTGAAAGAATCGGGTATTACGATGCAGTAAAAGTTCCCGCGGAGGTAAGGCTTTATTTTGACAGAGCGTTGGATTGGTACGGAAAAGGAGCTCAACCTTCCGCTACCGTTAGAAGCATCTTACGCGCAGAGGGCGTTTTATTACGTCATCACCTCTTATTAGGCGTTCAAAAAGGAGCGCTCACGCAAGAGCAAGCCGACGTGAGATTTAATCAATGGAAAGAAGAAAAAGCACAACGAGTCGCAGCAAAACGCAACGAATTGGAGCAAAACGAACGCAATGAACGCAAAAAACAATTAGAAGCTGAAAAGAAAACCAATGAAACGCGTCTTGCAAAGATACAAGAACGTAATGCCGCGCTCTTAAAAGAACAAGAAGAAGCGGCAAGAAAAGCATATGCTGAACAACATAGAGAAGAAACAGTTGCTGAAACCGCTGGAGAGATAGCTTCGGAAGAAACCGCCGACTCGGAAGCTATTGCTCAAGAAACTCCTGCAACTGAAATAGAAGAATAGTTGAGTAAAACTTTCTATAAAGAAACAGATCGTAATTGATCTGTTTTTCTTTTACAAAAACCTCTTGCTTTGATATATTATTTTATATGAAAAATTTATTTTACAATAAAATATTCATATCAAAAATCAGTTTAATAGAAAGTTCGAGTTAATATTTTTTATAAAATTAATAAAAGGAGACGACGGCAAAGAGGTGCAAATCGGTGTCAAATAGGATTAATTATAAAATGCTTTATCCGGATTTTTGCCGATTTGTTCTTGCAAGTTTAAAAATAACTATCTTTGCGTCCAAATTTTTGAAAAGGGGTCAGAAAGGGAATGAAAACATATTTATTGCCTTTTGCCGGGCTAAAAAACGGCGGACATCATTTAGACTATCATGTAGATGGAACGTTCTTTGAAGATTTTCCGGAATCGGAAATTCAGAATGCAAATATTCATGTTCATCTTATTATGGAAAAGCAAGAGAATATGTTGGTATTAAATTTTACAATCGACGGCGTTTTGCAAGTAACGTGCGATCGTTGTTTAGATGAATTTCCGTTTCCTATAGATAAAGAAGAGACATTGATTGTGAAGTTCGGACAAAGCTACGAAGAGATTTCCGACGATGTTATTGTGCTCCCGTCGTCCGAGCATGCATTTGATTTGCATCAACATATTTATGAATATATCATGTTAGCGCTTCCCATACAACGAATACATCCGGACAATGCGGATGGATCTTCAGGATGCGATCCGGAAATGATGGAACGATTAGAATCAATGAAAACAGATAACGCCATTGATCCCCGTTGGGAAGCTTTGGCTCAATTAAAGAAAGATAACAATACAAAATAATTTAAAAAATGGCACATCCTAAACGAAAAGTCTCTAAAACGAGAAGAGACAAACGCAGAACGCATTATAAAGCCGTAGCGCCGGCATTAGGAACTTGTTCAAACTGTAACGCTCCTGTGCGGTTTCATCATGTTTGCCCTGAATGCGGCTATTATAGAGGAAAATTGGCGATAGAGGTCAATTCGGCTAACTAAATGTTCTAATCATGAGATTAGGCCTTGATGTAATGGGCGGAGATTTCGCTCCTGATGTAGCTATTGAGGGAGCGATATCGGCTGCGAAAGAGTTATCTCACGACATTCGCATTGTTCTCTTTGGTCCTCAACAAATCATTGAGGAGAAGTGTGAGGAAAACAACGTCCGTCCCGGCGACTTTGATATCATTCACGCTCCCGATGTAATAGGAATGGATGAAAGTCCGATAAAGGCTTTTTCTACAAAGCCTCAATCTTCTATTGCAGTGGGATTCAGAATGTTAAAAGCAAAGAAAATTGACTCGTTCGCAAGCGCCGGCAGTACGGGAGCGATGTTTATCGGAACAATGAATAGCGTCGACAGGATTCCCGGAATTATTCGTCCGTGTATCAGTACGATTATTCCAAGGGAAGATGGACAAAACAATTTACTGCTCGACGTAGGATTAAACCCCGATTCGCGCGCCGACGTGATGTATCAATTTGCTATTTTGGGGAATATTTACGCCAAATCGGTACTAAAAATTGCAGAACCAAAAATCGGATTGTTGAATATAGGCGAGGAGGAGAAAAAAGGTTCTATTTTGGCGCAATCCGCTTATCAATTGATGAAAGAATCGACGGAATTTAATTTCATCGGTAATATTGAAGGGATTGAATTGTTTCAGGATAAAGCTAATGTGATCGTCACGGACGGCTTTACCGGAAATATTGTGTTGAAGCAATTGGAAGCGGTCATGTCCATAGTGCAAAAGAGAGGATTTAAAGATAGTTATATCGAAACGTTTAATTATGAAAATTTTGGCGGAACGCCCATTTTAGGAGCTAATGCGCCCGTTTTGATAGGACATGGAAAATCTTCTGCGCTTGCTATAAAAAATATGGTTCTGACTTCAAAAGAGATGGTGGAGTCTAATTTGGTTAAGAATTTTAGAAAAGCATTTACCTATAATATTTTCTGATTTGAACATGATAAGAGCAGCAATAACCGGCATCGAGGTATATGTTCCCGATTATATTTTGACCAACGAAGAATTATCTCGAATGGTCGATACGTCGGACGAGTGGATCATGACCCGTATCGGGATCAAAGAACGCCACATTATTCGTGAAGAGGGAAAAGGATCCTCTTTTGTCGGCGTTCGAGCCGTAGAACAATTATTAAAAAAAACAAATACCAAACCCGAAGAGATTGATTTTGTCATCTGCGCAACGGTGACTCCTGATTATCAATTTCCTGCAACGGCTAATATCATCATGGACAAATGCGGCATCCGCAATGGATTTGGTTATGACCTGAATGCAGGATGTAGCGGATTTCTCTATTCATTGGTAACGGGAACTCAATTTATTGAATCGGGGAGATATAAGAAAGGCATCGTAATAGGAGCAGAAAAAATGTCTTCTATTGTCGATTATACCGACCGAAACACCTGTTGCATCTTCGGAGATGGTTCGGGAGCCGTTTTATTAGAACCGACAACAGAAGATATAGGCGTCATTGACAGCCAATTGTTGAGCGATGGAGTCGGCGCCGCTCATCTTCACCAAAAGGCGGGCGGCTCGGTAAAACCTGCTTCGCATGAGACGATCGACAACAGAGAGCATTTCATTTATCAAGAAGGACAAGCTGTTTTTAAATGGGCGGTTTCCAAAATGTCAGACGTTACCGAAGAGGTTATGAAACGTAATAATCTGACGGTCGATAATGTCGCTTATTTAATTCCTCATCAAGCAAATCTTCGTATCATCGACGCCGTAGGGAAATGTTTAGGATTTCCTCCGGAAAAAGTTATGGTGAATATAGAACGTTATGGCAATACTACCTCTGCGACGCTCGCATTGTGTTTGCATGAATGGGAAAATAAACTCCGCAAGGGAGATAATTTAGTGCTTACCACTTTCGGCGCCGGATTTACTTGGGGAGCCGTATATTTGAAATGGGCTTACGATCCGAAGGAATAATATAACACTTTCATAAAAAAGGCCTTGAGGAGACTTGAGGCCTTTTTTCAATCTAATCAAACATGTATCAATATCCCATCCGGTTATTAAAAATAGACCAATATGGTTATCATCCATTTATTACTTTTCGAAGAGAAGGAAACGAACTGATCGCTTTAATTGACACCGGAGCGTCTTGCAGTTTTCTGAGTTCCGCTTTTTTTGATCATTTGGGGGATAGTTTTGACGAAAAGAAAGCGTTGGGATTTGGCCATGATTTCTCAGTAGCGTCTTTTCTCGCCGAAAATTTGGAAATTGCCGGACATGCTTTGCCGAACGCAATGATTTCAAAAAGCGACATGGGAGTAATCAATCATTCTTTGGAAATGATGGGGTTGAAAAAAGTAGACGGAATTTTGGGAAGCGATATTTTGTATCTTTTGGAATCTAAAATTGATTTTTCCGGGGAAAAGCTTTTTATCAAAAAAGATACTGATGGAATACCCTTTTGGAATGAAATGCAAATCGCACAGCCAAATATCTCTATTTTATTTGAGAAACAACCGCTTACCATGATTCTTGATACCGGCGCATCGCAAACATTGTTAAATAGCTCCATTGCCGAACGGCTATTTCCTCATGCAACTTGGGAGATTAATGAGAAACCTTCAATTGGGATTTCTCCCGACGATCTATTAGAAAGCAGGAGACATATCGAAGTAACTTTTGACGATTCTGAGATTACTTGGGATATTGATTTTATTGCTTTGAAAATAGATAATATTAACGTCGCATACGATATGTTGGGCGTTCCTCAGGTTCACGCCATTTTAGGATCTGATTTTCTGGCTAAATATCATGCGATAATTGATTTTCAAAAAGCAGATTTATTTTTATCGAGGCGGTAAATTGTTCTCGCGCCTTCATAAAACAAATATTTTTAGCATAAATCTGTTATCTGTTTAAATAAAACGAATTATATTTGCAGTAAAATTGAAAAAGTATGCGCGTTTTTAAAAGTGCAACAGCCATTTTATTAGGATGTCTTTTAAGTTTCCTTCCCGGAAGATATTCCATTGAGGATATTTTCGAGGCGCGTTTTTCTTTATCATTTCAAGATAAATCTTCTTCCGAAGATCATGCGAACAATGATTTCCACTTTTCAGAAGTGGAATTGATTCCGTTCGAGGCTACTACGCGTCCGGTAAACAACGTAAAAATGCCTGTCAGAACGCAAAGTGTAGATTTTTCCTTTTATAATTGCTTTAAAAATCAATGGATCCGTTTTTCCGTCAGGTCGGAAAATCTTGTAAAACAATTTTTACATATCCACGCATACGACGTCAACTCATCTCATTTTTGTTTTCCGTGTCGTTATCACGTTTTAGCGCTTCGGGAAATTATTATTTAGCTTTCTATTTCTTTACAGTTTAAAAGTCTCGTTATATTTTAGTAAAACGATGATTATAAATTAAATAACTTTATAAAAGTGTTGAAGTTATTTAATATTATGTATTTTATATATTAATAATCACAAAAAAATAATAAAGAAATGGAACCACAAGTAAATGAAAGCAGAATAAATATAGAAAATATAGAACATATAAAATCTGTAAAAAACACCGGAATGATTGCTACGGCTATCGTTTTAATGCTCATAGGCGCTGCCGCCATGGCTTATGGATTTGCACAACAAGGTACGTCGACGTTCAATACCGTCTCATTAATAGTAGGAATTGCAATACTTATTTTGGGAGTTATTCTCGTCGCTACAAAAAGCAAAAAAATAGTGTATAAAGCTACAGGAAGCGCCGCTAAAATACGCGCTTATTATTTTAACCGCTCCGATTTAGAACACATGAGAACGTTGTTGGATCATTCGGGATTTTCGTTGGCAAAACCGATAGAGCTTTCTTCTAACGGGAATATCAAGATGGACGTAATCGTTTCTAACGATAAACATTTTATTGCTGCGCAAATCTTTGAATATATTCCCTTTGAATATCAGGCGGCAACTAAGGCGCATGTTTATAACGACGTTCAAGCGGGAGATTTTATCGCATATTTAGAACGTTGTCCTAAAGTAAACTAACAGACGCGATATAAGCTATTTTGCTTCGCTTTTTTATTGAAACCGATAAGAGAGCGAAGCATTCTTTTGTCTCCTTTTTTAGTATAAAATCTTATCTTTGCAACAGAACAAATATAAATAGACAAATGATGAAAAGATTTGCATTGATCTTGTCGGGATGCGGCGTATACGACGGCGCTGAGATCCATGAATCGGTTTCAACGATGATCGCTATCAGAAAAGCGGGCGCAGAATATCAACTTTTTGCTCCGAACAGAGAACAGTATCACGTCGTAAATCATCTCACGGGAGAAGAAATGGACGAAAAACGTAATGTTTTAGTGGAATCGGCGCGAATAGCGCGCGGCCAAATTAAAGATATTATTGAATTTGATCCTAAGGATTTTGACGCCATTATATTCCCGGGAGGATTTGGAGCCGCAAAAAATCTTAGCGATTATGCTTTCAAAGGAAGTTCATGTCGGGCGATTCCCGAAATAGAAAAGGCAATAAAAGATACTATTGAATCGGGCAAACCTCTTGGCGCCGAATGTATTGCTCCTGTTGTCATGGCTGCCGTTTTAAAGGGAGCAACTGTTACTATCGGAAGCGACGAAGCTACGGCAAAAGATATTGAGCAGTTAGACGGACATCATATTGTTGCGGAACATAACGGCGTTATTTACGACCGGAAATATAATCTTTATACAACGCCTTGTTATATGGCGGCGCAGAATATCTTGGAAGTTTATGAAAGCGCAGAGGCGTTGGTAAACGCTATGATGCGCGCATGATTTATTATTTTTAAGCAGAAAAGGTAGTTATATCTTATACCGGCCATTTTTTGATATTCTTTTAAGAGAATGGAAAATTTGAAATTACACAGGATTACAAATAAAGACGATCCTTATCTGAGACCATTATGGGAGTTGTATTGCAACGCTTTTCCTGAAGATGAGCGGAGAAATAAAGAAGATTTTCTCGACAGGTTGCGCTCGGATCATCGTTCTTATTACCATGTAATTCTCAAGGAAGGAACTTTTATAGGATTGATTATTCTTTGGAAATTGCGAGAGGTTTATTATCTGGAGCATTTTGCTATTGTTCCGGAAGCAAGAAGCAACGGTATCGGCGGAAAAGTTTTGAGGAATATTATGGAAAAAGGTTTTACGCCAATGATAGGCGAAGTAGAGCCGCCTGTAGACGACATTGCGCGACGACGCATAGAATTTTATCGCAGGGCGGGATTTGAGTTGTACGATATGGAATATATGCAACCGCCGTACAGCAAAGATAAAAATTCTTTGAAAATGAGAGTGATAGGTCGTAATTTTGATCAAGCTAAACTTCTCGAAACAATCAGAGAGCTAAAAGAAGTTGTATATCAATATTTTGATGAATAGTTATTGTATGAAGTAGAACTATATCAAAACAAAAAGTTTTGAACTAAGAGGGGCAAAATTCCATTAGTAAATGCAATTTTTTAGGAGGTATAAAAAGGGATTTTTTGTCGAAAGGGAAGAGAAAAAAAATTATATCTTTGCTGGAAAATATAATTGACAATGAATAAACTTGAAAAGTTCTGGCGCATATAAGAGATCATATTATGAATAGAAAAATTTTAATCAGTTTAATACTTATAGCAACTTTTAGTCTTGGATTTGCATTCAAAACAATCATAATAAATAATAATGCTAATATGAAAAAAGTAACAGGAATAGGCGGCATTTTCTTTAAGTGCAAAGACCCTGAAAAAATGACCGAATGGTATCAAAAACATTTAGGTTTGGAAACAAACGCTTACGGTGCAATTTTTGAATGGTATGAAGACGGCGAAAGAACAAAAAAGGCGCGAACGCAATGGACGCCTTTTCCGGAAGACGCCCAATATTTTGGTTCACCCCAGCAAGATTATATGATTAATTACCGTGTTGAAAATTTGGAAAATCTGGTAGAAGAACTGAAAAAAGAAGGAGTAACTATTGTAGACAGTATCGAAACATTTTATTACGGGAAATTCGTTCATATTCTCGATGCGGAAGGAAATAAAGTCGAATTGTGGGAAGCTGTCGACGAATAGCATCTGCCGGCAGATAACATTGCGGTTGGCAAAATGGCGAGATGAGCTGTAATTTTGTACCGTATGACAGAATTCAAAAGAAAAGGAGCCAAATCAATAAAGGATATTCCAAAAGATATTTTGGAACAGTTGAATCGCGGCGAAATAGAGACGGTAAACCTAATGGAATGGCTTGCCATTGACCGGAAAGTATTACTTGAAAACCTGTTGGCGCAACACGGCAGGAAAAAATACCTGAAACCGGTCTTAGAGCAAATCGACAGGCTGGAAAAGCAAACTGCAATTACCGTAAGCATGGCTGTTGTAACAGGGCTTTCAGAGCAAATAACAATTTATAAAGACCGCGAATTTTTGCGAACAATTTCAACGCACAAATCAGATTTAGTCCGCTGTTTTGCAGCTTGTGTTGTCGGAAAAAACGCCGCATTGGACATTAGGCAAACGCTTCTGGGAATAAAACCGTTTGCCGCAGACCCTCATTTTAATGTTAGAGAATGTGCGTGGAGTATTGTAAGACAAAAGATTATAGAAAATCTGGGAGAAAGTATAAATATTTTGTCAGAGTGGGCGGTAAGCGAAGATGAAAACATAAGACGCTTTGCGAGCGAGGCGACAAGACCCCGCGGCGTTTCCAGCGAACACATCAAAGAATTGAAACAAAATCCTGAATGGGCTTTATCAATTATAGAGCCGTTAAAATCGGATAAATCTAAGTACGTTCAGGATAGCGTCGGGAATTGGCTGAATGATGCGAGCAAGACGCAACCGGACTTTGTAAAAGAACTTTGCAAGCGTTGGGAAAAAGAAAGCGACACGAAAGAAACCAGATATATTATCAAGAAAGCATTAAGAACGATTGATAAATAGGCGCAAACGTCCAATTTACGACCTTTCGCATATATTATCTGAACACAAAGCTATACTGACCCTCAATGCCAAGTATTCGTCAAAAGACATTATCGAATTTGTCAGGTCAATACACAAAGTTCAATCGTCGGGGGAACATGGAATTTTTCCGGAACAACAGAGAAAATTGATGAACGCTGAGATCCGTTTTACGCTAATAAAATGGCAATTTGTTCTTCTTCGTTCTGGATTTTTCGCGTTCTTATAAACTTTATGATTTTCGATCAATTTTGTTGCGTTTCTAGAAAATAATTCCATAACGAATCTTTCGGAGTCGGAGCGCTGACTGTAAGTAATTCTTTCTTAATGGGATGAATAAAAGATACGCTTCGTGCGTGGAGGCTGATGGATCCGTCTTTGTTTGAAGTTGGGAACCCGTATTTCATATCTCCCTTTATCGGCGTTCCGTTATGCGCCAGTTGCGCTCTGATTTGGTGATGTCTTCCTGTATGCAGGGCTATTTCCAAAAGATAATATCTGTCGCCACGGGCTAATAATTTATAGGACAATTTGGCCTCTTTTGCCCCCTGAACGCCGGGTTTTACAATATAGGATTTGTTTTGGGTTTCATTCTTCTTTAGAAAATCATGTAATGTATTCTGTTCAGGATCAGGTTTTTGAGCCGTGATTGCCCAATAGGTCTTTTGCAGTTCGTTGTTTCGTAATAATTCATTCATGCGGGACAGCGCTTTGGAAGTTTTAGCAAAAATAACTACGCCGCTCACAGGCCGATCTAACCGATGCACAACGCCTAAAAAAACTTCTCCCGGTTTATTGTATTTGACCTTGAGATAAGACTTAACGACTTCGCTCAATGGTTCGTCGTCGGTTTTATCTCCTTGTACAATATCGGAAGAAGATTTATTTATAATGATAAGATGATTGTCTTCGTAGAGAATTTTACTTTCTATGGAGCGATCATCTTTCATGCGCTGTCGCAATTAATATTGTTCTTGCTCGTTAGGAAAATCTTCGCTTCGCACATCTTTGATATAATCCTGTACGGCTCCTTTTATCTCTTCAAACAGATTGAGATAACGACGTAAAAAACGCGGAGAGAAATCTTGCGAAATGCCTAACATGTCGTGCAAAACCAACACTTGTCCATCCACTTCTCCTCCCGCTCCTATTCCGATGGTTGGGATAGAGACGCTATTGGTTACTTGTCCGGCCAATTTTGCGGGAATTTTTTCCAAAACAATCCCAAAACAGCCTGTTTCATCCAATAATTTAGCATTTGCGATAAGTTTTGCCGCCTCTTTCTCTTCTTTAGCGCGAACGGTATATGTTCCGAATTTATTAATAGATTGCGGAGTAAGTCCCAAATGGCCCATAACGGGGATTCCGGCCGATAATATGCGTTCAACTGATTCGACAATCTCTTTTCCTCCTTCAATCTTTATAGCATTGGCTCCTGATTCTTTCATGATACGAATGGCAGAATGCAAGGCTTCCTTTGAATTGCCCTGATAAGTTCCAAACGGAAGATCGACCACCACTAATGCGCGTTTTACAGCGCGTACGACCGAACTTGCATGATAGATCATCTCGTTCAATGTTATAGGTAAAGTTGTTTCATAACCCGCCATTACATTGGCGGCCGAATCGCCTACCAAAATCACATCTACGCCCGCTTCGTCTAATATTTTCGCCGTAGAATAATCGTACGCCGTCAATATAGCGATCTTTTCTCCTTTATTCTTCATCTCTTGAAGAATATAAGTCGTTATTTTTCTGTAATTAAATTCTTTATGCGTCGACATAAAAATTGTATCAATTCAGCAAAGGTATAAAAATAGTTGTTATATGGATGAAAAATAGCGTCAAGTTTATTTTTTGATGGAGGCGATCTCTTTTTTATATTGATAATTAATGTAAAACACTTTATTATTTAACGTGGAACAATAAAACTATATTTGTAAGTTGGATCGGCCATTATTTAAACTTCAAATAATAACAGACTTCTTTTTTTACTACCTTTGTCCGTTGAATAATATTGCTATGGTTCTCAATTATATTTGGATTGCTTTCTTTTTGGTTGCTTTTATCGTCGCATTGGTAAAGTTGATATTTTTTGGAGATGCGGAAGTATTTCCTGCAATTATCAACAATACTTTTGAGACGGCAAAAACGGGCTTTGAATTATCTTTGGGGCTGACCGGCGTAATGACTTTATGGCTTGGCATTATGAATGTCGGCGAAAAAGGGGGCATGGTACAAAAACTTTCAAAGGTTGTTTCTCCGCTTTTTTCAAAACTTTTTCCTGAAATTCCGAAACATCATCCCGCCAACGGCTCGATATTAATGAATATTTGCGCCAATATGTTAGGTCTTGACAACGCGGCAACGCCGTTGGGATTGAAAGCTATGACGGAATTGCAAGAATTGAACCCTGACAAGATCCGCGCGTCAAATGCGCAGATCATGTTTTTGGTTCTAAATACCTCCGGACTGACTATTATTCCGATCAGCGTTATGGTATATCGATCATTGTGCGGAGCGGCTAATCCCACCGACGTTTTTCTGCCCATATTGTTATCTTCTTTTTTCTCGACGTTAGTTGGAATTATTGCTGTTTCTATTGTTCAAAAAATCAATCTTTTAAATAAGACCATACTGCTCTATTTGGGCGGCGTTTCGCTTCTTATTGCGGCAATTATTTGGTTTTTTATATCGCTTTCGCAAGAACAATCCGAGATATATTCAACGGTTGCTGCAAACATTCTGCTTTTTTCGGTGATCATTCTTTTTATTGTCATGGCTATTAGAAAGAAAATCAACGTATACGACGCATTTATAGAGGGCGCAAAAGAAGGTTTCACGGTGGCCGTCAAGATTATTCCTTTTTTGGTTGCGATTCTTGTCGGGATCGGCGTTTTTCGCGTGTCGGGAGCAATGGATTTTCTCATCAACGGTATTGCGTGGATATTCGATAAAATGGGGGTTAATACGGATTTTGTTCCCGCGCTTCCTGTTGCATTGATGAAACCTCTGAGCGGATCGGGAGCAAGAGGATTAATGGTGGACGCTATGACCGCTTATGGAGCGGATTCATTTGTCGGCAGATTATCTTGCATGTTCCAAGGAGCGACAGATACTACATTTTATATTATTGCAGTTTATTTCGGTTCGGTTGGAATTCGTCAAACGCGTCATGCGATAGGATGCGGATTGATTGCCGATTTAGCGGGCGTCATTGCGGCAATTTTCTTTGCTTATTTATTCTTTTATTAAAATGCGATATGCCGAAAAACAGAGTTGAAATACGCCATAAGGGAGTCATTAGAGAGATAACGGAGACGTCGTACAGGATAAGCGTCGAACGTCAAGCGGCATGCCAAGGTTGCGCCGCTAAAAAATTTTGTAATTTATCCGATGATGACAATGAATTATTACGTATTAAGAGATATCCGCGCCAATCTTATAATATCAATGATGAAGTCACGGTTTTGATGAGTGAAGAAATGGGAAGAACGGCCGTATTGCTGGGATATTTTCTGCCTTTTGTTGTTTTAATTTCAGGTATTATTATTCCTGTTCTATTAAATGTTTCACAAGGAATATCCGGAGTGATCGGATTGTCGGCGGTTGTCGCTTATTATCTTGTTTTATCGCTTTTTCGAAAGAGGCTAAATAAAAAATTTGTTTTCAGGATTGAGTAAGGGTCTTGAAATTTTGAAATCGATCATCATGTATAACTTCAAAACTTAAACTTTATAAATTTTCTTCTTTTATGAACTTCATAAGACTGAATAGTTGCAAAATATCTCTTTTGACATATAAAAAGGGCTTCATCATGTCAAGTCATAAATAATTTTTGTTAAACCAAGAAAATGAAATAATTTTGCAAAAGTTTTGTTATTATATTTGACATTCGATTTATAACGTAGTCGATATTTTTTAATTGATTAATTGTCAATTTGTTAAAACGAACAAATATCTATAGTAAAGATAAAGATAAGGAATGAATTTTAAGCATATATACCGACATCGTAAAGCGTTATGTAATATTGCTATTGCAGCGTTTGTGATGATTCTTGTCTTAATTTCTTGTTCTACCAAGAAAAATAACTTTATTAATCGGACATATCATAATACGACAGCGCATTTTAATGTGTACTGGAATGGAAATTTTACCTTGTCCGAAGATTATAAAACATTCGAAAAGACGGTAAAAGATAACTATACCCAGATTTTGCCGGTCTATAATATCGGATCTCTTCAGGAAGTGGGACAAATGAGCGGCGCAGCCGACAAGGCGCTTGAAAAAGGTTCGGCCACCATCCAACGTCATTCCATGTTTATCAATGGAAAAGAAAACGTCAAATGGATTGACGACGCCTATTTGATGATCGGAAAAGCTTATTTCTTCAAGAGAGAATATAACAGCGCTAAACGAACTTTTGAATTTATCATTACGCATTACAACGATCCCAAAATGATCTTTGAAGCGCGGTTATGGTTGATCCATACGTTAGATCAATCGGACAAATTCAATCTCTCCGCTACGGAAGTGGAATTGGCGCATTTGATGGTCAATCAGGGGCAAGTCGGCAAAAGAGAGCATCTCTCTTTTTATAATGAAACCATTGCGAATCACTACATTATTTTAAAAGAATATAAAGAAGCGCTTCCTTATCTCGAAAAGGCTATTCAATATGCTCAAACGGCTAGAATGAGACGTCGGCTTCAATTTATTACAGGACAGATCTATCAGCATTTCGAAGAATGGGACAAGGCGTCGGAATATTATAAAATATTAACGAAAAAGAATACTACTCCGGAGATCGAGTTTAATTCGCTCATCAATTTGGCAAAATGTTCCGCAGCCGGATCGGGCGATCGCGAAATTATTACGCGACAATTAGCTAAGATGTTGAAAGAAGCCAAATATGAAGAGTTTAGGGATCAAATATATTATGCTTTATATGAGGTCGCTAAAGCTTCTGAAAATGTTGAAAAAGAGAAAGAATATTTAGCGTTGAGCGTTGCGACAAGCGTTCAAAACGATTATCAAAAAGCGCTTTCTGCATTGACTTTGGCTGAAATGCTTTTTGATGAGCATGATTACGAGGTGTCGCAAGCGTATTATGATACTACTTTGCAAGCGCTTCCAAGAGATTATCCGAATTATGACGAGATCAACAAACGCGGCATAATATTGGGCGAGCTGGTTTTCAATCTGTTGCTTATTCGTAATCAAGATAGCTTGCAGATGGTGGCCGATATGTCTGAAGATAAGCGTAATGCGTTGATCGACGGTATTATCCAAGCGATCATCGAAGAAGAACGCCGTCAACAAGAAGAAGATCGTAGAATTGCAGAATTGGGATATAGAGATCCAAGAGATCAACAATACGGGCAACAACAAACCGGAGGATGGTATTTCTACAATCCGCAAGCAATATCAATGGGACGTCGGGAATTTATGCGCAAATATGGTAATCGTAAATTGGAAGACCTTTGGATTGTCTCCAACAAGCAATCGTTCAATTGGGGCGACGATGGGAGCGATATGTTAGGGCCTGACGGGCAACCAATCGACTCTTCCGTTTTAGCGGTAACCGACGTCAAAAAGCGAGAGTATTATCTGCAATTTTTACCGCTTACGCCTGAGGCTCGATACAGTTCCGATAGTATGATCGCTATCGCTTATTACAATGTCGGAACCATTTATCGGGAGAAACTGTCGGAATGCGGTCGGGCTGTCGACGCTTTCGGAACATTGATAGAGCGTTATCCTGATACTTCGCTCAACAAAAATCTTCTTTTGAGTTATTATTTCATTATAAAATGTTATGATGAAATGGGCGACGACGCTAATCAAAACAAATATACCAATATGCTGTTGAGAGATTTTCCGAACAGCGATATGGCGCGTTTGATTCGAGACCCCGATTATTACAAAGATTTAATGGCCAAAGCTAAATCGATAGAATCGTTATACGAAAAAACCTATTTGGCGTATAAAGGGAATCAATATTATTTAGTGTTGTTGAATTGGGAAAAAGCTGCCGCAGAATTTCCCGACCACGAGTTAATGCCCAAGTTTGAATATCTGCGAGCGATGAGTTCGGGAAAATTAGAATCGCGGGATAGTACGGTCGCGCAACTGTCGCGGCTGGTCATGAAATATCCGTACAGTGAAGTGAGGCCTATGGCCGAAACGGTTATTTCTGCTCTGATGGGCAAGCCTTTTGTATATAACCCTGATGATACTACGGGTTCTCTTGCATCAATGCCGGGACTGGGCGCTCCCGAAACTTCCATCTATAAAACCGATAAGTTGAACGGGCGACAATTTTTGGTGGTATATCTGCCCGACCCGGGCGATATGAGTCCGCTGAAAATACGTTTTATCGACTTTAATTCTGATAATTATAAAATGAGTAATCTGACCGTCAATGGAATTATGATGATGAATGGACAAAATGCTGTTGTTACCGTAGGATTATTTAACAACAGGGAAACGGCATTGTCCTATTACCATCATATTTTATCGGAACAATATATCATGTTGTTGGCGACGAAGCAAGAAGGCGCGGAAGTTTTCTTAATATCCGAGGAGAATTATCCGATATTTTATCAAGATGGCAATGCCAAACAGTATAAAGAATTCTTTGAAAAATATTATCTGCAATAAAAAATATTAATTATGGCTAAAAAAGAGACGCAAGTTGTTGATACTAACGCTCACAATCAATTGATTAATGGAACGATTGTGAAAGGCGATATCATTTCCAACGGTAATTTCAAAGTAGACGGCAAAGTCATTGGAACCATTACTTCCGAAAATCGCGTTGTAATCGGCGAAACAGGAGTTGTCGAGGGAGAAATCAAAAGTAACAGCATACAAATATTTGGTAATGTTCAAGGATTTGTCCATTGCGACGACATTTTGGTATTAAAACCTACTTCCGTTGTGGTTGGAGATATTAAGACAAAAAAATTGGTTGTGGAGATCGGAGCAGTTTTTTCAGGAAACTGCGATATGGTTGTCCAAAATACAAAGGGTAAAGAAGAAAATTCGAAAAAATAGCATTTCTATATGTCGAATTTGTTGAGGGCAATAAAGCCTCTTGCTATTAAAACGATTTTTTTCTCATTAATCATAGGCGCCATTACCGCTATATTCAAATATTTGAATGTCGTTTCGGGCATTTCGAATTTTTGGTATTGGTTATTGGTTTTTTATTTTGCCATTACCCTATTGATATTTTATCTTTTGACGCGCGCTCTACAAAAAAGCCCGCGTAAGTTTGTAGCGACCTTTTTTGCCGTGTCGTTAGGGCGTATTGTTTTATTTACTGCGATCATTTTGCTTTATGCCGTATTTATTAAAACGGCGGCGGTAAGTTTTATTTTAACTTTTGCGGCGTATTATATTTTATTTACATTTTGGGAAGTGATTCTGATTTTGCCTGTTGTAAAAGGGGTTAAAACTCCCAATAATTAATTGCTTTTATATGTCTGATCATTCTAAAGGATTCGAACTTATTGAAAAATATCCTGAACCGAGAACTTCTGAGTTGACGGATTATTACCGTAAAATTCTTCGCTCATTAGGAGAAGATCCCGATAGGGAAGGATTGCTAAAAACGCCTGAACGCGTGGCAAAAGCGATGCAGTTTTTTACTAAAGGATATCATGTCGATCCTGCTGAGATATTGCGTTCCGCTATGTTTAAAGAGGATTATAAGCAAATGGTTATCGTCAAGGATATAGAGATTTATTCATTGTGCGAGCATCATTTGGTGCCGTTTTTCGGAAAGGCGCATGTAGCTTATATTCCACGCGAACATATTACCGGATTGAGTAAAATTGCCCGCGTTGTCGAAGCTTTTGCTCGTCGTTTACAGGTACAGGAACGATTGACGACGCAAATCAAAAATTGCATTCACGAGACATTGAACCCTTTGGGAGTTGCCGTTGTTATAGAAGCGCATCATCTTTGTATGTCGATGCGCGGCGTTCAAAAGCAAAATTCTATTACTACGACGTCCGATTTTATCGGCGTCTTTTCCAATAAGGAGACAAGGGAAGAATTTTTACATTTGATAGGCGTAAAATTGCATTAGAATTTTGCATGATTAATGTTATACATAGAATAAATTAAAAAAAGAGTTATGAATTATTCAGAAGATGATAATATAAGTATTAGGCAAGCCAACGTTCAAGACGCTTCTATTCAACGTTCTTTTATGTCTAAAGCGTTTCTTTGGATGACGGGAGCTTTAGCTTTGACTGCCATAACGGCATTTTTAATTGCCTCTAATCCTCAAATTCTTGCCTATCTTTTTGATCTTGAAACAGGTAGCTTAAACGTTTTAGGCTGGGTGGTTATTTTTGCGCCGTTCGTTTTGGTACTCATTATGTCGTCTGCCGTGAACAGGCTTTCGCTACCGGCTTTGTCGGGATTGTATATTCTATATTCCATATTGATGGGAGCGAGTTTGAGTTTTATATTTTTGGCGTATGATATTGCGCATATAGGAATTACCTTTGCCGTTACGGCCGGAACATTCGGCGTTATGGCGTTGGTTGGATTTACGACAAAAACAGATCTGACTAAATTCGGTTCAATTCTGCTGATGGGATTGATCGGTATTATTATAGCCATGTTAGTCAACCTGTTTTTAAGAAGCGGAACCATGGATTATGTTATCAGTATCATTGGAGTTTTAATATTTACAGGACTTACCGCTTACGACGTTCAAAAGTTGAAAAAATTCTCCGGACAAATTGGGGAATTTAACGAAACCGTCGGGAAAATGGCATTGATGGGAGCCTTGACGTTGTATCTTGATTTCATCAATCTATTTCTGTTTTTATTACGTATTTTTGGGAGAAGAAATTAAAACAAATCTGATTTTTAATTACATGAAAACTTATGTTTTTCCCGGGCAAGGCGCCCAATATGTCGGAATGGGAAAAGACCTTTACGAGAAACATTCTCGAGCAAGATATCTTTTTAAAAAAGCTAATAATATTCTCGGTTTTGACATTACCAAAGTTATGTTTGAGGGGAGCGACGAAGATCTTAGGCAAACCAAGATCACGCAACCGGCCATATTTTTGCATTCGGTTATTACGGCGCATTTATTAGGCAAAGATTTTCAACCGGACATGGTGGCGGGACATTCTCTTGGGGAATTTTCCGCTTTGGTAGCCAATAAGGTGATAACCTTTGAGGATGGCTTGAAGTTGGTTTCTAAAAGAGCGCAAGCTATGCAAAAAGCTTGTGAAATTACTCCTTCAACAATGGCGGCTGTAATTGGGTTGGAAGATTCTGTCGTTGAAAATATTTGCGCGAGCATTATTGACGAGGTGGCCGTCCCGGCCAATTACAATTGTCCCGGACAGGTGGTGATTTCGGGTAGTATCAGAGGCGTTGAAATAGCTTGCGAAAAATTGAAAGCGGCCGGAGCAAAACGTGCGTTACCGTTGAATGTTGGCGGAGCATTTCATTCTCCATTAATGGAGTCGGCTCGTCAAGAGCTTGAAAAGGCGATAAAAGATACTACTTTTGTGCGGGGAATGTGTCCTGTTTATCAAAATGTGACGGCGCAGCCCGTTTCCGATCCGGAGATCATTCGCACCAACCTTATTGCACAGTTGACTTCGTCGGTTCGTTGGACGCAAACTATCCAAAATATGATTGCCGGAGGCGCGAAAAACTTTATCGAGATCGGACCGGGAAAGGTGTTGCAAGGGTTGATTCTTAAAATAGACAAAACCGCAACGGCAGTCAGCGCAGAGGTGTAAAATCATACCTGACAGTCGAAAAATATCCGGTTGATCGTTTTTTTATTTTTAAGCAAAGAAGATTATCCTTTTGTGTGCTGAAACTTATAACTTCTTAAAAATATGTCCATTGTAGTTGAACATGTAACGAAACTTTACGGAGAGCAACGCGCTTTAGATAATGTGTCTTTCTCTGTTGAACCGGGGGAAATTGTAGGTTTGTTAGGCCCGAATGGAGCCGGAAAATCTACAATAATGAAAATCATTACTTGTTTTATTCCTCAAAACGAAGGCTCTGTTTCGGTATGCGGATTCAATGTGCAGGAAAATGCTTTGGAGGTAAAAAAGCGGATTGGCTATCTTCCCGAACATAATCCGCTCTATCCCGACATGTATGTGCGGGAATATTTAGAATTTATCGCCAAAATCCACAAAGTCAATGGCAATATCAATAAGCGCATTGACGAGATGATTTATCTGACGGGATTGATGCCGGAGAGAAAGAAAAAAATCGGGGCGTTGTCAAAGGGATACCGTCAGCGCGTCGGCTTGGCGCAAGCGTTGATACATGATCCTGATGTATTGATTATGGATGAACCGACTTCCGGATTGGATCCAAATCAATTGGTCGGAATACGGGAGTTAATCACTCAAATCGGAAAAGAGAAAACGGTTATTCTCTCAACTCATATTATGCAAGAGGCGGAGGCTATGTGTACGCGTACGATCATCATTAATAAAGGGAAAATAGTTGCCAACGCGCCTACGTGCGAATTGACGCAAGCGGCGTTAGGCAGTAATCGTATCGTGGTGGAATTTAATGGCAAGATCGAGCATAATAAACTTCGGGCTATTTCAGGCGTTGTCCATGTGGAGAAAATATCCGATGTTATTTGGTCTTTGACGGCTCAAACATCTAAAGATGTCCGGAAAAGCGTATTCGATTTAGCTGTCGCGGAAAAATTAGCCGTTTTATCGATGAAAATAGAGCAAAGAAAACTTGAAGATATTTTCCATCAATTAACTACTCAGAATAACAAGGATTGAGAAGAATTTTATAGTCGAATAGCTTATCAATCAAGTTGCTTGATTTAATCTGAAATTAGAATCTTTAAATCTATCCCATGAATCGTAGACAAAGATTTTTCCTGAGGTTGTTTCATCGGACGGGTTGGAAATTTGTCGGCGAAGAGCGAGCCGTTCAAACATGGAAAGATATGGAAAAATGCGTGCTTATCGTTGCTCCGCACACCGCTATTGTCGATTATACGGTTGGTTATTTAGCTTTACTTGCGCTTGGAAAAAAAGCGAAGTTTTTGATCAATAAAAAGTTTTTCTTCTTTCCGCTGGGAGCTATTTTGAGAACAAACGGCGGCATACCGGTCGCATTGGGAAAGAATAAAAATTTTCTAAAAAATATCACGGAGTATTTTGCAAAATCGCCCCGAATGTTCCTTGTCGTTACGCCGGAAGGGACAAGAAAAAAGGTAAATCGCTGGAGAAAAGGGTTTTATCAAATCGCTCAAGAAACGGGCGTGCCGGTATTGCTCGGAGCTTTGGATTTTAAAAAGAAAGAGGTAAAGCTTGGCGACGCTTTTCCGGTTAGCGGCAATTTTAACGCCGATATGAAAGAGATTAATAAATTTTATGCCGGCGTATCCGGAAAATATCCCAAACGGTTTGCTTTACATGGAGAACAACTGTCATAATCCCGATTTGCTCATAAAAAGACCGCTAATTCATCTAATAATTCGGTTACAGATTTTTTACCTGTTGTTTGCCAAACGACTTTTTTATCAGGCGAAATAAGAAAAATGGACGGGAAAATTTTAATTTGTTTCTGGAAAATTGTTACATCATCCGGATTTTTGAAAAAATAAAGAGTAGAGATATCAATTTTCATCTTTTCACAAAATGCTTTTAAATAATCGCTTGGCTGTTCATAAGTGTTTAACGAAACAATTGTAATGTCGCGTTTTTCAAATTCGCGTTGATTTAAAGCGACCGCTTTCATCATCTCAAAACAAGGGTAACAACCTTTGTACCAAATATCAAGCAAAATCCACCCCTTTATATCATTCAGTTTTATAGAATTATTTTCAAAGTCAACTATTTCGCAATCAAGCAATTTTTGATTTAAGGAGCTTTTTGATTTCTCAAATTTTGATTTTTGCTGTTCGCGTTTATCGGATCTTTTTTTATTACTTGCAGTATATGGGTTGTCGTTTTTTATAACTGAAAAATCAGAATAAAAATCCGTGTTAAATATTGATTTGTAAATAGAATGGGGCTGATTAAATTCCAGATAGTTGATAACAATTTCACGTGTTACGGCGCCCAATTCCAATTCGGCGATTGTATTATTTTGACGTTTTGTAATGATTCGTTCCAACAAATAATTATCTTTATTTACATACATTTTTACCTCTTCATACATTTGAATATCATTTATATTCATTGAAGAATCCATACATTCAAACACAAAATAATCGCCAATATCTGAAATTTTATCAATCTTTTTAAAAAATGAAGGGTATCCTATGATTGATGTGTAAAAATGTGTTTCCCAACGAATACAGACATCATTAAAATATTCGCCCCAATAATCTTGCAAGGAATTGATGGATATAAATTTTCTTGCAAAGTTTATGGTTGTATTGGTATCATTTTCAGTATATGAAATGGTATTTTTACTTCGCACTCCTGCCATTTTTTTGTTTTCAATATAAATCAAAGCGGTGTCGATAGTGGTATATAGCGTATCGATTACGCCTCTGTCTTTTGTGTCTTTTCCACGAATTGTTGAATTTGTAATAATTTCTGCCGTATAATTGTTGAATTTTGTATAATTGTCGACTACAGATTGTCGCCAAATAGCGTCAAGATTAATTTGAGCAAGAAGCGTCTGTCCCAAAATAAGAATTGTTGAAAATAAAAATACTTTTTTCATCATAAAAATTTTTTAACTCTTGTTTTAACGGCTTCGCAAGCGTCTTGCCTTTTGCTACCGCAAGCCGTTTCAGAATGCGCTGTCACAGCGCTTGCAGGTAATTTCTAAATATGCGCAATATTACGCTCCTTTTTTGAAGAATCAAAATGATTTATTATCTGTCGGATTCAACTTATAAAGCGATACTTCTCTTCAATTTCCGTACTAAATTTCGCAAATCTCTCATCGTTATTTATCATATTCCATAATTAGATTTTTGTACCTTTGCGCTGTTTTAAAGAATAAAAAACAACAATATAGAGAATCATGAATTCAGAAAAATTGAAACTTTTCGCAGAATTTTCTCCTGTCTCAACGGAAGAATGGATGAAAGTAATTATCAAAGAGTTAAAAGGCGCCGATTTTGAGAAAAAACTTGTCTGGAAGACTTTGGATAAGTTTAAAGCGCAGCCTTTTTACAGAGAAGAGAATTTGCAAGATTTAGGTTATCTCAACGCGGCGCCCGGAGCTTTTCCTTATGCGAGGGGGACAAAACCGTGCAATGATTGGGAAATACGTCAGAATTTTATTGTCGACGACGTCGAGAAAGCCAATAAAAAAGCTGTGGATGCGATTACTACCGGCGTCGACGCTGTCGGATTTGTTTTTGCCGACGGTATTCCGCGGGATTGCGTCAAGCAACTTTTGAAAAACATTTCGCCCCAAAAAACAGCGCTTCATTTTAATGTAGGCAACGATATTGAAACATTTGTACAAGCTCTTACGGATTATTTTAAAGAATGTGATATTGATAAAAACGATCTAAAGGGTTCGATTGATTTTGATCCGTTGCGTTATTATATGACGCGCGGAAAATTTTGCGTTTCGCAAGAAAAAAGTTTTGATTTAGCCAAAACGTTAATCGAAAAGTTTGCAGATTATCCGCAATTTCGCGTTATAGGCGTTTCAGGCATCACTTTTAAAAACGCAGGCGTTTCCATTACGCAAGAGATCGCTTTTGCTTTGGCCGTCGGCGTCGAATATCTCAATCAATTAACGGAAAGAGGTTTAAAAGCTTACGAAGTTGCAAAAAACATAACTTTCAACTTGGGAATCACGGCGAGTTACTTTCCTGAGATTGCCAAGTTCAGAGCGGCAAGATTGTTATGGGCGAATATTGTGAAAGCATTTCCCGAAAGTTGCGACGAATGCGCAAAAATGCACGTTCATGCGGAGACTTCATTTTGGAATATGTCGATTTACGATCCGTATGTAAACATGCTTCGCACGACTACGGAAGCGATGTCGGCCGCTTTAGGCGGCGTCGACGCTTTGACGGTCAAACCTTTTGACGCCGCTTTTAGAGCCTCGACCGCTTTTTCGGAAAGAATAGCGCGCAATCAGCAAATCATTTTGAAAGAAGAATCCCGATTTAATAAAGTAGCCGACGTGTCTGCGGGCTCTTATTTTATTGAAAATCTCACTAACGATATTTCGGAGGAAGCTTGGAATATTTTTATGGAAGTGGAAGACGAAGGAGGTTTTATGAAAGCGCTACAAACAGGCCGTATTCAGGAAAGGATAAAAGAGATGCAAAAAATGCGTATGCAAAATGTCGCAACGCGCAGAGAGATCATTTTGGGGACCAATCAATTTCCTAACTTCACTGAAAAATCGGATGACAGCATGTGCGAATGTGCGCGCCAAATTTGGGATATGACTATCGAAGCCGCTGAAATTGAGACGATAAAACCGTTCCGGATGTCGCTGGAATTTGACAATATTCGTCTGGCGACCGATAAATATGCGCAAACGCGCAAACGTCCCGTCGCGTTTATGTTAACCATTGGTAACCTTTCGATGCGCACCGCGCGTTCGCAATTTGCGTCTAACTTTTTCGCTTGCGCAGGCTACGAAATCATCGATAACAATGGTTTTTCCACTGTAGATGAAGGCGTAAAAGTTGCTTTTGACAAAAAAGCCGACATCGTCGTCCTCTGTTCCTCCGATGAAGAATACGCCGAATATGCGCCGGAAGCTTTCGACAAAGTCTCCGGAAAAGCCATTTTTGTTGTCGCCGGAAATCCGGTCGAATGTATTGATGCGCTGAAAGCAAAAGGAATTGTAAATTTTATTCATGTTCGTTCCAATGTATTGGAAATGTTGCAAAATTTCAACAGAGAATTAGGCATATAATTTCTAAGTTTTATGAAATAGCTTATATATTAATAATCAGGAGAAAAATCATCAGCGATTTCAAAATAATTCATAACATGAAGAGTAATTTTTTATCATTTTCTCGACCGCTGTTGCTTGCTGTAATTTTTATGCAGGGGGCTATTATTCAAGCGCAGAAAGAGTATCAAAAACAGATAAATAATATTTCCGACTCAATTACAACAGATACAATACAACTGGATAAGATATCATTATCCCAATTCAAAGCAATGAATAGCCGTGAATTAGACAATTTTCTTGAGCAAAATGATAAGCAATTCTCTATCAAGTATCACAGCGGAAGAACATTTTCCCAAATTGGATTGACGGCGATAGCGCCTGGCGTTATAGTTACATGTATTGGAGTAGGAATAATTACGCACACCGACCATTATCGGATGAGAAGCTTTGGCATTTTAGGCTCTCAAAAAGTAATTACATGGGGATATTTAGGCGGACTTTATATTACTGCGGTCGGCGGCGTGGCAACAATCATCTCCACTACCTTTGTTCTTATTGGTACCAGGTTAAAAAATCAGTCTAAAAAAGAATATATTAATAAACATTATTTCAATAATGCAAGCTCCGTGAAACTGACTTTAAATATAGGTTATACCGGCAATGGAATAGGTCTCTTAATTAATTTCTAATAGATTATGACAATAACAACCTTTAAATAAAAAACGTCATGAGAACAATAATTATTTTTTTTGCCATATTATGGCTATTCGCAGGCTGCGAAGAGATTAGTTTTGAGAATTACGAAAAGCGCACGTATTACGACGTAATAGGCGAAGGTTATGTGTATTGCAAAGATACCAAAGAGCCGGCGTCGAATGCAAGAGTAGCGGTACAATCTAGCTTTAAAAGCGATGGATGGGCTACGGTCCAACCAATATGGGAAGATTTTCCAGTTGATAGCGCCGGATATTTTCGTGTGAAATTTCTCAAACGAACGCATAAAGAAAACGTGATATATTATTATATCTTCCCATCCGCAGATACTTATTATTATACAGGAGAAGCCTATCCGGATTTCACGGCAGAGGAATTGCGGGGCAAGAAAGGCATTGTCCAAGTCGATACGTTATGG
>JAIRTP010000123.1 GCA_031254805.1 Bacteroidales bacterium
TGGTAAGTTAATTATTTTCAAAATTTTAAAAATGTATAAAAATGAAAAAATTGTTTTTTCTCGTAGCGGCGTTAATGCTGCTCTCAAGTATAGCCTTTGGGCAAACCGACAGATCATCTGATGATCCAAGAGATTACTATACAGATGTAATTATTAATAGACAACCGTCTACTTCATTCGTACATGTAGTAGTAACTGTTACATGGAATTTCAGCGTTCCTTATTTGGGAGCTCAGGGGATGGGGCATAAAATGTATTTTCAAAAGAACGACGTACTAAGTCTTAGTTTCAATGCAAAGCCATCAGAGGTACAACTTGTAACACAAACTGTTGTTTCCATTAGATTCTATAATGCAAATTGGGAATTACGCGGCGGCGGCGATAGAACTTTCTCCGGATATCATGCCCAAATTGTGTATTCGGGCTGGCCAAATGATTTTCAGATATCTGAAATTGGTGGTGGTAACGAACCGCAATAGTTATCCATAAATATTATGGAATATTTAAGAATGCCTGAAAGTCATAATTGCAATAATGAATGAAATTTTATTTAATGTGCGCTTTACTGTTTTCAGGCATTTTTCTGTATGATTTTCGATACAGAAATATTCTGCGGGTTTGCGTTTTACAAAAAAAGAGGCTGTTTCAAACGAAAGCAGCCTCTTTTTTTAAGGGTGAAAGACGGGGCTCGAACCCGCGACCTTCGGAACCACAATCCGACGCTCTAACCAACTGAGCTACATTCACCGTCTGATTTTGTGGTGCAAAGGTAAATATTTTTCATATAATCGCAACATTTTGAAAAAAAATTTTCTAAATAAAAATAAGCGCTTACCTTTGCACTCCTCATTTTTTAAGAATGAGAGGATAAATATATTGATTTACTAAAAGAAAGGAAGTGTATTAGTTATGATCATTGTACCGGTCAAAGAAGGCGAAAGCGTTGAAAAAGCGTTGAAAAAGTTGAAGCGCAAATTTGAAAAAACAGGCGTAGTTCGTGAAATTCGTGCTAGGCAAAAATTCACAAAACCGTCGGTTATCAAACGCGAACAACTCATTAAAGCAAAATACGTACAAGGTTTACGTTCTGCTGAGCAAGATTAATCCTTCGGTCAATGAACTTGACTAAAAAGGAGCTGTCTTAAAAACAAGACGGCTCTTTTTCATTTAAGCCGCTTTAATTTATAAACGCCGCTTTTCGTTTAATCCGGCATCCGCGTTCGGGTAAGTTTGGAAGCAATATCTTGTTTTATTTCAGTAAGTTTTAAAATCTCTTTCAACTGAATGATTTGTTCCTCCGCATTATCTACCGGAATCAATTTTAATATCGCCTCCGCTTCGGATAATTGTTTAGCGACATAAAATCCTTTTAGCGCCAACAACGCATGAGTGCATGCAAAGTGAAGTTGCATTTCTTCTGTTTTGGTATAAATACGCCGTTTTTCCCAACCGTCGCTCAACGTATAATTGCTGGAAATCATATCGGCTACCAATTGTCTTATTTCAGGATTTTCATGTTGAATCAAATCTCTTTGATCAGACGAGCGTTCCTGTTCTTGGCAAGATAAAAAATATTCGTAGATAATTTGATACAGTTCACGCTCAAATGTAATGCCGTCAAATTGCAAGTCGTTGATGATAAATTCTGCAACAGTTGTGTCAAAAGGTTGTTTTTCTCCGTTTTCATCAGGTAGCGAAAAAGAGAAAGATTTATCTCCGTATAACACCAAAAGCCGTATAACGTCTCTTTCTCGAATCTCTAAGCTGTCGGTTTCTATTTCGATTACTTGTCGCTCAGCCGGATTAGCAGGCGTTAAAACATCAATAGTGTCGGTCTCTTGTTCATCAGAAGAAGTCCCTTCTTGTTTTTTCTTCTTTTGTTTATAAATATTTCGTCGCGCTTGATTGAGAGAATGGATTAAAACCGATTCCTCCATATTCATAATCGTAGCGCATTGTTTTATATAAGCTTCTCTTGTTATATTCTCAGGAATCAAAGCAATCGTGGCGATAATTTCACGAACTAAATCGGCTTTTTTCAATGGATCGTTGTCGGTTTCAGCGAGCAACAAATTTGTCTTGAATGTGATAAAATCGACGGCGTTTTCTTTGATATATTGCGATACTTCTTCCGCTGTACGCGTTCGCGCAAATGAATCGGGATCTTCTCCTTCGGGAAATAATAAAACCCTAACGTTCATTCCTTCTTCAAGGATCATATCGATACCGCGAAACGACGCTTTAATTCCCGCCGGGTCGCCGTCGTAAAGGATGGTAATATTAGGCGTATATCGTTTTATCAGCCGTATTTGTTCGGTTGTCAATGAAGTTCCGGAAGAAGCGACCACATTTTCTATTCCGGCCTGATGCAATGCGACGACGTCCATATATCCTTCGCAGAGATAGCAAACATTTTGACGGGATATTTCCGCTCGCGCCCAATTTAAACCGTATAAAACAGCGCTTTTATGATAAATATCCGATTCGGGTGAATTAACATATTTAGCGGCGCTTTTTGTCGAATCAAGAATACGCCCGCCAAATGCGATCGTTCTGTTGGCAACGGAAAAAATCGGGAAGATGATCCGAGCGCGAAACCGATCGTAACGTTTGCCTTCCCGAAAAATCGTCAACCCTGTTTTTTCGAGAAACTCCTCCTTATAGCCATTTTCTAAAGCTTTTTCAGTCAACAAATCCCACGCTTCGGGCGAATATCCGATTTGAAACTTCCGAATGATGTCTATTCGCAAACCGCGCTCTTTCAGATAAGAAAGTCCTATTGCTTTTCCTTCTTCGGTTTCATGTAGTTGCTGTTGGAAAAATTCATTTGCAAAATTGACGACGTGAAACAAGCTTTCACGTTCATTCATTTGAGCGATGTCGTCGGCTGTCCGCTCTTGTTCTTCGATAGCGATTCCGTATTTTTTTGCCAAATAGCGCAATGCTTCCGGATAGGTCATCTGCTCATGTTCCATGATGAAATCTACTGAACTGCCGCCCTTGCCGCATCCAAAACATTTAAAGATATTTTTTGCAGGACTAACAGTGAAAGAAGGCGTCTTTTCTTTATGAAAAGGGCATAATCCGAGCATATTGACGCCTCGCTTACGTAAAGAGACGAAATCGCCGACAACTTCTTCGATTCGGGAAGCTTCAAAAATCTTATCTATGGTATCCTTCGGAATCAATCTTTAATTCTTTAAATTTTTACAAAAATACATTTTTTGAAATGAATTCATCCATTTTATCTGCATAAAAAGAGCCGTCTTGATCAAATAACCGGACGGCTCTTTTTTTATACGTTATGAGAATTACTGTTTTATCGCTTGCAATCCCTTTCTTGCAGCGTTCAATGTCGGATGAATGGATATTTCAGAGCTTACGGCATGTTTCATCCAAAGTTGGGGGATGATCGTCCCTTGCGTAAACATACGGTAAACTTCGTCCGCCATATTTTTTCTTTCGATAAAACTTCCTATTTGAAAATCTATCAAATGGCCAATCGGATATGCCGAAAGATAGAGCGGATAGTCGATCATATGGCTATAGATAGCTAAAATTGGCTCGTTTTCCATTCCAAAAACCGGAGCGTAATATTTATTCCATACCTCTTTGGCGATTCGGATCACTTCATTTTGCAATTGTTCCGCCGTTGCGTCGGGATTCGCATAAAGCCATTTCCAAACGTTAATATCAACTAAAGAAACGCCCATAATTTCATAACACGACCAAAGATTATCCAACGCCTCCAAATGTTTTTGATCGGCGTTGCCGGATTTTATTCCTAAAAGTTCTAAATCCTTTCCTTGGAAAATGAAAGCAAGAGCTTCAGTGAAAGAAGTATTTGGTACGCCGTGGAGCAGATAATAATCTATATCGTAGAGCGAAATGGTTTGTTCAACATTATGTCCAAATTCATGTACGGCTATGTTATAGCCTTTGTAATCCATGCCGTCGTTGCCAAATCTTGTTCTTAGGCGCGCTTTATCGCCGCGCATTTCAGCGCCCCATGCATGTCCTGCGCCGCGCGAAGCGTCTACTTTTATCTTGCTGCAAATATTGACGGCAGAATCGTGCGACCAACCGAGTTTGACCAATATATTTGGCAGATCAGTCTGAAAAGCTTCTATTGCAGGGTATTTTCGTTGCGTGATTTTTGTCAATTCGTTTTCGTCGATAGAACTACGCGATTTGAAACCGTCGTACCAAATATCCCATGGTTTCAATGGGCGTTGCAATCTATTGGAAATTTCTCCGGCAACTTCTCCCATCAACGGATCTGATATAAAATCTATAAATAATTTTTCAACGTCGTCGACCGGTATCTCCATATTTGAATCAAAATTTCTATCAATGAAAGTGGGAGCTTGCGGAGAATACGGATCGGCTAATCTAACGGCATGATATCCATTCAACAACGTTTGATAGCGCGTATGAGGCTCCGGATGAAATGAAACGTCCTTACCATTTTCCCGTAAAGTATTATTGAAAGGATTCCATTCATATTTTTCCGAATTAATTACGGTTTCCGGAATAGATTGATCAATAATTCTCTTCATTACCTGATAAATTATTTCCTGCTTTTCCAAGCCCGATTCTCCATAACTGTAATTGGATTTTATCTCGTCGCGCAATCCCCAATGGGTGATTAATTTCATATTATCGGGGAAAAGTTGTTGATTGTCGTTATTTCTCAATTTTCCCATAAAAATATTATAATTGGAGATATAATTATCGCTATTGGCATACACTTCCGATATCATTTTATTTACATCAGCGGGAATACGGCTCGCAAACATGTCGCCCATGCGAGCGTAAGCCCATTGCAAGCGCGTCCAATTTTCCCCGTACTGCGTTTTTTCTGCTAAAGTATAGGCCGGAAAATTCAACATAACGATAAATGCTATTTTATTTTTAAACATATCGTCGTTAAAATGCGCGCTGACGTCATACCCTGCAAAGATCTCGTCAATTTCTTCAATCTCGCCTTCGTCGACATGCACTTTCAATTTGAGATCGATTGATATTTTATTAAAACAACCAAGCAACGACTCGAAATTATTTGATAATTGTAAAAACGTCTCTTCCAGAATCTTAGGCTCGACAATGTACGACGATTTTACAAAAGCTTTAAACTCTTCTACGTCGCCGTCGTCAGAATTCCACAATAAAGCGCTCTGTTTTATTCCCTTTTCCAATCGTAAATAATCATTTGCGGGAACATTTTTCTTCATCTCCGAGATCAGTTCGTTGGCGATTTGTTCAGAAATAATTTGTTGCGGAGCCGTCTCTTTTTTGTCGTTTTCGTTACAGCATCCCGTTAAAATTGCTAAGGCAATTACCATAATTAAGAGATTTTTCATGATGATCTATTTTAAGATTTAGTAAAAAAATATTATCCTTAAAAAAGGCAAAGTTAAGAATTAACGCTTTTAATTTCTTTTTATAATTGAGATTTTTATAAACCAAAAATAATGGATAGAAAAAACGAATTATCAAATGCAGAAAAAGCGTCGCATTATGACAAAAATAGCGTATTTTTGTGGGACTTATTTCGGCAAGTGAAATTATGAACGACGTATATAACGAACAATTTCTTTACAGAGCTATTGAATTGGCAAACAATAATATAAAGAATGGAACTGGCGGTCCTTTTGCGGCGGTGGTTGTTAAAAACGGAGAAATTATCGCAGAGAGCGTCAACACGGTCGCTTGCGATAATGATCCGACCGCGCATGCCGAAGTCAACGTTATTCGCGAAGCGTGTAAAAAGATGAAAGATTTCCAGTTGACGGGTTGCCAAATGTATACAAGTTGCGAACCGTGTCCTATGTGTCTCGGCGCAATATATTGGGCGCGTCCCGATGTAGTTTTCTTTGCCGCTTCGCAAAAAGACGCCGCTTTTGGCGGTTTCGACGATGAATTTATCTATACAGAGATCGAAAAGCCCAAAATGGAAAGGACGATTCCTTTTATTCAGAAACCGATTCCGGAAGGGCGAAAGGTTTTTGAGAATTGGAATAATGCGGATAATAAAACGAGATATTAAATTTTTTGAAAAAATATATTTATGGCAATAGAAATAACAGGAAGATTGACGCAAGTGTTAGAGATTCGAACAGGAATGGGAAGAATGGGAGAGTGGAAAAATCAAGATTTCATTTTAGAAACGTCGGGGCAATATCCGCGACAAGTATGCGTCTCGCTTTGGGGAGATAAAACAGAGACTTTGAAGAATCTTGTCATCGGCGATCAGATAAAAGTTATGGTTGATATCGAATCGCGCGAGTTCAACGGAAAATGGTATACTAGCGTAAAAGCTTGGCAAGTTGAAAAAGTCGGAGGTTCGGGTTCGAACCATTTTGGGGAGCCGGACAGTTTACCGCAAGCGCTTCCTCCCGAGTTGAGCGATATTCCTCCGGCGGAAGAAGAATTTGACGATCTGCCGTTTTAACAAAAAGCGTTTTTACAGAAGTTCCAAGAGTGGAAAAGTTTTATAAATCCAAGTCTTAAGAAGAGGCTTTATTACAGTAAATCAATACAACGCTTTTTCGGGTTACGCGTTTTACCGATTTTTCTGATTGTCCGTTCTTTTATAGATTTGTTATCAAAAACTTTTATACTTTCGAGCCACGAAAAGAAAACGATAATTAAAGATACGTTTAATTTAAAAATCAATTGATTATGTCTAAAGTATTTGAACAAAAAGTGAGTGATTTTATGGCAAAGGTGATTGCTAAAAATCCCGCTGAAGTAGAATTTCACCAAGCCGTTCATGAAGTATTGGAAACTTTGATTCCTTATGTAGAAGAACACCCCGTTTATAAAGAAGCAAAAATTCTTGAAAGAATGGTTGAGCCGGAACGCGTGATTATGTTCCGCGTGCCATGGGTCGACGATAAAGGCGAAATACAAGTAAACAGAGGTTTCCGCGTGCAAATGAACTCTGCTATCGGACCTTACAAAGGAGGATTTCGTTTTCACCCAACCGTGAATCTTGGCGTTATGAAATTCTTGGCTTTCGAACAAACGTTTAAAAACTCTTTGACTACCTTGCCTATGGGCGGTGGAAAAGGCGGATCTGATTTTGATCCTAAAGGAAAATCAGATGCGGAAGTGATGCGTTTTTGTCAAAGTTTTATGTCGGAAATATACCGTCATATCGGTCCGAATACCGACGTTCCGGCAGGCGATATCGGCGTTGGAGCGCGTGAAATCGGTTATCTGTTCGGCATGTATAAGAAACTCCGCAATGAATTTACCGGAGTGTTAACCGGAAAGGGTATTGAATGGGGCGGTTCGTTAGCTCGTCCGGAAGCCACCGGTTTTGGTTGCGTTTATTTCTGCCAAAGTATGTTGAAAACGCGCGGACTTGATTTGAAAGGTAAAACTGTCGCCGTTTCAGGATTTGGAAACGTGGCTTGGGGAGCTGTTCAAAAAGTTTCGCATTTCGGCGGAAAACCTGTAACTATTTCAGGACCTGATGGATATATCTATGACCCGGATGGAATCAATACGCAAGAGAAATTTGATTATCTATTGAAATTGCGCGCTACTAACCAAGATATTGTTGCTCCTTATGCACAACAATATCCGAATGCAAAATTCTTTGCAGGTAAAAAACCTTGGGAACAAAAAGTCGACGTAGCTATTCCTTGTGCAACGCAAAACGAATTGAACGGCGAAGATGCAAAACAATTGGCTGCAAACGGCGTAATCTGTGTAACGGAAGCGGCTAACATGCCTTGTACTCCGGAAGCTATCGCTATTTTCCAAAATGCAAAAATATTGTATGCGCCCGGAAAAGCGGCTAATGCCGGAGGCGTTGCCACTTCAGGCCTCGAAATGAGTCAAAACTCACTAAGATACAACTGGACTTTCGAAGAAGTCGACGCCAGATTACAGATCATCATGGACGATATTCATACATCTTGCGTTAAATTCGGTACGGAAGAAGACGGATATATCAATTATATGAAAGGCGCCAACATTGCGGGCTTCGTAAAAGTTGCCAATGCAATGATCGCCCAAGGAGCCGTATAATTTAAGATTAAATTCTAATATTAAAAATCGGGATTTAGTTGGAAAAATTAAATCCTGATTTTTTTTATCAAAAAAGACACTTAGAAAATTGAAAAATACATATCTTTGCTCCAATTTAATAAAAAAGCCTAAAAACGAATAATTTTACCTAACTAAATTGATGTCAGTATGAATAAAAATAAATTAATTCTTATTTTGGCGGCGGTTACAATATTGTGTATTGGCTGCCCGAGCAAGCCTGTGAGCGAGCCTGCGAATCCTGCGGCTAAAGGATATTTACCGGAGACCATCACCAATTATTATGAAGGAGGCGAATATGGAACATCCGGAGCGTATATTTACAAATATGAATATGATGATCTAAACCGGTTTAAATCCATAAAAGAATTCTATAAATTTGCAGAAGACAATGCCGAACTGGTTTATGAATCTACTTTCACCTATTCTTCTTCCGGACAGTTGACCGGAGTCACATGTATTGATCATTTTTACGGAGATACTTATCAGGTTTCATTCCGTTACGAAGGAAATTCGGTTTTTCCATGGGATGATGAATTAGAATTGGTCCTCAATGACAAACAGCAAATAATCAAAATTATTGTTCATTATGATGAAGAATATTATGTTCTTTATTATTATGATAAACAAGGTAATTGTATTAAATGGGAGGAGTATGATTCCGGAGAAATTGGCGATATTATGAAAATAGAATACGATCATATGAAAGGAATAAATTCATCGATTAATATGCCTCCTTGGTTTATGTGTATAGATTTTCTTGAAAGTGGATTTTATCTTCATCAAGGTAATAATATTTTACGCATTACTGATGATGATAATTATGATTATGAGACATTTTCATATATCTATAATGATAACGGTTATCCGGAAAAAGCAAGTTGCAATTATAACGGTATAGTTATAACTTCTTTTACTAAAAATAAAACTCAGCGCATCAATGGTCGTAAAAAATCAATCGCTATAGATGAAAGCGATTATTATATTATCGAATATATCCCTGTAAAATAATTTTACCTAACTAAATTGATGTCAGTATGAATAAAAATAAATTAATTCTTATTTTGGCGGCGGTTACAATATTGTGTATTGGCTGCCCGAGCGAGCCTGTGGGCGAGCCTGCGAATCCTGCGGTTAAAGGATATTTACCGGAGACCATCACCAATTATTATGAAGAAGGCGAATATGGAACATCCGGAGCGTATATTTACAAATATGAATATGATAATCTAAACCGGTTTAAATCCATAAAAGAATTCTATAAATTTGCAGAAGACGATGCCGAACTGGTTTATGAATCTACTTTCACCTATTCTTCTTCCGGACGGTTGACCGGAGTCACATGTATTGATCATTCTTACGGAGATACTGATCAAGTTTCATTCCGTTACGAAGGGAATTCGGTTTTTCTATGGGATGACAAATTTTCATGGGATGATGAATTAGAATTGGTCCTCAATGACAAACAGCAAATAATCAAAATTATTGTTCATTTTTGGGGTGAAGAATATTATGCTCTTTATTATTATGATAAACAAGGTAATTGTATTAAAGTGGAGGCGTATGATTCCGGAGAAATTGGCGATATTACGAAAGTAGAATACGACCATATGAAAGGAATAAATTCATCGATTAATATGCCTCCTTGGTTTATGTTTATAGATTTTCGTGAAAGTGGATTTTCTCTTCATCAAAGTAATAATATTTTACGCATTACTGATGATTATAATTATTATTATGAGACATTTTCATATATCTATAATGATAACGGTTATCCGGAAAAAGCAAGTTGCAATTATAACGGTATAGTTTTAACTTCTTTTACTAAAAATAAAACTCAGCGCATCAATGGTCGTAAAAAATCAATCGCTATAGATGAAAGCAATTATTATATTATCGAATACATCCCTGTAAAATAATTTTACAAAGTATCATAAAACAAAAGTTTCCGAAAAAATCATTTTTTCGGAAACTTTTTGTCTTTAATTGAATAGTTTCTCTATCTTTTATGAAAATTTTATTGCTTCGTTCAACTGTTTCATCGCAATTTTTAAAACAGACTTTGGACAACCGATATTCATCCTCATAAAACCTTCTCCTTCTATTCCGAAAGTTTTCCCGTCGTTTAGAGCCAATTTTGCCTTTTTCACAAAAAGATTGATCAACTTCTCGTGGCTTAATCCTAATTCCCTGCAATCTAACCAGATCAAAAATGATGCTTGCGGTTTCATTACTTTGACGGTCGGCATATGTTTTTTACAATAATCATCGACAAAATCTATATTCTTTTCCAAATAAGCAAGCATTTGTTTTAACCAATCTCTTCCTTGATTATAAGCGACTTCCGTAGCGATAGCGGCGAACATTGTCGGTTGATTTAATTCATTGGCTTTTAGCCAGTCATAGAATTTCTCGCGAATGGAATCATTGGGAGCGATTGCATAAGAGCTTACAATTCCGGCAATATTGAAAGTTTTTGAAGGAGCGCCGAAAGTTATACTATTTTGCGCCGCGTTTTCCGACACGGTTGCAAAAGGGATATGCTTTGCACCATATAACGCCATGTCGGCATGAATTTCGTCAGAAATAACTAAAATGTTGTTTTTAATGCAAATATCGGCTAATTGAATGAGAGTCTCTTTATCCCAAACAATTCCGGCGGGATTGTGCGGATTAGAAAGGATGAACATCTTACACCGATCGTCAATTATTTTTTTCAATTGATCAAAATCCATGTAATAGCGACCATTGATCCATTGCAACGGATTGTAAACAACTTCCCGTCCGTTAGCTTCCGGGACAATCCTGAAAGGATGATATACCGGAGATTGAATAATCACTTTATCTCCAACTTTTGTAAAAACATTTATCGCTAATCCGATTCCTTTAACAATTCCCGGAATATAGGTCAGCCATTCCTTTTTAATTTGCCACTGATGCATATCGTTCAACCAATGAATGATAGAGCGCCAATATTCCGGCGGAGCAATTGTATATCCGAATAAAGAGTGTTCTAAACGTTTTTTTAAAGCCTCTGTAATAAACGCAGGCGTTTCAAAATCCATGTCGGCGACCCACAATGGAATAAGGTTCGGAGAACCGAAAAGTCTCTCCAGCCAATCAACTTTGATTGCATTTGTTCCGCGGCGATCAACTATTTTGTCAAAATCATATCTTTGTTGCATCGAAAAGAATTTTAAAGATCTTTAGAAAATATTTTGCTCTGTAAAAATTATATATAATTGATAATAACGGGCGTATGAAAAAAGGATTGCTCTTGGGCAATCCTTTTTTACGATCATCAATCGGAAATGCTACTTTCCGCTTTTTATTGCAGCTTGCGCCGCCGCTAAACGCGCAACGGGTACGCGGAATGGGGAACAAGAGACATAATTCATTCCTGCATGGAAGAAAAATTCAACAGAAGCAGGGTCGCCGCCGTGTTCGCCGCATACGCCGATCTTTAAATTTTCTCTTGCACTTCTTCCTCGTTCTACGCCCAATTTCACCAATTGTCCGACGCCTTCTTGATCCAACGTGTTGAATGGATCGGCGGGAATAATTTTTTCCTCGGTATATTTATGTACAATGGCGTTTACGTCGTCGCGAGAGAATCCAAAAGTCATTTGCGTCAAATCGTTCGTTCCGAATGAGAAAAATTGCGCTACTTCGGCAATTTTATCCGCTACCAGCGTAGCGCGAGGGATCTCAATCATGGTGCCGTAGAGATAATTTATCTTCAATCCAAATTTGTTTTCAACCTCTTCTTGGACTTTATCGGCAATAGCTTTTTGGTTTTTCAACTCTTCAACATTGATCGTCAAAGGAACCATAATTTCCAATTGCGGATCCAAACCTTCTTTCATTAATTCGGCGGTAGCTTCAAAGAGCGCGCGGAATTGCGTTTCACTCACTTCTGGGTAGATAATTCCTAAACGAACGCCGCGTAATCCCATCATCGGATTCATTTCATGAAGGGCGTCGATACGTCTTTTGATCTCTTCATATTCCATCCCTTTTTCTTTGGCTAATTCGCGTTGTTTGTCTTCAGTTTGAGGAACAAATTCATGCAATGGCGGATCCATCAGACGGAAAGTCAATGGTTTACCATTCATTACTTTTAATGTTCCTTTTGCCGTAGCTTTAATGAACGGTTCTAATTCGTTCAATGCGGCAGCGCGCTCTTCCGTGCTATTCGCAAGGATCATATTCCGCAATTTTGCCAGAGGTTCTTCGCTGTTTTCTCCATAAAACATGTGTTCAATACGGAATAATCCGATGCCTTCCGCTCCAAAATTGATTGCGTTTTGCGCATCTTCCGGCGTATCGGCATTAGTACGGACGCCCATCGTGCTATGATCGTCAACGATTTTCATGAACTCTTGAAAACGCGGATTCTCAGTTGCGTCGATCATTGCGATTTTCACATCGTAAACCCATCCTCTTGTTCCGTTCAAGCTCAATATATCGCCTTCTTTATATACTTTTCCGGCAATGGTTACTTCTCCTTTATCCAAATTAATATGAATGGCTTCGCAACCGACAATGCAGCATTTCCCCCATCCGCGAGCGACTAAAGCGGCATGCGAAGTCATTCCTCCGCGAGCGGTAAGAATACCGTCGGCAGCGCGCATACCTTCCACGTCTTCAGGATTGGTTTCTTCGCGAACAAGAATATTGTTAATGCCTTGATGTCTGTATTCCATGGCCTTTTCGCTCGTTAAAGCAATAACGCCTACGGATCCGCCGGGACCTGCCGGTAATCCTTTTGCAATGACTGTATGTCTTTTCTCATCTTCCGAATCCAAAATCGGGTGTAATAATTCATCCAATTGAGCAGGAGAAAGACGCATTACAACCTCTTTCGAATCGATAAGTTTTTCATTCATCATATCTAATGCCATCTCCAAGGCGGCCACTCCGGTACGTTTGCCAACGCGACATTGCAGCATATACAATTTTCCTTCTTGGATGGTGAACTCAATGTCCAACATATCTTTGAAGTTTTTCTCCAAAAGATTACGGATATCGTCAAGTTGTTTATATATGTCTGGCATCAACTCCTGCATGGAAGGGAGATGCTTGTTTTGATCATTTTTAGTTGCATCGTTCAATGGATTCGGCGTTCTGATTCCCGCTACGACGTCTTCTCCTTGCGCATTAATCAGCCATTCGCCGTAAAATTTATTTTCTCCAGTTGCCGGATTACGTGTAAATGCAACGCCGGTAGCTGATCCTTCGCCCATATTTCCGAATACCATCGTTTGAACGTTTACGGCAGTTCCCCAATCGTCGGAAATTTTTTCGATACGACGATAGGAGATCGCTTTTTTACCGTTCCAGCTCTTAAATACCGCTTTGATTCCGCCTTCTAATTGTTTTCTTGCATCGTCAGGAAATTCAACGCCGATAACTTCTTTTACTTTCTTTTTGAATTCGTCGGATAACAGCTTCAGATCGTCGGCCGTTAAATCCGTATCTTGTTTATATCCTTTTTTACGCTTATATTCGTCAAGCATATCGTCCAATTGTTTACGAATGCCAAATTCATGACCTTCCGATTTTTCCATGACTACGTCGGCGTACATCATGATCAAACGGCGATAAGAATCGTAAACAAAACGAGGGTTATTGGTTTTTTTCAATAATCCGGGAATGGTATCCGAGCAAAGTCCGATATTCAAAACCGTATCCATCATACCGGGCATAGATTTTCTGGCGCCTGAACGACAAGATAATAAAAGAGGATTTTCTGAGTCGCCATATTTCATTCCCATGACTTCTTCCACTCTTTTCATCCCCCTCCAAACTTCGTCCATCAGTCCTTCAGGAAGTTTTTCATTGTTTTTATAATATGCTGTACATGCGTCTGTAATTATTGTCAAACCTGCAGGGACGGGCAATCCCATAAGGCACATCTCCGCAAGATTAGCTCCTTTACCGCCAAGCAAGTTTTTCATGTCGGCTTTTCCTTCGGCCGTTTTTCCACCAAAAAAATAAACATACTTTACGTTACTCATTTTTAAATAGTTATTTATATTGTTAATCAATGAATTAATTCGTAGCTATAAAACGGTGCGAAGGTACGATTTTTTTCGCTTTGAAATATTGTTGTTTCAGGACAAATGCATTAAAATTTTATCATTTTTTTAAACCCAAATTACGCGTTAGGCATTTTTTAGACAAATCAACAGGATAATTCCATAGTCCGACGAACCATTTTCGACGTTTTCTTGACAGAGCGATTCTCAGTTTTAGAGAGTCTTCCGATTTTTCGAAATACGCTCCAATAGCAAAAGTCCGATAGCGAGGGGTGGATGAGGTTTTCTGAGTCTTTTCCTGCAATACAAATATCCTGAAAATCGCCATCAGATTATAAGCGATCATGGCAAAAATGAGCGCTGACTCTGTTGGAAAAAACGCTTTCAGGTTAAAATTTCCTGCTCCAAAATCCTGTTTTTAACTCCTTGATTCTATTTTCCTCGTCTCCTCTGGCACGATGGTTCCGCTCAACATCTGCTGCGCGTATTCCCCGTTGGTAAAGTAGGCTCAATATCGATAATTCCGATGTGCCTCATCTTCGGGAAAAAGGCTCAACATCTTGCCCGCGGCATCGGGACGTTCCGCTATTTTTTGTCTTATCATAACGATTTTTCTGAGATGCTCCCCACGAATCGGAGACTGGTGCGTTTTGTCACAAATCTCAATGCCATCATCAAGCTGCAACCAAAAATCACTCCGATCTATAAGACGCTGTATAGAGTGGGTAAATTTTGCGGCAATGATATAATTCAACTTTTTTGTTTCCAGATAATCTATGATCTCTTTTTGACAAAAGCTGCTATCCAGGCGAACCAGTCCAACTTTTTTGTTTCCAAAACGGGATAGGGTATCTTCCAAAAAACCAATAAAATTATTTGCCGAACTGTTATTGCCACTCCTTAGCCAAATGTTGGCAACCATACGTACGTCATTGACAAATGCATAAGCGGATGATGGGAGTTTCTTCCTCTTTTATTGGGATTATATCCTTCCTGACTTGTCCGCCTTTAGAAAAGCCTAAAAAATAAGGACTGATATTCAGATTATTAAAGAGAAAAAATGGTACATTTGTCGCACTAAGCGATAATTATACTTCATATTAAAGTAGTAAAAACAACATCAGGGGCACAGGCAGTTGTCAAAGAGCCTGCTAAAAGTAAGAGGTTAAAATTCACCAAGACCTGTAACAAGAAAATAGAACTTAATGAAGCGCTGATTGAAAAAACGAAAAAACTACTCGGAATAAAAGGTTATTACACCAACTTGGAAGAGAAAAAAGCTGATAATAGTACTGTTATAAACCGTTATGGGAAATTGTACAAAATAGAACAGGCTTTCAGAATATCAAAAAGCGATTTGCAGACACGACCTGTTTTTCATTACAGGGAAGAGCCAATAAGACTGCATATTTTGATCTGT
>JAIRTP010000020.1 GCA_031254805.1 Bacteroidales bacterium
TAGTAGAACCAACCTTTGAAGAATTCATGTCGGGAAAGGATATGGATTTGGAAATAGCAATTAAAGAGATAAAAGAGCAAATAAAAAGAAATAAAAAATAAATCGTAGAAAAATATGGACTTAATGAATCCGTAAATGGATTTGTAATATTCCATGATTTAAGAAACTATTTTATTTCGCAAAAATATGTCTCGGATTATTTAATAACCATTAGACGTTTTATTTCTTTATTACATAAAATATACATGAAAAAAATATTCATTTTACTTTTAATGACATATAATATAGTCATTTTTTCTCAAAATACAGATAAGATACCTTGTAAATTGGAGGTTGAGATTGTCCCTTTTGAGAAGATTGATACGACTCGGATATTTCCTTTTTTCAATAATATCAGTAAGATTAAACAAACGCTTAATCTGAAAAATTATTCAAAAGATACGATTTATCTCCCCTTGGAAAACCCATCGCAATTTAGCTTTATGAATCCATTTCTTTTTCAGCACATAAAAGTAACGGCTGTAAAAAATAAAAAGAAAAGAGAAATCCCCTCTGTTTTTCAGAACAATATGTTGCAATTTTTGCTTTCCGAAAAGGATGAGATTGTTGAAATAGACTACTATTATCAAACTGATTATTTTATGAAAGGACATGAATATATTACATGTTATTTCTGCCCCACTCAGCACTCTTGGTTTTCTTGGTATTTTTCAGTTCCAAATATGATTATCGAAAAAGTATCTTTTTCTGTCCCTGATAATACTTATTTATTGGCAAATCTTCCTCAACAAAAAAAATCTTCTTATGTTGAATTACAATGCGATACCATTCCACCTCATGGAATTTCTTATTTTTTGATGGAGAAACGTCATTATGATAAAATTCCAACTACAATTCATAATAATCAATATAATCTTTATCTCTTTAAAGATATTATAGCCACTGGAGATTCTTCATCTCTCGAAGCATTTTGTCTTTCCGATAATAAAAATACGCCCGAAGTCATTGAGAAGAGAATCAGCTCTCTTGAAAGAGGATTAAAAGGAATTCATAAGCTTTTTAATCAACAGATTGATGTTGATATTGTAGATGCATGTCTTGATTTATCTCAAGGCGGGAATAAAATTTATTGGGGTTCGGCTTTTATGTCGTCAGATAATCATGGTTTGGTTGTAATGGATACAAGTTTTTGGAATACGCACAGTTGTACGCATGAATTGGTGCATTTTCATAATAGAATTTTACCGAATAAAGACGATTCTTCCTATTATTTTTTTCATGAGTCGATGACGGAATTCTTATCCGTTCAATTTTTTTATTCCGACGTCGTCCTTAAGGATTCTGTTTATCAGGAAAAAATATTGAAATACGTCCATATTGAAAATGACTGCCATTCTATCTTTGATGTTACTAAAAATGAAGTTGGTCTTGATTTGAGCGGCAGCTACGGCGTAATTTATCTTAAAACTCCTTTTGTACTTCATTGTTTGGAAAAGAAGATCGGAGAGGAAAAATTCATGAAGATTTTATCATCTTTTTATCGCCGGGTGAAAGAGAGCGGAAACATTAGCTTTTCATTGATGGAACAAGTATTTAAGGAAAGCGGCATATCAGACGCCGTTTGGGAATGGTTTTTAGAAAATCTGTAAATATAAGTGAAATAATACGTAATGGTCTTTTTCGCCAACTTTTCTCCGATTTTTTCTTATTTTATCTGCATTCGCTATTTCGCACTTCAACAGAGTCGTTTGTAGCATTGTTGATAATAAAATTTATAAAATACTATAAATTTTTTCGGGCGTATGTTGTAAATGCCTACCTTTACGCGTCAAAATTTATTATGAAATGGATTTTGTAGAACTTTCGGTAGTAACGGTTACCACGTATGGCAAAGTGCAAAATAGCGCATATATTGTCGTTTTGGAAGATAAGGCCGCCACAAAACGGATTCCTATCATTATCGGCATTTATGAGGGCCATTTTATTGAACTGGCTTTGGTCAAGGCCGTTCCTCCGCGTCCGCTTACGCACGATCTTTTTGTCGGTTTTATGAAAGCGACCAAATCGACTTTGCAAGATGTTCTGATTTATAAATTCTCGGAAAGTATTTTCTATTCCAGATTAAATTTTGTGAATGAGAAAAACGAATCGTTTTCTGTCGAAGCGCGTACGTCGGACGCTATTGCCATTGCGTTGCGTTGCGAAGCGCCGATTTATACTACGGAAGAGATCATGAATACGGTGGGTATTCCCGTTTCGGAACTTGTCGACAATACCGATGAATATGAAAACGACGACGAAAATTTTTTCGAAGAGGAAGATTCGTTACAAGGATTTAGCGTAGAAGAACTTTCAGAGTTCCTGCAAGAGGCTATCGATCGTGAAGATTATGAAAGAGCGGCGTTGATTAGGGATAAAATCAATCAATGCAAACGCGAAGAGGGCGAAGGATAGAGAAAATTTTTAATAAAATAAATCATGTTCCGATTTTTAAATGATTTGAAATATGTGCCGTTCAAGAAATTTCTGACTTTTTCCTTGATATTGTTTTCGACGGCTATTATTACGACGGGAATAGTCGTCGCCCAAAATTCTCTCAATGAAAAGGAAGAGACGGAAGCGATGATCGAGCAAATCGAACATTATGCCGAACCTTACGAGCCTACGGGAACGGCCGTTCGAGAGGAGACGTTAACTGTAGACGATTTGAGAGAGCAAATTAAATTTTCTTTCTCAATAACCTCAATTTTACGGGGATTATTGGGAATTGCGGCGTTGCTTTTGATCGCATTTTTATTGAGCGGCAATAGAAAAGCTATTAATTGGAAAACCGTTATTACCGCTTTGATCATTCAAATAGTCTTGGCTATCTGTATTCTTTATGTTCCTTTTATTCGGATTATTTTTGAATACGGCGGCAAGATATTTGTAAAAATATTGGATTTTACGAAAGAAGGAAGCATTTTTCTTTTTGGCGATTTCATGGATTCCTCCAAGTTTAATTACATATTTGCATTGCAAGTGTTGCCGACGATCATTTTTTTCTCTGCAATAACAAGTTTGCTGTTTTATTTGGGTGTGATTCAGTGGGTTGTGAAAGGCGTCGCATGGTTGATGACGCGGACGATGAAACTTTCCGGAGTTGAGGGACTGTCATTGGCGGGCAATATATTTCTCGGACAGACGGAAGCTCCGCTTTTAGTGAAGGCGTACCTTTCTAAAGTAAATGCTTCGGAGCTTTTCATTATTATGAGTGGAGGAATGGCGACGATGGCAGGGGGCGTATTAGCCGCTTATATCGGACTTTTAGGCGGCGATGATCCTGTGATGCGAACAGAGTTTGCCAAACACTTGCTTTCCGCCTCGGTTATGGCCGCTCCGGGCGTAATTGTCATCTCCAAAATAATGATGCCGCAAACAGAACCGGTGAGTAAAGATTTGACTGTTTCAAAAGAAAAAGTGGGAGCAAATATATTGGACGCCTTTTCAAACGGAACTTCCGAAGGGGTGAAACTTGCAGTAAACGTGGCGGGAATGTTGCTTACTTTTATTGCTTTGATTGCTCTTGTTAATTATATTTTGGGCGGATTAATCGGCAATTGGACGGGCTTGAACGAATATATCAATATATTGTCGAAAGGACAATTTACGCAACTTTCCTTGCAATTTATCTTGGCATATGCCTGTTCTCCTTTGATGTGGCTTATCGGAGCTCCTTCGTCCGATATTTTTTATCTCGGCCAGCTTTTGGGCGAAAAAACCATTATTAATGAATTTGTCGGTTATGCAAGCTTGGAGGATATGAAAACTAACGGATTGCTTTCCAGTCCGAAATCTATCATCATTGGAACTTATTTGTTGTGCGGTTTTGCTAATTTTTCTTCAATTGGAATTCAAATCGGAGGAATCGGCTCTTTGGCTTCCAACAAAAGAGGCGATTTGTCGAGATTAGGCCTAAAAGCGTTACTCGCCGCGGCAATGACGGCGTTGTTGTCAACCACAATTATTGCAATGATTTTAAACTAAAATATCGAATTATTTCAATGAAACAGTATCTTAATTTGCTTGATCATGTGTTGAAAAAAGGCGTTCGTAAGGACGACCGCACCGGGACGGGAACGATCAGCGCTTTCGGTTATCAAATGCGATTTGATCTTTCGGAAGGATTTCCGTTATTGACCACGAAAAAATTGCATTTAAAATCGATAATATACGAACTGTTATGGTTTTTGCGCGGCGATACCAATGTGCAATACCTGCATGATCATAAAGTTTCTATTTGGGATGAATGGGCCGATGAAAATGGAAATTTGGGAAATATTTATGGATATCAATGGCGTTCATGGCATTCGACGGACGGTAAAGCGGTCGATCAAATTTCGGATGTTGTAAAATCCATCAAAGAAAATCCCGATTCGAGGCGTCATATCGTTAGCGCATGGAATGTCGGCGATTTGAATAAAATGGCTTTACCTCCGTGTCATATTCTGTTTCAATTCTGGGTTGCTAACGGCAAACTTTCTATGCAACTTTATCAAAGAAGTTGCGATATTTTTCTTGGCGTCCCTTTTAATATCGCCTCTTATGCGACGCTTTTAATGATGATGGCGCAAGTTACCAATTTACAACCGGGGGAATTTATTCACACGCTTGGCGACGCGCATATTTACTCCAATCATTTGGAGCAAGTTAATTTACAACTTACGCGCGAACCAAGGAAATTGCCCGTCATGAAACTGAATCCGGAACGCACTTCTATTTTTGACTTTCAATTTGAAGATTTTACTTTAGAAGAATACGATCCTCATCCTCATATTAAAGGCGTTGTCGCCGTTTAGATGATTAATAACCCTGTTCAGAGATTTATGAGTTTTTCAATTATCGTCGCTATTGCGCAAAATATGGCCATCGGAAAAGACAACCAATTGTTGTGGCATCTTTCCGAAGATTTGAAATATTTCAAGAGCATCACTTCCGGCAAAACCGTTATCATGGGATATAATACATGGTTGTCGCTTCCTGTGAGACCGCTTCCTAACAGAAAAAATATTGTGCTCACGCTTGAACCAAAGAAGGAAGACGGCCTGTTCATTGCCGCTCATAGCATAGAAGATGTCGCCCGGCTTTGCGAAAATGATGGAGAATGTTTTATCATTGGCGGCGGATCGATCTATAAACAATTCTTGCCCATTGCCGATAAACTCTATATTACGTGGGTGTATAGAGATTTTGACGCGGACATTTATTTTTCCAAGATAGATTTTTCTCAATGGAAAGAAATCTCGCGCACGCCTCGCAAAACGGATGAAAAATCAGGACTCGAATTTGATTTTACGGTATATGAACGGAATGCGTAATTAATCTTCGTTTGCGTCCTGTTCGATAGCAAGTTTCGGAAATTCAATAAAATCGGGAACAATAATCGTATTGGAATATATGTTGCTGATTTTGTGCAAGCAGCGTTCCGCTTCCAGTCTCGATCTAAAATTACCGACGCGGACTTTATAATTAGGCTCCTCAAAAAATATATAAGCGTCAATATCGGGAAAACGTTTTTCAAACTCCTCTTTTGCATTCAAAGCCGCATTTTTGGAATAATTGCCCGAATCGGAGAATATTAATATCCGATACCCTTCAATTCCCGGATTTTGAGACATTAACAAAGCGTACGACTCCATAATCTGGTCTATTTTCGAATTAGCTACGACGGTAACGCTTCCTCTGCTTTGAGCTTGCAACGACGCCGACAAAGAGAATATACATAACAGAATCCATATTAATTTTCGGATCATGACAAAATGCTTTTATTTCTGCAAAAATACAAAAAAACAGAATCGCGTAATACGAGTTTTAGAACTATCGCAAAGCAACCGCACGAAAATAAAAATTGTAAATAACGCCTCTAAGAAAATCATATAATATATTAATAATAAACATATTGTAATGAAAAATATTTTTGAATCTCTATTGATAAACGTTTGATAGCGCTATAACTTCCGACCAGCAGGGAGTGATTATTTATTGCCCCGCCTGTTTTTCTAAAAAAGCGCGTCGCCTTTTACTCAAAAGCACGCCGCCTTTTGAGGCGTTGCTCGGAAGCGGATTATTTTGCTTCTCTTTGATCGTTTATTTGGCATGAAAACATTTACTGCGCGATGATTTACAATTCGTAATTTTGACTACCTTTGTACTCTTTTTTATTAGGGTATAAGTAAAACGACTTGCATGAATAAGAATACTATTATAGGTTATGTCCTCATTATCTTACTTTTCTTAGGATGGATGTGGTGGATGCAGCCTTCCGAAGCAGAAAAACAAGCGCAAACGGCAAGACAAGACTCTATCAGGCTTGCCGAAATAGAGAAAAAAGATTCGTTGTTGGCAATCGAACAACGTTTGAAAGAGATAGAAGGATCGGAGAACGTTGCAGAAGACGCGCTTGATCCTCTTTCATCGGTTTCTGCACGGCAACAATTGTTATCCGGTACGTTCGGCATATTCAGCAACGCCGCCGACGGCGAACAAGATTTTTTTACGCTTGATAATGGATTGTATTCTATTACGCTCACCAACAAAGGGGGGCGCGTTTACAATGTAGAGCTTCATGATTACAAACGGTTTGACAGTTTACCATTATATCTATTTGATCCGGCGACGGCCAATTTTGCATTGGGTTTTTTTGCTCATGATAAAATGATCGCTACCGATAAACTCTTTTTTGAACCGGTTTGGTATGATACGCCCGAAAACTCTTTGATCACGTTAGGAGACGCCGATTCCGTTCGTTTTGGGATGAGACTTCACGCCAATGACGATTCTTTCTCTGCCGATAAGGATAAATATATCGAATTTCGCTATATCATGCGCAGAGATGAATATATGTTGGGATTTGATATCTCGTTTCACAACATGCAGCGCGACATATCTTCTCCGTCGGGCAGTATTAACCTGACTTGGAAAGAAGATTTAAACAGGAATGAACAAGATCTTAAAGGCGAGCGTGAGAAGACGACGATCTATTATAAAATTCATCAAGACGACGTTAATCTTTTATCAGAAACAAAAGAAGCTGTTAGCGAAGATTTAAGAAGTAAATTAGATTGGGTTTCGTTTAAGTCAAGGTTTTTCCTTTCCACCATTATTTCCACTAACGTGCCGTTTGAAGAAGCTTTGATCGAGACGGAAGTCGATTCGAGAAGAGCCGAAAACGGGGCGTACCTGCAAAGCATGAACGCATCCATCTTCTTACCTTGGGAAGCGCAATCACATTACACAATTCCGTTGAAATTTTACTTCGGCCCGAATAAATATAATACATTGAAAGAATATGATGCAGGCCTCGAAAAACAGGTGCCGCTTGGCGGTTGGCTTATATCATGGATCAACAAAGGCGTAATTTTGCTTTTTGACTTAATGAGCTCTTGGGGGTGGAACTATGGAATTATTATTTTGATTTTAGCAACTTTGATCAAATTGATTCTTTTCCCAATAGCTATGAAAACTTATCGTTCGCAAGCGGTAATGCGTGTTTTGAAACCGGAAATTGATGAAATCAACGAGCGTTACTCGAAATCTGAAGATGCAATGAAAAAGCAACAAGCTACAATGAATCTTTACAAGCGAGCCGGGATCAATCCGATGGGCGGATGTTTGCCGATGTTATTACAACTGCCGATCTTGATGGCAATGTTCCGCTTTTTTCCTTCGTCATTGGAGTTGCGTCAACAAAGTTTTTTATGGGCTACCGACCTTTCATCGTACGACAGCATTTTAAATCTTCCTTTCAACATTCCTTTATATGGCGACCATGTCAGTCTTTTCTCGCTTTTGATGGCAATTTCTACGCTTATTTATACAAGAATAAGCATGAAAAGTGCGGCGGGAAGTAATCAAATGCCCGGAATGAAAGTCATGATGTATTTGATGCCGATTATGTTCTTGGGAATATTTAATAATTATGCTTCGGCGTTATCATATTATTATTTGATAATCAACCTGCTGACATTTGCGCAAATGTGGTTGATGCGCTTGGTAATCAACGAAGATAAGATACATCAAAGAATTCAAGAATCCAAAGGGAAACCCGTCAAAAAATCGAAATGGATGCAACGTATGGAAGAAGCTACTAAACAACAACAAAAAGCAGTTCAACAACGTTCTAAACAGCAACCGTATAAAAAAGATCAATCACAAAATACAAAAAAGAAAAAATAAATATTTAAAACTTTAAAAATCATGAAAGAGACCCCATTCACCAAATTTCATGTAGCATTAGGAGCAAAAATGATTCCTTTTGCCGGATTTATGATGCCTGTTCAATATGAAGGATTAATCGCTGAACATCTTAATGTCAGGGCAAAACTTGGCGTTTTTGATGTTTCACACATGGGAGAAGTTTGGGTTAAAGGCCCCAAAGCATTTGATTTTGTGCAATATGTTACTACTAACGACGTCGCCGCTTTATACGACGGTAAAGTACAATACAGTTGTTTTCCAAATGGAAAAGGCGGTATCGTCGACGATCTTTTAGTGTATCGTATCGACGATCAAACTTATTTATTAGTAATCAACGCCGCCAATATCGACAAAGATTGGGCGCATCTTACTAAGATAGCAGAAAAGGCGGGATTAGAAATTGGAAAAGAACTTTATAACGCTTCCGATGAAATCGCTCAATTGGCCGTTCAAGGTCCTTTAGCTTTGAAAGCAATGCAAAAGTACGCCGATACGCCTATAGAAGATATGGAGTACTATACTTTTAAAAAAATGAAATTTGCAGGCTGCGACGTTATTTTATCGACGACAGGTTATACGGGAGCGGGAGGTTGTGAAATATATCTTGACAATAAAGACGCCGACGTTATTTGGGATGCCGTCATGAAAGCGGGCGAGGAGTTCGGATTGAAACCGGCTGGATTGGGAGCGCGCGACACGTTGCGTTTGGAAATGGGATTTTGTCTCTATGGCCACGAAATAACCGATGAAATATCTCCGATTGAAGCCGGATTAGGATGGATCACTAAATTTGTCGACGGGAACGACTTTCTTGATCGTTCTCGTTTTGAAGAGCAAAAGAAAAACGGCGCGACCAAGAAAGTAGTTGGTATTGAGATGATCGATCGCGGAATACCGCGTCAGGATTATGAAATTGTTGACGCCGACGGAAATAAGATTGGTTATGTCTGCTCGGGAACGCAATCGCCGTCGTTAAATATTGCCATAGGAACGGCTATGGTCGACAAGGATTTTGCTAAGATCGATACGGAAATTTTTGTTGTAATACGCGGGAAAAACATCAAAGCCAAAGTTGTAAAGATGCCTTTTTATAAGGGATAACAAACAATGAATATTATACTTTATCAAATAGGGGGCGTCAAAAGTCCCCTTAGATAATTTTGAAGTTATAAATTATAAGTTCGTTAATGATTTCTAAGGATTAATACGACCTGAAAAACCGTTTAATCTCAAAAAACAGCAATAATGAACTTTTCTGTCGAGACAACTTGTAGTAGGTTGCAACTTTTGCAGATTGCAGTTGGATTTTTGACGCGCTCTCATTTTTTATCGAGAATGATTCTATCGTAAACTTCTTAAAATTCAAGCTGGATCTGAACCCATTTATTTTTCTTATCGATCAGTAATCCCGCCGCGTTTCCGTGATTGATAGCAATCATTAAATAATCATTCACAAAAAGAAGCGCAAAATCGCCCTCGCCCACTTCAGAAAAGGCCGACACAACTTTTTTGATTTCGTAAGAATAATTTCCAATCGTTAAAATAAATGGCTTGGCGGTCATTTTGCGTTCGACGTCCGCGCGTCGAATATTGGTATAAATGTTTTCGTAATTATCGAAATAGACCGATCTTCCGATAATTTTATTCTCCTGAACTACCGGTTGGAACATCCTCTTCTCAACGAAGGAATCAACCGGATCGGCTATGTCGGAAATAGATTTTCCATTGAAGATAGCCGCCAAAATCGGAATGTATATATCGCGCGTCGGGAAAGGAGAAGATTCACAAAAGGGCATTTTCTTGATGCGATAGATCTCTTGCGCCGGATTTCCCTCAAAAATGAGCGAAAAAACGCCATTGTCGCAGCTAATGAAATAATGGTCGTTATATTGTACGATCAATTGATCCGCTTTCAACGAAGGTTTTGTCTCAACAGCAATGATATGCCAACTATTTTTTGGATAATAAAGATAACTGTTTTTCAAAATAAAAGCCGCTTGAAAAGTATCGAACGGAACTACGGAGTGAGAAATATCTATCAATCTGGCTTGCGGGCATAGCGATAATAATGCGCCTTTAACAGTCGCCAAATAGTGATCGGCCGTTCCCCAATCGCTGGTAATTGTAGCTATATGATTTCGATCCGCCGCCATTTCAATGATGCCGATTTTTTCGTCAAAGTTACTCCTTTTTAAGATATTCTTCGAAATAAATTTTATTTCATTCCCTCAATCACTACTACAAATTCTCCTTTTGGGGCATTTTCACGATAATATCGTAAAAGTTCGTCCAAAGTTCCCCTTCTGTTTTCTTCAAATAATTTTGTCAATTCACGCGATACAGAAGCATGCCGTTCCTCTCCGCAATGTTCTATAAGCTGTTCTAAAGTTTTACAGATGCGATGGGGCGATTCATACAAAATAAATGTATACGGCAATTGAGACAAATACGACAAGCGCGTTTGTCGTCCTTTTTTATGAGGTAAAAATCCTTCAAAGAAGAATTTATCAGATGGCAATCCCGAATTAACCAAAGCAGGCACAAAAGCCGTCGCCCCGGGAAGCGTTTCAATCGGAATGTCCGCCGCAACGCAATGCGAAACCAACAAAAACCCCGGATCGGAAATTCCGGGCGTTCCGGCATCGGTTACTAAAGCCAATGTTTTTCCCGATTTTAAATGAGAAATAACGTCCGTGGTTTTTTGATGTTCATTATGTTGATGATAAGCGATTACTTTTTTCTGAATATTATAATGAGAAAGTAATTTAGCCGTAACCCGCGTATCTTCAGCCAAAATGGCGTCTACTTCTTTCAAGACTTGCAGAGCGCGTAATGTGATATCTTCAAGATTGCCGATAGGCGTTGGTATGATGTATAGTTTCGACATAAATATTCTGCATTATACTCTTTTACTCTTCCAAATAACTAAAAACTTGACCGCTTAACTGCATGAGCGATATTTCGCACAATTTGGTATTGTATTCGGCTTGCAACAACCTTTCTTCTGCCGAGAGCAAACTATTTTGCGCTTCCCGCAATTCTATACCGGAAAGATCGCCTAATTTGTACCTTTCAAGGGCGATTTCGTAATTTTCCTTGGCTACGATCAAATTTTCTCGCTCCAATCCCAATAAATCCAAGTTGTTTTGATATGCCATCCAAATATTGGAAAAATCGGCGGAAATGGCAAGTTCTAATTGTGCATATTCTAAAGAGCTATTTTCAATTGCGATCTTTGCGTTTCTCTGTTCTCTCCTTCTATTCATTCCGTCAAAGACCGTAAATCCTAAAGTAAGCCCGTAATTCAATCCCAGATTTTGTTGGCTTTGATACGTTCCGATATCGTAATGATTCCATGCGTAACCGTATCCGGCATTCATTTTTAAATATGGAAAATTGCGGCTTCGGACAGTTTTATAATCTAAATCGCTCAAAGTTTTGTTTTTTTCGGAGATCAACAGTGAAGAGTTTACCTCCAAAGTTTTTTTCCAACAATCTTCTTCCTGTAAAAACATATTAACTTCAATCGACGTATCGCTTACTACTGTTTTTTGAGCGACATTTTCCAACGCCATCAATTCGTTTAATCGAATACGCGACGCATTGAGTTCTTCCATTTGTCTGATCAATAAGGAGCTATCTGCATTAAAATCCACTCGCGCCTGTTGCAGATCAAGTCGCGACATCGATCCGATATTATACCGCGCTTCAACGATCCTCAATCGTTCGCCTGAAAGAGCGACGGCGGCTTTGAGATTTTTTAACCGGATATTTTGACGAACATAATTGTAATACTCTGCAACAAGATTTGAGATAAAATTTTCCATAGTTGTTCGCGTTTCCAAAGCGCCCATTTCTTGCAGCTCTTTCAAACGGCGGTTATTCGTTTGAATTTTCAACCCTTCGAAAATAGTCCATCCAAGATTCAACCCGACATTAGCCGACCGATTGTGCACATTATTATATTTGTTCTCCGTCCCGTCGGGAAATTTTTGTGAAGTATTATTGTCCCATGTTCCGGAATAACCTCCGCTTAAATCTAGCGTGGGCAAATATCCGGCATTTCCCAATGTAGCGTTATTATCGCTTATTTCTTCCAGATTTCGGACAATTCGAATTGCATAATTTTGCTCCAACCCAACTTTCAAGCACTTTTGCAAATCATATGCTTCTTGCGCCCATCCTGCGCCGACTATCAAAAGAAAAATGAATAATCCGATATATTTTTTCATCTTTTTCGTATTTATCTTTTAAGGTCAAAACGTAAAAAGAACATACATATTTTGAGCATTTTATTACTTTCTACAAAGAGAAGAAAATAACGATTTGCCTGAATGATAAGTTTATTAGAAGTCATTAAATATCATTGCTAATAAGCATATTGCATTGAACGCTTGTCAATTTGAATATTTTTATAGCAATTATCATGCAAGGAGAGAGGCGTTTTGGAAAAATAATTTTCTCGAATCGATTGAATCGTCGAGAAAAAGAATTAACCAAAAAGGGATTAAGTTTGAATAACTTTTTTTAGCTTTGCAACCGCGAAAAAAAAGGCTCCGTAGTTCAATGGATAGAACGGAAGTTTCCTAAACTTTAAATACAGGTTCGATTCCTGTCGGGGCTACTAAATAATTTATAAACAAAGGTTTATTTTGAATAATATTGGAAGTCGCGCTGAGCGACTTCCCTTTTTCATAAAAGAGAGGGTAATGAACCGGATCAAAAAAATAGCGTCAAGGATAAATCGTTGGCGATATAAAAAGCTTAACGACATGTCGTTTATGATCGTTATTAGTATTGTTATCGGCGTTGTATCGGCATTAGTCGCGATTGTTTTAAAATATTTGGTTCATTTTATAACTAATCTCCTGTCGAGGATATCTTTTTCCGGATTCGAAAATATCATGTATCTCATTTATCCGATGATCGGGATATTTTTCACAATCATTGTTGTTCGTTATCTTCTTAAGGAACAGTTGGGAGAAGGCGTTCCGAAAGTTTTATATGCTATTTCTCGTAATAAAGCGATCTTGAAACCGATGAGTATGGTTTCCGCTATGGTTGGCAGCGCGTTAACCGTAGGATTTGGAGGATCGGTTGGGCTGGAAGGACCTACAATTGCCACCGGCGCATCCGTGGGAAGTAATATCGGGCGGCTTTTGAAATTAAATTATCGACAAACGGCGTTACTTTTGGTTTGCGCAAGCGCCGGCGCTATGGCGGCCATTTTCAAATCGCCGATTGCCGCCATGGTTTTTGTGCTGGAAGTGATGATGCTTGATCTTACCGCGGCGTCTATTGTGCCGTTACTCATCTCTACTGTTACCGCAACTTTGATATCATATCTTTTTCTTGGAACCGACGTCATCTATTCTATCGATAGCGTCGCTACGTTTTCGATAGGAAATTTTCCTTATTACATTGTTTTAGGGATTTTAGCCGGTTTTGCGAGCCTTATTTTTACCAGAATTTATAGAATGTCGCACGATTTCTTTGAAAAGCATTTTAAATCATGGGGATATAGTTTGATTTTCGGAGGCTTGGCTTTGGGAGCTTTGATTTTTATTATTCCGTCGTTTTATGGAGAAGGGTATAACGCTATAAATAATTGCTTGCACGGCGACGTAACGTCTATGTTTAAAGAGAGCGTTTTTTCTCGTTTTGGCAGCGGCATGTTCTGGATATTGATCTTTCTCTTGGCCAGCGTCGTATTAAAATGTGTAACTACAAATCTTACTTTCGGAGCAGGCGGCTTGGGAGGTATTTTTGCTCCAACTTTGTTTATCGGGTCTCATTTGGGAGTTCTTTTTGCGCTCGCTGTCAATTATTACGATTTGGGAGATATCTCGACGGTAAATTTCGCTTTGGCGGGGATGGGAGGTTGCATCGCGGGGGTTATTCATGCTCCGCTGACGGCTATTTTCCTGATTGCCGAACTGACCGGAGGATATACGATGTTTTTGCCTTTGATGATCACATCTGTCTTTTCATTTATAACGATCAGACTTTTTGAATCCCATTCGGTGTATACCTATCAATTGGCAAAACAAGGCGATCTGCTTACGCATAATACCGACGAAAATACGCTCAAGATGCTTAGCATTGATAAATTGATTGAAAAGAATTTTATCACGATCAATTACGACGCTACTCTGGGCGATGTTGTAAAAGTAATTGCCCGATCTACGCGTAATATTTATCCGGTAGTTGATAACGAAAATACCTTTTATGGAATTGTAACGCTCGACGATGTTCGCCCGATTATGTTTGATCAAGATTCTTACGATGAAATCTTTGTAAAGGATATTATGAGGATGCCCTCAGACCAAATTAAATTGCATGATAAAGTAGAAATTGCCGCAGAAAAATTCAGGCAAAACGATCTATATAATATGGTTGTTTTAAATGAAGATAAATATGTCGGATTTGTTAGTCGCGCTAATTTGTTCAGCGAGTATAGAAAAACGCTGAAAGAATTCTCGGAAGAGTAAAATAATTTGGAGGTTGGTTATACGGCCTCTATCTTTTAACGCCGTAGTTTAAAATTTCTTCTATATATTCTATCATATCTTCTATTGATAAACTTGAAATGAGCATAAAATCATAGATTTAGCCTATAAAATTCTTTGTTTTTTCGTGTATCTAAACCGCATATTTTTTTCATATTGATTACTCTTCGCCGTTATTCTTCGATAAGTAACGAAAGTTATGATTTTTTGCAAATCTCGTTCAACCGACGGCCGCACGAAACGAAGCGCTTGGCAATTTGACCTTTCAATTTTTATCAGGCTACATATATGTAAGGAGTTTTATGTACATTTGCAAATTGTTTTTTAAAGTTTTTTGACTCAAAATTATATTATTTAAATCAGGAAGAGAATATGAAAAAAGTTGTAGGAATTTTGACCGTACTTTTAGTAATCATCGGCGCGGTGGTGATTATAGTACTTGCAAAGAATACTCCTAAAAATTTTTCAGAAGAATACAGGTTCCCGAGTGCCACTTGGAACAAAATGAATTTTGCAACCTTTGCGTTTGATATTCCCGACAGTTATGTAGGAAAACCGTTTGCTATTTACATTGAAATGGTTCATTCTCCGATTATTCAGCGAGATAAAATGCTGGTAAATCTCAATATATACTCTCCGGGAGGGGATACGCGCGTGTCGGAACATCAAGTCCATTTTAAAAATCCGGAAGGAAAGTTTAAAGGAGATGTTATCGATAATATTTTTACTATGAAACAGATTCTCCGGAGAAACTTTGTTTTTTCACAATCCGGAAAATGGAAGTTTGAAATAGAACAGCGCAGCGAACTTTACGATTTCACAGGTTTGGAAAGCATGCGCCTTGTTTTTGAAGAGATGAGATAATTTCAAAATAGATTAAGGGGAGAAAAGCGAGAAAATGACGCCGGTAAGAAAAAACAATAGCGAAAAAACGGATCGTTCAAGAAAGCCTTCCAGCCGTTCCGGAGGCAAAAAACCGTTTGAACAGCGAGAACGTAAGGAATTTAAAAAACCATATTCTGCGACTGGAAAGAGACGCCCTGCCGCAAAGGGAAGCGCTAATCCGAAAAAGTCTGAGGAATCGGGATTGATTCGCCTCAATAGATATATTGCCCGTTCGGGGATTTGCTCCCGCCGCGAAGCCGACGAACTTATTACTACGGGCGAAGTAAAAGTGAACGGAGTAATTGTGACGGAATTGGGAACAAAAGTTTCTAATGTCGACAAAATACATGTCGCCGATCAACTGATTCGTTTTGAGAAGCCGACATATCTGCTTTTGAACAAGCCAAAGGGATATATCACGACTACCGACGATCCCTATAAACGCCGCACGGTTATGGCCTTGATAGAAAATGCCTGTAAAGAAAGCGTTTATCCTGTCGGACGGCTTGATAGAAATACAACCGGATTGTTGCTTTTTACTAATGATGGAGATATGGCTAAGAAATTAACCCATCCTTCGAGCAATATACGAAAGATATACCACGTTCATTTAGATAAAGCATTGACAAAAGGCGACATGATAAAAATTGCCGAAGGATTGAATTTGGAAGACGGTATTGTCAAAGTGGACGAAATCAGTTATGCCGGAACAGGAAATGATAAGAAAGAAATTGGCATAACGTTGCATTCCGGAAAAAACAGAATAGTACGACGCATATTTGAATCGCTTGGTTATCAGGTGGTAAAGTTAGACAGGGTTCTTTTTGCAGGACTTACGAAAAAAGATTTGAAAAGAGGTCATTTTCGTTTTTTGACGCCGCAGGAAGTGAATTTTTTAAAGATGCTATAGAGAACAATCAGAATCGTAAATAATATGGAACTTGTAACTCCCGGAATCGGATTAATATTTTGGATGAGCGTTGCTTTTCTCCTGCTTTTGGTTCTATTACGAAAATTTGCATGGAGGCCGATATTGAAGATGTTGAAAGAGCGCGAAACCGCTATTGACAACGCTTTGACGGCGGCAGACAAAGCGCGCGAAGAGTTGAAAGTGTTAGAAGAGAAAAACATTGCTATGGCTAAAAGTCAAAAAGAACAACATTTAGCCATGTTGCAAGAAACCGAAAAGCTTCGCGCCAAAATTCTTGAAGAAGCAAAAGAAGACGCTAAAAATCAGGCCGAAATGTTGATGCAGCAAGCGCGCGATCGAATTGAACATGAAAAAAAATTAGCCTTTTTAGAGCTCAAAAGAGATATGGCGAATCTGTCCATCGAAATTGCTTCAAAAGTCTTAAAGGAGCAACTTAAATCAGATCAAAAAGCAATGGAATTTGCCGAAGGTTTAGTCGATGAAATGCAACTAAATTAGGAGATTATGCTTTTCAATACGGTATCTTTACGTTACGCGAAAGCCCTCATCGAACTTTGTAACGAGAAAAATTTAACGGAGAGCGTATATGCAAATATGAAAGAGATGCAATATCTTCTTGCCGAATCGTATGAATTGAGGAATTTTTTGAAAACGCCTCAGATCGACGACAAAACCAAATCTTCTTTGGTTAAAAAGATATTTGCACCTTATTTTCAGGAAGTTACCGTTAGTTTTTTGACACTTTTAATACGAAAAGGACGTAGCGATTTGATCATTTATATTGTTTATCAGTTTATTGAATTGTATCGCCAACAAACCGGAATTATTTTGGCGCAAGTACGTAGCGCTACGCCGATGAGCGAAACGATGCAACAAAAGATCGTCGAGAAAGTAAAAACGGCGACCGGATCGGATAAAATCGAAATAGATGTACAAATAGATAAAACGTTGTTAGGAGGTTATAAACTTTATTTCAACGGTAAAAGTTACGATGCAAGTATTAAGAAAGAGCTGGATGAGATAAAATCTCTTCTTACAAGCAATAAAACGGCTACCTGCTAAACTATTAGAGAATAAATTTCAAGAATATATGTCACAAATAAAACCTGCTGAAGTATCGGCAATTTTAAGACAGGAACTTACCAAATTCAAAGATGACAAAGAATTGGAAGAAGTCGGCACGATCTTGCAAATCGGCGACGGAATTGCGAGGATTTACGGATTGACCAATGTTGAATCGGGAGAGTTGATCGATTTTGGCGCTGAAGGATTACAGGGAATCGCCCTTAACCTTGAAGAAGATAATGTAGGCGTGGTGCTTTTAGGCAGCGCCGGAGCGTTAAAAGAAGGCGCGACGGCGAGAAGAGCGCACCGGATCGCTTCCATTCAAGTATCCGAAGGAATGGTCGGACGTATTGTAAATACTTTGGGAGAACCGATCGACGGTAAAGGCGATATTCTCGGGGAAAAAATATCGATGCCGTTGGAACGGAAGGCTCCCGGCGTTATTTTCCGTCAGCCTGTGAATGAACCGTTACAGACCGGTATTAAAGCTATCGACAGCATGATCCCGATCGGACGCGGACAAAGAGAATTAATCATTGGCGACCGTCAAACAGGAAAATCGGCAATCGTTGCGGATATTATCATGAACCAACGCCGTTTTTATGAAATGGGAGAGCCGGTATACTGCATTTACGTAGCAATCGGACAAAAAGGTTCTACTATTGCCAACCTTGTTCAAACGCTGAGCGATCATGGGGCCATGGATTATACGATCATTGTGGCGGCGACGGCTTCCGACTCGGCGGCAATGCAATATTACGCTCCATTTGCCGGAGCTTCTATCGGAGAATTTTTCCGCGATACGGGACGCGCCGCTTTGGTTATTTACGACGACCTTTCTAAACAGGCTGTCGCTTATCGCGAGGTTTCTTTGTTATTGCGCCGTCCTCCGGGAAGAGAAGCTTATCCCGGCGATGTTTTTTATCTCCATTCGCGTTTGTTGGAACGCGCCGCAAAGATCATTCAAGACGACGGTATTGCAGCTAAAATGAACGATCTCCCCGAATGTTTGGTCGGAAAGGTCAAAGGAGGAGGATCGTTGACGGCGTTGCCGATCATTGAAACGCAAGCGGGAGACGTTTCCGCATATATTCCGACCAATGTGATCTCTATCACCGACGGACAGATATTTCTTGAAACGGGATTATTCAATAGCGGCATTCGTCCGGCAATTAACGTCGGAATATCCGTTTCGCGGGTGGGAGGCAGCGCGCAGATTAAGTCCATGAAAAGCGTATCGGGAATGTTACGTCTCGACCAAGCGCAATACCGTGAGTTGGAAGCATTTTCGAAGTTTGGTTCCGACCTCGACGCTTCAACGTTGGCGACCATCGAAAAAGGAAAGCGAAATGTTGAAATATTGAAACAACCGCAATATTCGCCCATGCCTGTAGAAAAACAGATAGCGATTATTTATTGCGGCGTTAATGATCTGATGAGAGATGTTCCGACCAATAAAATTGTAGATTTCGAAAAAGAGTTTTTGGCGAATATGGAAAATTTCCATAAAGAGATATTGGAATCTTTGAGAAAAGGAGTTATTAGCGAGAAAGAGACCGAAGTCCTCAAAAAAATAGCCGCCGAAGTAGCTGAAAAGTTTTCGGTTGACAAGTACTCTCATTAAAAAGGGCGGAAAAATAGATGGCAAATTTAAAGGAAATACGTACCCGAATCGAATCGGTCGAATCGACGCAACAAATCACTACGGCCATGCGTATGGTCTCTGCTTCAAAGTTGCGTAAAGCCCAATTGGCTTTTTCTACCATTCAACCTTATGCGCAGAATCTTCTTTTTCTCACGAGGAATATTGCGAATCTTTTTAATAAGCCTATCAAAAATAGCGTTGATATAGATTCTCACGAGAAAGAAAAGGCATTAGATAATGTTTTGTTATTTGTGTTTTCGAGTAATCGCGGATTATGCGGAGCGTTTAATTCTAATATTGCAAAATATGTTCGCGAGCTTATCCGGACCAAATATCATGAGCATTTAGAGCAAGGGCGGCTATCTATTATGGCGGCAGGACGCCGTATCGGGGATATTTTGGAAAAAGAATCTTTTCCGATAACGGCCACATATCACGATTTCCTCAACAAAATAGATTATAAAGAAGTATGTCTGTTGTCTAATGAATTACTGGAAAAATTTGAGGAGGGAACTTATCAAAAAATTGTGTTTATTTATAACAAATTTAAAACCGTTTTAACGCAAGAACTGACAGAAGAGCAGTTTTTGCCTATTCTTCCTCCCGAAATGGACGAAACAAACGCTGTGGAAGAAGAATATATTATGGAACCGAATAAAGAAGACGTTGCGAGGGCTTTGTACCCGAAAGTATTAAGTATTCATCTTTACCGTACTTTTTTAGGATCGCTTGCCGCCGAAGAAGGCGCGCGTATGACGGCCATGCAACAAGCGAGCGATAACGCTTCCGTTTTGTTAAAAGAGTTGAAGATAACCTATAACAAAGAACGTCAAGCGGCGATTACGAATGAATTGATTGAAATTATCAGCGGTTCGGAGACGTTGAAAAATGGATAAAACCGGAACGATTGTAGCGCGATTGCTATATCGTTCAAAAACCTCGTTTTCACCGAATTGAACGACAAAAACAATCCATACAAAATAAAAATGGGAGAACGTACATTTTGTCCGATTTCGGACATGTTTTTATTTTGTAACATATTGAAATAAAGCTAACAGCGTGTTTTGCACAGCGCTTGTATATTGATGAAAAAAATTACAAAATTCATCAATAAATGGACAGGGAAATTTCCAAAAGCGTTCGCAGAAAAGAGGCTCGAAAACGAGTTTTAAAATATGCCGCAATTTTATTGGCTGTAATTTTGATCATCGCCGTCCTCATGAACCTTTTGAGGAGCGTTCTCTCCATGAAAAATATTATTGTGGGAACGGTCGACAACGGAACGTTGGAGGTCACGGTCAACGCTTCCGGAAAAGTTACGCCTCTGATAGAAGAGATCATCGTCTCGCCGATCAATTCGCGTATCGTAGAGGTGTATAAGAATCTCGGCGACGCGCTAAAAACCGGAGAACCGATTTTGCAATTGGAATTATCTTCTGTCGAGACCGAATACAAACAAAAATTGGACGAGAGAGAAATAAAAAAGAGTAAACTGGCTCAATTGAGAATCAATTTGGAAAACGCGCTTTCCGAATTACAGATGCAGCAGAGCGTGAAAGAGATGCAACTCCGCCAACTTTATACCGAACTCCAAAACGAAAAATATTTGGATAGCATCGGCGCCAGCGCTTTCGACAAAGTGCGCCAGATATCGTTGAATTATGAAGTCGCAAAATTGGAATTAGAACAACTAAAACAACAGATTGAGAATCAGAAAGCCAATGCCGAAGCGGAACTCAAAGTATGGCAATTGGACTTGAACATTTTTGAAAAATCATTAGCGGAAAGTGAACGTTTGTTAAAGAATGCACGTATTTTATCTCCCCAAAATGCTACGTTGACTTTTGTTAATAATCAGCTCGGTTCTCAAGTAGCGGCCGGTTCCCAGGTTGCCATTGTCTCCGACTTGAGCCGTTTTAAGATTGAGGCTGAAATAGCGGGAAGTTATGCCGATAGAGTACGCGTCGGATCGAAAGTGATCGTTAAGACAGGAATGTTCAAATTAACGGGAACGGCCGTGAATATTACGCCTTCGGTAAAAAACGGAACAATCTCTTTTATAGTTATTTTGGACGATCCGGAAAATGCTCAATTGAGAAGCGGCCTTAAAACCGACGTACATGTTAATTACGGTATTAAAGATAATATTTTGAGAATACCGAACTCCTCTTATTATATTGGAAAAGGGAATTATGAGCTGTGGGTAATCAACGGAAATATGGCGGAAAAACGAAAAGTACAATTAGGAGAGAGTAGTTTTGAGTATGTGGAAGTTGTCGGCGGGCTTCAGAAAGGAGAACAAGTGATCCTTTCTGATATGAGCCAGCATAAAAATAAGCAAAGGATAAAAATCAGATAGAGAGAATATAAGTACGACGAGAAGCAATAATTAAATAATTTTAAAAGTATGTCAATCATTAAATTAGAGGGCATAGCCAAAATATACCGAACCAAAGAGGTAGAAACATTAGCATTGGAAAATGTAAATCTGGAGGTAGCAAAGGGAGAATTTATTTCCGTTATGGGACCTTCGGGTTGCGGAAAAAGTACGCTTTTGAATATCATTGGCTTACTTGATGAGCCGACGTCGGGAAAAGTGTGCATTGACGAAACGGAGACCGAAAATATGAAAGACGCCGAGTTGGCAAATTTCCGCAATAAAACATTAGGATTTGTCTTTCAAAGTTTTCATTTGGTTAATTCTCTGAATGTTTTGGATAACGTAGAATTGCCGTTGCTCTACCGTAAACATGTAAAAAATCGTACGGAAAAAGCAAAAGCGGTATTAGAACGTGTCGGATTATCGCACAGAATGAAGCATTTTCCGTCGCAACTTTCCGGCGGACAATGCCAAAGAGTCGCCATCGCAAGGGCCTTGATCGGCAATCCGAAGATCATTCTCGCCGATGAGCCGACCGGTAATCTCGACAGTAAAATGGGAGCCGAAATCATCGAACTCTTGCATGAGTTAAACAACGAAGGAACGACCATCGTGATGGTAACGCACGACGAGCATATTGCCAAAACAACGCGTCGTATCATTCGCTTCTTTGATGGAAGAAGGATTGAGTGAGTTGAAAATCAGAAATTGAAGATGAAATAGTTTTGAAATCAAACAATTATGTACAAAATATATTTAAAACAAGCCTTTCAAATGTTGAAACAGAATAAGTTCGTTTCGGCAATTTCGATTATCGGAACAGCGTTGGCTATCATGATGGTGATGGTAATCATCGTTACCGATCAAATAAAAACCAATAATATTGCGCCTGAGATAAATCGGAATAATAGCTTTTATCTTAAATACCATATTGAGAAATCCAAAGAAGAGGAAAATAGCTACAGCAGCGGTTGCGTTACTTACAATGTATATAAAAATTACCTTTCGGATGTTAAGTCGTATGATATGGCTACACTTTTCACTCCGGTTTGGAGCGATGAAAAATATATTATCCATGTCAATGAAAGTAAGATCAGACGTTTCGAACCGGTTCGACTATGCGATGCCGATTACTGGAAAGTTATGTCTTTCGATTTTGTCGAAGGGCGACCTTTCAATCAAATCGAATTTAACGACGGACTAAATAATGCTGTTCTTTCGGAGCGATTGGCAAAGGAACTGTTTGGAAAAGAATCTGCTTTGGATAAGACGGTTTATATTTTCAAACAACTGTATAAAGTGATAGGAGTTGTTAAAGATGTTTCCCAAACTTTTGAGTTTGCCTATTCGGAAGTTTGGGCGCCGTACACTACCGTCCCGAATTTCGAAGAAGAGGGGTACCATGCCATTTATGTTATAGATGATAAAGACAAAAGATCTCTTTTTTACGAAGAAATGAGAGATGTGGAAAGAAAATACAATGCAAATGAAGATTGGAATTTAACCTTACAAGGTCCATATAATCACCGTTTGCAAATGGGTGCATCATACAGCAATGTAAAACCTGAGTTTGTTTTGATTATACTAAAATATGTCTTTATCATCGCTATCTTGCTTGTTATTCCCGCTATTAATTTATCAAGTTTTAGCATTTCGGCAGTTAAAAAACGAACGGAAGAGATTGGTATCAGGAAAGCTTTCGGAGCGAGAAATAAAAGTATTTTGTTGCAAGTACTGTACGAAAATCTTTTTACAGCTATCATCGGCGGGTTTATAGGGCTTATTTTGTCGTATTTTACAGTGATTTGGCTTAAGGAATGGCTTTTCAATGTAACTACCGGCGATTCTATTCCGCTCGTAGCTTTTGTGTCGCCGGCCGTATTTTTGTATGTTTTTTTGGTATGCGTTCTGTTAAACTTGATATCATCCATAGTTCCGGCATATAAAGCGTCAAAAATGAATATTGTATTATCACTTAACCAAAAATAATTTATAATATGCTAAAACATCTTTTTAAAATAATATGGACGGAACGCAAGGTAAACGCTTGGATTCTTGTAGAACTTATCTTAGCGTTCGCAATACTTTGGTTTTGTTGTGATTACTTGCTTTACTCAACGCAAAAATTATTAGAACCAAAAGGTTTTAATACCGAGCATACTTATATAATTGATATTTGGAACGAAGACGAAGGCTTATTTGAAGATATTGATTATGAAGAGATGGAAGAAGAAGAGTTTAATGTTGGGTATACAAACGCCCGTACGATAGTCTCAAATTGGAGTGATGCAATATGGGAAATTTATGATAGAATTAAGCGTCATCCGGCTGTAGAACATGCAAGCTTATCGCTTTATGCAACTCCTTATGCCGGTTCATATGCTGGAAATACCTTTTGGTTTGATTCTATTTCATTCGGCGCTCAAATAAAAAAAGTCACGCCTGAATTTTTTGATGTTTATCAAATAGACATTTTAAAGGGTCGAAAGTTTAATGAAACGGATGATATTACGGAAAATAATATCATAATAAGCGGCGCCCAAGATAATATTTATAAAAAAATAAACTTTTTGCAGATTGACACATTGCTTAGTTATAGAAAAGAAAGTAAATATAATGTAATAGGCGTTGCCGAACCGACAAAACGATTAGAGTTTGAAAATTATACGCCGGCCGTATATCTTTATTTGAGTAAAAGCGATGAGCAACTCATTGGAGAATTATCTTCTTTCTTTAGGGAATTTAGCGTTAGAGTAAAACCGGAAGCTGATAAAAATTTTGCCGAGTCATTTTTAAATGACATGCAAAGTCAATTGGAGATTGAACCCTTCTTTCTTGCCTCGGTTATACCACTAAAAGACAGACGTTCAGAATATATGCAAATTGGCGAATACAGTAATGGATTTAAAAGTATCTATTCCATTTCAGCGTTTTTAATAATAAACATCGTTCTTTGCGTGATGGGAACTTTTTGGCTTCGTATACAATCGCGCCGCTCTAATATTGGATTGCGTATGGCTTTAGGCGCGTCAAAAAGGTCTATACAGGTATTTTTTCTTGTAGAAACGCTTTTATTGTTGTTTTTGGCAAGCATTGTAGCATTCTTGTTATGTATCAATATCAATGAAATATTATCAGAGATATTAAAAGAAATAGAATTGCCGATAATTGGCAGAAGCGAATTTGGCGCGTATATCTCCAATTATCTTATAACATTCTTTATCATGGCAATAATTGCAGCGCTTTCCGTATGGTATCCTGCGAAGAAAGCGTCCGATATCCAACCGGTTGAAGCGTTGAGGGAGGAATAGAAGAGAATTGAGAATGAGAAATTAAAAATAGGGAATTGGGTGTGGAAAAAAATCTTGAAATTTTTGAATCGCTTGTAACTTATATTTATAAATCTATGATGCAAATATCTTTTAATCTTTCGTTTTTCATCTTTCGGCTGTCGCGATGTTATGTTTTTGCATTTTTATGCTTGTCTGTTGTTTTGCTTAACGCTCAGGATACGTTAGTTTTGAATCTGAATGACGCCATACAGCGAAGTATTTCCAATTCTGTCGATGCTGTTGTCGCTAAAAATGAATATAAATCGAGTTATTGGAGTTATCGAACATATAAAGCGGAGTTACTTCCCGAATTGGCTTTTGACGTCATGCTTCCTTATTATTCCAAATCGTACAACTCTTATCAAAATGAAGACGGCAGTTATACTTTTGTCGAGAACGATTACAGCATTTTGGATGCGGGATTATCCATTTCGCAGAATATTCCCTTTACCGGCGGCGTAATTTCAATAGAAAGCAGTTTGGAACGATTGCAACAATATGGAGAAAACGGGTCGAAGAATTTTATGGCGGCGCCTTTTTCAATTACTTTGGAGCAGCCGCTCAATGGATATAATCGTATTCGCTGGTTACAGAGAATAGAGCCGGTGAAGTATAAAGAAGCAGAACAAAAGTTGGTCGCCGACATGGAAGATGTCGCTCATCAGGCTATTCAATATTATTTTAACCTTTTGCTAGGCCAGATTAATTTAGAAATAGCCGAACAAAACCTGAAAAATTCGGAGAAAATATACGCTATTGCTGAAGCAAAACGGAAAATAGGACAAATATCGGAGAACGATCTGTTGCAACTCGGAGTTTCTTTATTGAAGGCGGAGTCATATATGACCGATGCGCAAGCTTCGTTTGCAGCAAGAATGTTCCAACTGCGCTCTTTTCTCGGATATGGAGAAGAGACGGTTTTGAAACCGATCATTCCGGAGCTTTTTGCTGAAGAAATTCCCCGGTTGGATTATTATGAAACGTTGACATTGGCGAATGAAAATAATGCATTTACCCAAAATATTCAACGGCGATTGTTGGAAACGTCGCACGATGTAAGCCAAGCTAAGGCTGATCGTTGGGAAGCCTCTTTGTTTCTCTCTTTTGGGATGTCAAATCAAGATCAACTTTTTACAGAGATTTATCATATTGATAATTGGCGCGATCATCAAATCGTCAATTTAGGCATTCGCGCTCCGATCGTGGATTGGGGCAAAAAAAAGGGAAAAGTGAAAATTGCCGAAGCCAATCGCGAAGTGGTAACTTCCCGGATCGAAAAAGAGAAAATTGATTTTAATCAGACGATCTTTCTGACGGTACAAAATTTCAACAATCAATCCAAGCAACTATTATTGGCTAAAGAAACTGACGAAATCGCTCAAAAACGTTATCAAACCTCGATCGAAGCATTTATTTTAGGTAAAATAGACGTTTTAAACCTAAACGACGCGCAATCCTCTAAAGATGAAGCAAGGCGCAACTATATTGAGCAAATGTTCTATTTATGGTCTTATTATTATCAAATACGGGCGTTAACATTGTATGATTTTGTCAATGGAAAAGAGTTGACCGTCGCGCATGAAGATTATCTGCAATAAAGCGATAACGTTGTGAAGAGATGTCAAGGCGTTTTATTAATTTCTTATATTTGCATGAATGAGTAGAGAGAAAAAATTGATTTTGGTTTGTGATGATGACGCGGCGGTAAGATCTTCATTGAGTTTGGTATTGCATCGAGCGGATTATGACGTGGCAACAGTTGCTACGCCGACTGAAGCTATTGATTTTGTGAAGAAAACAGAGCCGCACCTCATACTGATGGATATGAATTACGGTCAAAGCGCAAGCGGCGAAGAGGGACTTATTTTACTACGTCAAGTGAAAATATTTCGCCCTGATACGCCTGTTATTTTGATTACGGCATGGGGTTCTATATCTTTGGCAGTAAAAGGAATACAAGCGGGATCCTTTGATTTTATTACAAAACCGTGGAACAACTTAACGCTATTAAAGTCCATTGAAACAGCCATTCAGCTTAACCACGAAAATCGATCGCATAATGTGTTGTCGGATAAAGAGATGCATTACAATAAAATCGTGGGTAAATCGCCTCTTTTATTAAATATATTCAACACGATCGAACGGATTGCCAAGACGAATGCTCCGGTATTGATCATAGGAGAAAGCGGAACGGGAAAAGAGTTGATCGCAGAAGCTATTCATGAAAACAGTAACCGGCGAAATAAACCTTTTGTAAAGGTCAACTTAGGCGGAATTTCTCAATCGCTCTTTGAAAGCGAGATGTTTGGGCATAAAAAGGGAGCTTTCACGGATGCGCATTACGACCGGATCGGGCGTTTTGAAATGGCGAATAAAGGAACGATATTTTTGGACGAAATTGGCGATTTGGATTTGTCGTCGCAGGTAAAATTATTACGTGTTTTACAAGACCAGACTTTTGAATCGTTGGGAGACAGCCGTCCAAAACAAGTTGATGTGCGGGTTATCAGCGCAACCAATCGCAATCTTGGCGAGATGGTCATAAAAGGAGCTTTTCGAGAAGATCTGTTTTATCGTATCAATTTGATTACCATTCGCGTTCCGGCATTGCGTGAACGTTTAGAGGATATTCCGCTTTTGGCAAATTTTTTTGCTAAAAAACAAGCGGATATTAATAAACAGGGAAAGATAGAACTCTCCCCAGACGCTATTTCATTTCTCAAAAGCCTGCTTTATCCCGGAAATATACGGGAATTGAAAAATCTGATCGACAGAACAATTTTAGTTTCGGGAAAAAATATATTGACGGAAGCTGATTTTAAGGAACAATATAATAGTATTCCTCACAACTCGGAAATCCTTTCCGATTCTATTTATCCTTTGGAAGAGCTTGAAAAAAGCATGATCGTCAAGGCGATGGAGCTATATGGCGGAAATTTGTCAAAAGTGGCGACAGCTTTGGGGTTGACAAGGCAATCGTTGTATCGAAGGTTGGAAAAATATGGAATAACAATAGAAAATTGAAAAATTGTTCATTAATTGTGAAATCAAAAATACTTTTCTGGATATTGGCCTTATTGGTGTTTGGTTCGTTGACAGTCGGCGGATTTCTTTTTATCAAAACCGATATTTATAAATTTCTTCTTATTGAATGTATTGCCATTCTCGCCATTATATTTTTTGTTGTATTGTATATCAGACTTATAAAGCCGTACCAAATTATATCTTCGGGGATGGATTTGATTAAAGAACAAGATTTTTCGAGCCGATTGCGTCTTATCGCTAATAGCGAAGCCAACAAATTGATAGAGATTTTCAACAAAATGATGGAGCAATTGCGCGATGAACGATTACAAGTGAGGGAGAAAAATAGATTTTTAGATCTACTTATCAAGGCTTCTCCACAAGGCGTTATTATTCTTGATTTTGATAATAATATCTCCGAGATCAATCCCGCGGGGCTTAGGTTGTTAAATATCTCTGATATTAATTTGGTTAAAGGCAAACAAATTCGAGATTCGGGAATTCCAATAGCAGAAGCGTTGGCGTCAATACATTCTGACGAAGACGCCATTATCCGAGGAATGGGAATTGTCATGTATCGTTGCTCGCGTTCTTCATTTTTAGATCGAGGCTTTGCGCATCCTTTTATTCTTATCGAAGAGCTGACTCATGAACTGCTTAAAACGGAAAAAAAATCCTACGAAGGCGTTATACGAATGATGGCTCACGAAGTGAATAACTCTGTCGCCGCTATTAGCTCCACTTTGAATGTTATTTCCGATATCTTAAAACAAGATGAAGAAAATAAGTTGAACGATGTGCTTCCTGCTGTTGACGCTTCTTTTGATCGTTGCCGGCATTTGAGTTCTTTCATCAGCAATTTCTCCGAAGTGGTAAAGATTCCTAAACCTATGCTTTCGGTCGTCAAAATTAATGACTTGGCGCATTCTGTGGAGGCTTTGACCGTTATAGAACTTCAAAAAAGGAATATACGAATGCATTTAGAACTTTCTCCCGATCAGCCGGAAGAAAATCTTGACAGAATACAACTTGAGCAAGTTCTTGTCAATATTGTAAAAAACGCATACGAGGCTATTGAAGAGAATGGAGATATTAAAATTGCGACGCATTCCGCGCCCTTATCAATTTCTATTTCAAATAACGGTCCGGAAATATCCGACGAAGTAATGCAAAAACTTTTCACGCCGTTTTTTACTACAAAGTCTTCCGGACAAGGTATCGGTTTGATGTTTGTGCGTGAAGTATTATTGAATCATTCATTTAAGTTCGACTTGAAAACTAAAGACGGATGGACGACCTTTAATATCTTTTTTGGAGATAAAAGAAGTTAAGCAACAAGCCGCGCATCTTACAGATATTTCATTTACTAAGTAAGTATGTAATAAGCCAAATTTATCAATGTATTTTTTACGTATTTTAGCAAATTAAAAATCTGCGTTCTTATTTATGAGAGCGGAGACTATATTGTGTTTATTTTCAATATTTTAAATACTTTCTATGGAATACAATTTTCAGGAAATTGAAAAAAAGTGGCAGGCGTTTTGGAAAGAAAATAATGTTTATAGGGTTGATATAGATCTTTCTCGCCCGAAATATTACGTATTGGATATGTTTCCGTATCCTTCGGGAGCGGGATTGCATGTCGGGCATCCGTTGGGATATATTGCATCCGATATTTATGCGCGTTATAAAACTTTAAAAGGATACAATGCGCTTCATCCGATGGGCTACGATTCGTTCGGATTGCCGGCAGAACAATACGCCATTCAAACCGGAACGCATCCTGCCGTTACAACTGAAAATAATATTGAAAGATATCGTAAACAACTTGACAATATTGGCTTTTCTTTTGATTGGAGTCGTGAAATAAGAACCAGCGACCCGAAATATTATAAATGGACGCAATGGGCGTTTATAAAAATGTTCCAATCGTATTACTGCTTTGACGTGAATCAAGCGCGTCCGATTGAGGAATTGGTCGATTGTTTCCAACAACAAGGGAGCTATGGTTTAAATGTTGCTTGCGAAGAAAAAATGCTGTTCTCTGCCGAAGAGTGGAACGCTAAATCGGAACGAGAGCAACAAGAGATTTTAATGAATTATCGGTTAGCTTATTTAGGCGATTCCATGGTGAATTGGTGTCCGCAATTGGGAACGGTTTTAGCTAACGATGAAGTTATTAACGGGCTTTCGGAGCGCGGCGGATTTCCGGTAGAACGTAAAAAGATGAAACAATGGTCTTTACGTATCACCGCCTATGCGCAACGATTGCTGGACGGGCTGGCCGCCGTCGATTGGCCGGAACCGTTAAAAGAGATCCAAACAAACTGGATCGGAAGAAGCGAAGGCGCGTCGATGTTTTTTGAAATAAAAGGATTACAAGAAAAGATTGAAATATTCACTACGCGCCCTGATACTATTTTCGGAGCGACATTTATGGTTTTAGCTCCGGAACATGAAGTAGTTGCGACGCTTGCAACTCCGGAATATCAAACGCAAGTATGCGAATATGTTACTTGGGCAAAAAACCGTTCGGAAATAGAACGGATGGCTGAAAGAAAAGTCAGCGGACAATTTACGGGCGCTTACGCTATCAATCCTTTTACGGGAAACGAGATCCCGATCTATATTGCCGATTATGTATTAATGGGTTACGGAACCGGAGCCATTATGGCTGTTCCCGCTCATGATAGCCGCGATTTTGCTTTTGCACGTCATTTTTCTCTGCCGATCATTCAGGTTGTACGTCAGCCTAATGAAAAAATCATTCCGGTTGAAGAATGGGAAGAATCTTACGATTCAAAAGATGGAGCGATGATCAATTCGGGATTTATTAACGGCATGGAGGTAAAAAAAGCCATTTCCGCTGTTAACGACAAAATAGTTGAATTGGGTATTGGCGAGAAAAAAATCAACTATAGATTGCGCGACGCTATTTTTAGCCGTCAGCGTTATTGGGGCGAACCGATACCGGTATATTACAAAGATGGGATTCCTTATGTTTTAGATGAGAAAGAATTGCCTTTGACTTTGCCGGAAGTGGATAAATATCTTCCAACCGAAACGGGCGACCCGCCTTTGGCGCGAGCTAAACATTGGAAAACAAAAGAAGGATATCCGTTGGAAACTTCTACCATGCCCGGTTTTGCAGGTTCATCGGCCTATTATTTGAGATATATGGATCCGAACAATGAAACTGCGCTTTGCTCGCCTGAATCGGTAAATTATTGGCAAAATGTCGATCTTTATTTAGGAGGAAGAGAACACGCCACCGGTCATTTGATCTATTCCCGTTTTTGGAATAAATTTTTATTTGATTTGGGATTGACCTTTAATGACGAGCCTTTCAAGAAGTTGATCAACCAGGGAATGATACAGGGGCGTTCTAATTTTGTATACCGGATTGTCGGCAGCAATAAATTTGTTTCATGCAATTTGAAATCTCCATATGAAACGCAAGAATTGCATGTTGACGTAAATATTGTTTCCAATGATATTTTGGATATTGAAAAGTTCAAAAAATGGCGTCCGGAGTTTGAAAAATCGGAATTCATTTTAGAAGACGATGGGAAATATCATTGCGGATGGGGCGTTGAAAAAATGGGAAAACGTTACCACAATGTCGTTAATCCTGACGATATTGCAGAAAGATACGGAGCAGATACGTTACGTTTGTATGAAATGTTTTTAGGGCCTTTGGAGCAATCAAAACCTTGGGATACAAATGGGATTGAAGGCGTTTTCAGGTTTTTAAAGAAATTTTGGAGGCTTTTTCACAATGAAAATTACGAATTCTGCGTTTCTGAAGAGATCGCCGTCAAAGAAGAGTTGAAGGTTTTACATAAAACGATCAAAAAGATTGAAGAAGATATTGAGCGTTTTTCTTTCAATACGGCGGTTAGCGCATTTATGATCTGCATCAACGAATTGACCGATTTGAAATGTAATAAAAGGGAAATTTTAGAGCCGTTAACGATTTTAATATCTTCCTTTGCGCCGCATATTGCAGAGGAGTTGTGGAGCCTTTTAGGACATTCGGCTTCCGTAACAAAAGCGGCGTTTCCGAAATTTAATGAAGCGTATCTCGTGGAAAATTCTTTTGAATATCCGGTTTCTATTAATGGAAAGACAAGATTTAAACTGTCGCTTCCGATAGACGCGCCCATTTCCGATATTGAAAAAGCGGCATTGGCAACAGAAGAGGTAAAAAAATGGATTGAAGGAAAACAGGTGCGAAAAGTAATCGTCGTTCCGAAAAAAATCATTAATATTGTCGTATAATCGACGTTACAATTTTATCATTAGAGAATATTAAAATATATTTGAAATATTATGGAAAAGAATTATTGCAGACTCAATAACATCATCGGATGGCTGATATTTGCTATTGCCGCATTTGTATATCTCTCGACCATGCAACGTACTGTAAGTTGGTGGGATTGCGGCGAGTTTATCTCGACAACCTATAAATTAGAAGTTCCTCATCCGCCGGGAAATCCGACTTTTCAATTGATCGGGAGAATTTTTACATTATTCGCTTTCGGCGATGCGACAAAGGTCGCCATGATGATCAATACCATGTCGGCGTTGTGCAGCGCTTTCACGATCTTGTTCCTGTTTTGGTCGATCACATTGCTGGGAAGAAAGATTGTTGAGAAAAACGGCGTCATAACCGAATCTAACAGTTGGATGATTTTCGGAGCGGGAATCATTGGCGCTTTAATCTATACGTTTACCGATACTTTTTGGTTCTCAGCCGTAGAAGGAGAGGTTTATGCGATGTCTTCGTTCTTTACGGCCTTTGTTTTCTGGGCGATATTGCGTTGGGATAGAGAAGCGGATCAGCCTAATTCTTCGCGATGGTTGATCTTATCGACATTTCTTATCGGGCTTGCTATTGGAGCGCATTTGCTGAACATTCTGACCGTTCCGACTATGGCTTACGTTGTTTATTACAGAAAATTCAATCGCCGCGACTGGAAAGGATGGTTTCTTACGGGCGTTATTTCTCTTATATTGGTGGCTTTCATCATGTATATCGTTATTCCTTGGACGGTTCAGTTGGCAGGATATTTTGAATTATTCTTTGTCAACATATTGCGCCTCCCATTTAATATTGGAACGATCGTCTATTTTATCCTGCTTATTGGAGGGATTGTATTCGGCATTTGGTATACGCAGAAAAAAGGGAAAGCTCTTGCTAATACAATAATGCTTTGCTTTGCTTTCTTATTAATAGGATATTCTTCATTTTTCTCCATTGTGATTCGCGCTAACGAAACGCTCCCGATTAATATGAATGAACCGAAAGATGCGTTGAGTATGGTTTCCTATCTGAACCGCGATCAATATGGTACAAGACCTTTAATTTACGGAGAATATTACAACAGCCCCATTAGAATTGATTATCAAAAGTTGGATTATGCAAAGAAAGATGGAGCGCCTATTTATTATAAAAACAAAGAGACAAAGAGATATGACATGATAGCGCGCGGCAATCCGCAATATGAATATGAACCTGATTTTTGCACTGTTTTCCCGCGTATGTATAGCGGTCATTATCCGGGACAGGAGATGCATGTAGAAGCATATAAAGAGTGGGGAAAGATTAAAGGAAGAAGTATTTCTTATAACGATCCGGTGGAAGGACAACGCCGTATTGTAAAACCTACTTTTGGGGAAAATTTGCGTTTCTTCTTTAGATATCAGATCAATCATATGTATTGGAGATATTTTATGTGGAATTTCTCCGGAAGGCAAAATGATACGCAAGGACATGGCTCGCCTTTTGATGGGAATTGGATCACAGGATTTGACGGCTTGGATAAAGGAAAAGTCGGAACGCAAAGAGATCTCCCCGACTCCATGAAAAGTACCTCTAACAATAAATATTATTTATTACCTTTTATTTTAGGATTGATCGGATTGTTCTATCATATTCATACGGATAAACGTAATTCTTGGGTGGTATTTTTGCTCTTTTTTATGACCGGACTGGCCATTATCATTTACCTGAATCAAGCGCCATATCAGCCGCGGGAACGGGATTATGCTTATGCCGGTTCGTTTTATGCTTTCTGTATTTGGATTGGATTTTCGGTCATGTGCATTGCTTCATATTTAGCAAAATATGTTAAAGAAAAACCGGCGGCGTTGATAACTACGATTGTACTGCTAGGCGTTCCTATATTAATGGCGCAACAAAATTGGGACGACCACAATCGTTCTAAAAATCATGCTGCCCATGATTACGGCGCGAATTATTTGATGTCATGTCCGCCGAACGCCATATTATTTACAAACGGCGATAACGACACCTATCCTTTATGGTATGCGCAAGAGGTGGAAGGCATTCGCACCGACGTAAGAGTTATTAATTACCAATTAAGCGCAGGAGCTTGGTATGCCAATCAAATGGCTCATAAAATCAATAATTCCGAAAAATTACCTCTTACGCTTTCAACCGATCAATATCGACACGGAGATTATGATCAAATCTTTTTGTCTAACCGCCCTAATTTGCCGCCTGTGCTGTTGAAAGAAGGAATTGATTTTATCGCTAATCCTAAAAATCAGAAAATGTTATTGTCGCAAGGCATACCCACAAAAAAATTCTTACTTCCGGTTGATCGAGATAAAATATTACGTTCGGGATTAATTTCCGAGGAAGAATATATTAAAAGCGAACATGTGATCCCTTTAACTATTCCCGATTCTAAAAACGGATTATTCAAACATGAATTACTTTTCCTCGATTTCTTATCTACTAATGACTGGGAACGCCCTATCTGTTTTACCAGTCCCGGAATTATTGCTAATCTTGTTCCTCTTGCTCCTTATTTTCATTTAGTTGGCTCCGTTTATCAACTGCTTCCTTATAAAGGCGATTCGTATTCCATTTTTGGCAACTTAGGAAATGTGCGAATTGATTCTGCGTATCAATTCTTTATGGAAGAGTTCAAATCGGGAGATTTAGAAAAATCTGGCGTAGAAATAGACGCTGAAAGTAAATTTGCAATTCGTTTTCCAAAACAACAATTAGCGATCTTGGCTGATGCATTGCAAAATAATAAAGATACTGTTCGCACTTTAAAAGTGGTTGATAAATATTTGGAATTGTTCCCGCTTGATCGTATCTCGTCGTTTTCCTCTAACGACGCTTATATGGGGAAAGCATGTTTGGATGTAGGAGATCGAGAAAAAGGAGAGAAATTGATTGTAGACGTCTTTAATCAGCAAAAAGGAGAGATTGATTATATTACGCGACAAAGAAATTGGGGAACAAATGCAAAACAAACGGCGCTATATGATCGATTATATGTGGTCTTTATGATAAATAATATTGCGCGTAATTACGATCTTATCGATTTGCAAATTGAAATAGAAGGCATTCTAAATCAACATCCTTGGTTTATCAATAGACTAATGCGAGGAGAATAATAGAGGCATCATATATTTTTTGACTAAAAATTGCCTCAAAAAACGGATAATGAATATCGCGAATTTTTGAGGCAATTTTCAAAATAAGTTTTATGCGCTCTTGCTCTATCAAAAATAAAATGAATTATTTAATTGCCATTTCTGAAAAATGAATTAATTTTGCACCCGCAAAGGGCGCTTAGCTCAGTTGGTTTAGAGCATTACCTTGACAGGGTAGGGGTCACTGGTTCGAATCCAGTAGCGCCCACAAAAAAGAGACTATTCAATTTCTGAATAGTCTCTTTTCATTATAAAACAGTTTGATTATTTTCTG
>JAIRTP010000038.1 GCA_031254805.1 Bacteroidales bacterium
TTTATGGTTTAGTAGCGCAAAATTAGCCAAAAAAGGGCTGACTTCCATCATCGGAAATCAGCCCTGATTTTTTGCCTTCCCCTCAAAATGTTTACCGGACAGTAGTGATTTGTTGAACTTTGACTCTATCTTGGTGCTATCAATACTAATAAAACCTTTACCGGAGAGAACAAGTAGCAATTGAGTGAATACATGATTTATTTATTTCTTAACCCGATTGTAGAAGCGATTGATGGTAATGGAATCCGACTTCTCGTACCCTGCAAGCCGGATGTAATTTAGCAACATTAAATACAAAATATTGATATTTATGTTACATTGAGCGGAAGACGGGACTCGAACCCGCGACCCTAACCTTGGCAAGGTTATGCTCTACCAACTGAGCTACTTCCGCGATATTTAGGTTATGAAAACAATGTACTCGGAGCGGGAATCGAACCCGCACAGCCTTGCGGCCAAGGGATTTTAAGTCCCTCGCGTCTACCTATTCCGCCATCCGAGCAAAAGGTTTCATATAATCCTTGTATAAGAACGTTGTGGCGAGCGGAAAACGGGACTCGAACCCGCGACCCTAACCTTGGCAAGGTTATGCTCTACCAACTGAGCTACTTCCGCTTTCGTTGCGGAGTGCAAAGATACGATATTTTTTATTTTTCCAAAAAAATGGCAAATATTTTTCTGTAAGAAAAAGTTATCGGAATATCTATTTGTTAATCAATCCTTTAATCTCGTTTAATTTCATGAGAGCCTCTACCGGAGTTAAGGTATTAATATCTGTATTCAGAATGTCTTCCTTAATTTGCTGCAATAATGGATCGTCTAATTGTATAAAACTAAGCTGATATCCTTCGTTGATATGAGGAACATTTTTGAGGTTTTGCTTCTTTTTTCCTAAATTTGATTGTTCACGTATCGATTCTAATTGACGCAACATTTGATTGGCGCGGTCAAGCACTTGTTTTGGCATTCCAGCCATTCGCGCCACATGGATACCGAAGCTATGTTCGCTTCCTCCTTTGGAGAGTTTACGCAGAAAAATCACCTTATTATTTACCTCGCGAACAGTCACATGAAAGTTCTTAATCCGTTTCATTGATTCCGCCATCTGATTGAGTTCATGATAATGCGTCGCAAACAATACTTTCGGTCTGAAAACGGGGTGATTATGTAAATACTCTGTAATTGCCCAAGCGATGCTGACGCCGTCATATGTGCTTGTCCCACGTCCGATCTCATCTAATAATATCAAACTTCGCGACGAAATATTGTTAAGGATACTCGCCGTTTCATTCATCTCAACCATAAACGTAGATTCGCCTGATGATATGTTATCAGAAGCTCCTACGCGGGTAAATATTTTATCCATAATGCCGATCTCGGCAGAGGCGGCAGGAACAAAACAACCGATTTGAGCCATCAACACGATGAGAGCCGTCTGACGTAATAATGCCGATTTTCCCGACATATTTGGCCCGGTAATGATAATAATTTGCTGTTTTTCATTATCTAAGTAGACGTCGTTGGCAATATATTTCTCTCCGACGGGCATTTGTTGCTCTATCACGGGATGACGGCCGTCGACAATTTCCAAGGTATATCCTTCGTTCAAGATAGGGCGAACGTAATTATTTATTTTGGAAACATTTGCAAAGGAAAGGAGTACGTCTATTCGCGACAAAACCTTAGCATTTAGCTGGATGGGTTCAATAAAATCATTCAAAGCCAAAATTAATTCGTTGAATAGCCGCGTTTCTAATTGCAATATTTTTTCTTCGGAGCCAAGTATTTTCTCTTCGTACTCTTTTAACTCCTCAGTAATATAACGCTCGGCATTTACCAAAGTTTGTTTACGGATCCATTCCGGAGGAACTTTATCTTTATGCGTATTGGTCACTTCGAGATAATAACCGAAAACGTTGTTGTATCCGATTTTTAAAGAGGGAATCCCTGTTCGTTCGATTTCCCGGGATTGAATAGCTATGAGATAATCTTTTCCGGAATATGAAATTGCCCGAAGATCGTCCAATTGAGCGTTGACGCCTCTTTTAATGACATTTCCTTTATTAACTGCAGTAGGCGGATCGTCTACCAATTCCTCTTCAATTCTTTTTTTTATGGAATGGCAAGGATTCAATTTATCAGCTAATACGGTCAAAGCGGGACTGTTCGATTGTTCGCATAACCGTTTTGTCTCTTCAATGGCTGTCAACGCTTTTTTCACATAAAGCATTTCACGAGGAGAAATCTTTCCGACGGAAGAACGTGCGATTAGCCGCTCCAAATCGCCGACCGTTTTTAGTAAATCATAAATTTTCGAGCTAAAATCTTCATTTTGGATCATATATTCGACGATGTCGAGTCGTTGTTCCAAAGAAGAAATATCCTTAATAGGCAATGTTATCCAACGTCTTAACAGACGCGATCCCATGGGAGAAGCGGTTACGTCCAAAATGTCTAACAAAGTTTTTCCATCTTCGCCCATCGATTGTATCAATTCCAAGTTACGAATCGTAAAACGATCCAGCCAGACGTAATGCTCTTCCGTAATGCGACTTAGTTTACAAACATGTTGCAATTTATCATGTTGTGTTTCGGCGAGATAATGCATGATTGCTCCGGCGGCAATGATCCCTCTTTTTTGTTCTCCAACGCCGAAACCTTTTAACGTATTGACGCCAAAATGGCGCAACAATAATTCTGTGCCAAATTCCTCTTTAAAAACCCAATCTTCAAAAACCGACGTATAGAATTTATTTCCAAAGATTTCTTTAAACTTGGTTAAATGATTGCGTTGTACGACTACTTCCCTTGGCTTGAAACTTTGTAACAATTTGTCGGCATATTCGACAGAACCTTCCGCTAAGTAAAATTCGCCGGTAGAAATATCCAGCAGTGCAATGCCGTTGATATTGCCGTCAAAATGAACTGCGGCGAGAAAATTATTCTCTTTTTGCTCTAATATTTGGTCGTTATAAGCGATGCCGGGCGTGACCAATTCCGTTATGCCCCGTTTTACGATCGTTTTTGTCAACTTCGGATCTTCCAACTGGTCGCAAATAGCTACTCTTTGTCCTGCACGAACCAATTTAGGGAGATATGTATCTAATGAATGATGCGGAAAGCCGGCCAATTCCATATCCGCAGCGGCTCCGTTTGAACGTTTTGTCAGAACAATACCTAAAATGCGCGATGCAATAATAGCGTCATCGCCAAAAGTTTCATAAAAGTCTCCAACGCGAAATAGCAACAAAGCATTAGGATGCTTTGCTTTGATTGCATTATATTGTTTCATCAACGGAGTATCTTTGCTTGCTTTTGCCACGATTTTATCAGATTTCTAAAGGATGCAAATGTAAGATAATTTCATGATAAATCTTTGCTGAAAAAATAAAATCTCTTAATGTTTATTATCCATTAAGAGATTTTTAATCATGCGGTTATATAAAAAAGCTGAATAAGGCTATTTTTCCGATAATTTCTGTAATAAATCAGGTAGTTGACGCATTGCCGCTATCTCCCTCCATGCTAGCATGACCGGCTGGGCGGGAGATCCGAAATAAGTTCCTCCCGACGGAACGCTTTTGTCGAGAGCTGAAGTAGCTAAAATAACAGTTCCTTTGCCCACTACAATGTCTTTGTTGACGGCGACTCGCGCCCATAAGATCACGTCGTCTTCAATCTTTGTAACGCCGGCGATGGCGCATTGAGAACCTATCAGGCAATTTTTCCCGATAAACGTATCATGTCCGACTTGTACATGATTATCGAATTTACATCCGTCGTCGATAAAAGTATCGCCCGTAACGCCGCAATCGATCGTGCAAGCCGCGCCTATTTCTACATCGTTGCGAATGATTGTTCGTCCTGCAGTTTCAAATTTACGATATCTTCCATTTTTTTTCTGAAAATAGTAAGCGTCGCCGCCAATAACGGAAGATGAATGAATAATAACGTTATCGCCAATTTCTGTATAGGGATGGATAGATACGTTAGCATGGATGATGCAATTTTTTCCGATCTTTACATGATCGCCAATGAAAACATTTGGCTGTATAATAGTATCCTCTCCAATTTCCGCATGCGGGCTAATAGCCGACGTTGCCGGAATGAAAGGACGATGTTTACGAATTATTTTGACAAAATCGGCAAACGGATCGTCGGAAATAATCAGCGATTTTCCTTGCGGAGGTTCAACTTCTTTATTGATCAATATGATGGTCGCTTTGCTATTCAACGCTTTGTCGTAATATTTCGGATGATCTACAAAGGTAATATCTCCGGGTTCTACCATGTGTATCTCATTTAAGCCGATAATTTGTTGATCAGGGCCGACATGTTCTCTTCCCAACAATGATGCAAGGCTTGAAACGGTATAAGATTTTTCAAATTTCATAAAATCGAATATTACAAAATATGATAACTAATTTTTTCTTATAAATTATGCTATTATAAATAAAAAAGGCCTTTCCAGCCTTTTCAATTTATTTTTTTATTCTTTCCGAATATTCGTGGGTACGGGTGTCCACTCTAATCATCTCTCCCGTTTCGATAAACAATGGAACTTTGACGGTTGATCCGGTTTCTACAGTAGCCGGTTTCAAAGTATTCGTTGCCGTATCGCCTTTCATTCCGGGTTCGGTATAAGTCACTTCCAAATCGACAAACGGCGGTAATTCACAGAAAAGCGGCGTTTCGGTATCGGCATGAATTACAATTTCCACTTCTTGTCCCTCTTTCATTAAATCAGCTGCATTGATTAACTCTTCTTCAATACCAATTTGTTCATAATCATCTAAATTCATGAATTGATATTGTTCTCCTTCCTTGTATAGAAATTGAAATTTGCGACGTTCAACGCGTGCAATATCTACTTTTGTTCCGGAAGGAAAAGTGTTCGGAAGAACTTTCCCGGTTTTTACATTTTTTAGCTTAGTGCGAACGAACGCTGCGCCTTTTCCCGGTTTTACATGTTGAAATTCAACGATTGTATAAAGTTCATTGTTAAAATAAATGGTTAATCCGTTACGAAAATCAGCTGTTGATGCCATACTTTATTTATTACTTGTACTTATTTTACTTTTAAAATGCAAAAGTAGCGCTTTTTTTCTAAGTTGCAAAAAGTGTTTTA
>JAIRTP010000073.1 GCA_031254805.1 Bacteroidales bacterium
TGCCTAGCATAATCATTACGAAAGAGATAGCAGAGATTTTGCTTTTACTAAATGCAACAATAGAATTTGATATGTATTTTGCATGATGTATTTTCTAAGTTCGACATTGTCCCACTAACTATGAGACATTGAGAACAATTTCGAAAATAGTTTCCAAATCTCCATAATCGGCAACGGCATTAATGAGAAACCAATAACGATCATCCATTGTTCGAGATAGAGATCGGTAACGCTGAAAATATCATGCAATGCGGAGATTTCTAATATTCCCAAAACGATCAATGCAGATAATACGATAGCGCCTAATAAATATTTGTTGGAGAAGATATTTTTAAACGCAGAAAGAGATCCAGATCTGATATTAAACACATGGATGAGTTGGCTTAACGCTAAAACGCCGAATGCCATAGTTTGGCCGACGGCAATAGAAGTATGAACTCCAATACGAAAAGCTATCAAGGTCAACGCCCCCATCAGCATTCCTTGAGCTAACACTTTTAAAATGAATGAGCGATTGAGTATCGATTCATGAGAGTTATTAGGTTTGCGTTTCATGATATTCGGCGCAGCCGGATCGAAACTCAAAGCTAAAGCCGGCAAGCTATCCGTAACTAAATTGATGATCAAGATATGAACAGCTAATAACGGCGATCCCCAACCAACCAAAACGGCGACAAATAATGTTAACAACTCGCCTATGTTTGTAGCCAAGAGAAAATTTATCGCTTTCAAAATGTTATCGTATATGCGACGTCCTTCTTTTACGGATGAAACGATAGTAGCGAAATTGTCGTCGGCAAGTACAATGTCGGCAGCTTGTTTTGAAACGTCGGTTCCCGTAATTCCCATGGCCACGCCGATATCGGCAAGTTTTAAAGCGGGAGCGTCGTTTACGCCGTCGCCGGTCATAGAAACAACTTCGCCTCGATGTTGAAACTGTTTCACAATGCGAACCTTATTTTCAGGAGATACGCGCGCATATACATTAATATTTTCGATACGTTCGTTAAATTCATTATTGCCCATCTTTTGAAGTTCTAATCCGGTAATAGCTTCTCCGCCGGGCTCTAAAATGCCTAAATCTTTGGCAATAGCGACGGCGGTAACTTTATGATCTCCGGTAATCATAACCGGTTTTATTCCGGCGTTTCGACAAATATGTACGGCGTCGCGTACTTCTGGACGCGGAGGATCGATCATCCCTAACATGCCGACAAAAATCAGATCATTTTCTAACGTCGTTATCTGACTCTTTTCGGGAAGAGTTTCAACTCTCTTATAAGCCATTCCTAAAACGCGCAGCGCATTTTCAGCCATTTCATAGTTGGCGTTATGAATACGTTCTTTCATTGCGTCGTCTAATTTCTTCTCTTCTCCGTTTAATTCTATTTTGGTACAACATGCTAATAATTCATCCAGAGCGCCTTTAGTATAAACTAAGAGAGAATCTTCATGACGATGTACGGTCGTCATCAATTTTCTTTCAGAATCAAAAGGGATCTCTTCTACGCGTGGGAACTTTTTATCCAGATTATTTTTATCCATGGAAAACCGCAATCCGGCATCTACTAATGCCGTTTCTGTCGGATCTCCGATGGTTTCAACCATTCCGCTTTCTTCAATTAATTTGGTATCATTGCAAAGGATAGCTATTTGCAAAACAGTTTGAAATTTATTATTCAATTTGCCGTTTTGATTAATATCCAAAAAGGTTTCGTCGGCAAACATTTTTGCGACGGTCATTTTATTCTGCGTCAATGTTCCCGTTTTATCGGAGCAGATAACGGTCGTACTTCCTAAAACTTCTACGGACGACAGAGTGCGCACAATGGCATGTTGTTTTGCTAATCGTTGAACGCCGATAGCTAAAACGATCGTTGCAATGGCGGGCAAACTTTCGGGAATTGCCGCAACGGCTAAAGAAATAGCGATCATAAACATCTCCATCCACTCTTTTCCCCATAACAATCCTGCGATAAAAATGATGATACAAATAGCCAAAGCTGCAATGCCAAGCATTTTTCCAAGATCGTTCAATCGAAGTTGCATAGGCGTTAAAGTATCGGGAACAGATTGTATCATAGCTGCAATCTTGCCCACTTCCGTTTTCATTCCGGTAGCGGTCACAATTCCTTTTCCTCTTCCGTAAGTTACAATACATGAAGAGAACGCTAAATTGGCGCGATCGCCGAGCGGCACCTCTGTTTCTTCTATTGCTTCGACGCTTTTATCTTCGGGAAGAGATTCGCCTGTCAGCGCTGATTCTTGTGTTTTTAAATTAATTGTTTCCGTCAACCTCAAATCGGCGGGGATGGCGTCGCCGGTATCTAAAACGACGACATCGCCCGGAACAAGTTCTCTCGACAAAATAACTTTCTGTACGCCGTCTCTGATCACTTTACAGTGCGGCGCGCTCATTTTTTCCAACGCTTCCAACGATGATTCGGCTTTGGCTTCTTGAGCGACTCCGATAATCGCATTTAACACAACAACGCATAGAATGATAATGGAATCCATGATTCCTTCATGATGCAATACGCCCACAATTCCCGATATGACGGCGGCAATGATAAGCACAATGATCATAAAACTTTTAAACTGTTCTAAAAAGCGGATAAACAGAGATTTCTTTTTCTTTTTGTCAAATTCATTAAATCCGTAATTAGCGCGTAATTCTTGAACTTGCTGTTCCGTAAGTCCTTTGTCGCAAGAGGTAGAGAATATTTTTTCCGTTTCTTGAATACTGAAATTATAAAAATTTTGCTCCATTATTTAGGGTATATTATTGAAATACGTCAAATCCTATAAAGATGTTTATTGCGGCAAAAGTAATTAAATATTAAGAAGCAACGCATTATATCCTCTGTTTTTTCTACGTTCTCGGCAAAATAAAATGCGACAAATTGTGAAAAATATTGATTTTTTTTATATATTTGCGCTTTATACGGCTATCAATACTTTATTATTATGCTGACAAATATCAACTTGGAGCACTTTATGTTTATTGGGGCAGCGTTATTCCTGATAGGGATTATTGCAAGCAAAGCAAGCTATCGTTTTGGAGTCCCCGCCTTATTATTATTTTTAATCGTTGGCGTTATTTTTGGAGAAGACGGCATCGGAGGACTGCATTTCGATAGTCCATATTTAATGCAATTCATTGGGATGATATCGCTGACTATGATCCTTTTTTCGGGGGGAATGGATACAAAATATGTCGATATCAAACCGATATTAGTAAGAGGTTCTATTTTATCGACATTGGGCGTATTGTTGACGGCGTTATTTACAGGCGTCTTTATATATTGGCTTACCAATAATTTCATGGATGCAATTGCATTTTCCTTATTGGAATCTTTTCTATTGGCGTCTGTGATGTCTTCTACCGATTCGGCTACCGTTTTTGCTATTCTTGGCTCGAAAGGGTTGGTATTGAAAGAACGTTTAAAACCTTTGCTTGAGTTTGAGAGCGGTAGTAACGACCCAATGGCGTATATGTTAATGATTATGTTTATTCAATTGATTCAATCCGAAGGTCAAGGAAGCATTTGGGGATATATTGGAATGTTTGTTTTCCAATTTGTTTTTGGCGCTGTGATGGGAATAGTGTTTGGAATATTGGCTGTCCGGTTTATCAATAGAATCAATGTCGACAATGATGCTTTTTATCCTATTATGTTGATATGTATATCGTTTATCACTTTCTCCGTCACGCAATATCTTCAAGGTAACGGTTATTTGGCAGTATATCTTTGCGGGCTTGTTATTGGCAACTCAAAATTTGTTCATAAGTATTCAGGGAAGAGATTTTTAGACGGCGTGGCGTGGTTATGTCAAGGCGTGATGTTTCTCGGATTGGGTTTATTGGTAAAACCTTCCCAATTGATGGACGTAGCGGGAATAGGATTATTGATCAGTTTTTTCATGATTATTATTTCACGTTCGGCCGCTGTTTTTCTATGCTTGTTACCTTTCAAAAAAATGGCGAAAAATGCCAAAATATACACTGCTTGGGTTGGCTTGAGAGGAGCGGTACCTATTATTTTTGCAACATATCCGCTTACGGCCGGGTTGGCGCAAGCTCCAATGATTTTTAATATTGTATTTTTTGTCACACTGGTTTCTCTTTTAGTTCAAGGAACGAGCGTGGCAAAAGTGGCGGAAATACTTCATTTGACCGGAAAGCCAAAATTTCAACCGAAATTATCCGAATTTGAGATAAGTCTTTCGGAAGATATTAAATCGACTATGACGGAAATAACAATAACGCCGACAATATTGGAAAAGAGCAATAAGGTAATGGATTTACCGCTTCCAGATAAGACTTTGGTCGTTTTAATAAAAAGAGAAAACCACTATTTTGTTCCAAAAGGAAGCGCCAAATTAGAAGCGAACGATGTCATTCTTCTTATTTCTGAAGATGAAGATAGCTTGCAAGAAACTTACAGCAAATTAGAACATCATAACGATCCTATTCCGCAAAAAAAACGCAAGAAATGGGACCGGTTCTTATCTCGGTGGACGTAATATTTTAAAATCTGATCAATACGGCTCCCGACGAATAACCGCCTCCAAAGACGGTAATTCCGACGTAACTTCCTTTTTGAAATTTTTGTTGATGTTCCATCATAACAAGAAATGCGCTTGCCGATCCCGTATTTCCATAATTTTGAATATTATTCAAGGATTTTTCCTCAGGAAAATCCAATTGATGCAATACATTGTTGACAATCCTTATGTTAGCTTGATGAGCGATCAGATAGTCTAAATCTTTCGGAGTAATCCCAATTCGGCTTGTAACCGTAGTGATGGCGTCGATCATATATTTTGTGGCATTTATAAAAACATCGCGCCCGTCGGGCATCACCAACCCTTTATCTTTTAATGATAAATAAACGCCTTTCGGACCTTTGCCGACATGACCTAAGCCTCGAGATGTTATATTTAATATTTCCGGCTCATTTTCAGCTTGTTTCTCTTTGGAAATAAACATTGCCACAGCGGCGTCGCCCCAAAGATATCCACTTTGTTGGTCGGCCTCGTTACTATAATATGAATTTTGTTCGGAACAAACGATCAAGGCTTTTTCTGCTTTGCCGCTTGCAAAATATCCTTCAATGATTTCCAAAGCATTTACAAACGAGGAACATGCGGAAGAGACCATCAACGACATGGCGTTTTTCATCTCAAATTCTTTCTGAACGACATGCGCTAAGGTGCCGACCGTATCAATCGGCGTATATCCGGCGCTTACGATCGCATCAATATCTTTTGTAGAATATGGGAGGTTTTCCATAGCTCTTTTTACAGCTTCTATTCCCATTTCGACTCCGGTTTCATCTTCCGTAACTTTAGAACGCGATTCAATTCCCGTACGTTTAAATATCCAATCGCGAGTCAATCCGCTTATTTCTAAAAAATAATCATTTGACACTCTTTGCGAAGGAATATAAAACCCTGTAGCGTTTATAAACATAACCTTATATCGTATTTATAGTAAAATTTATTCTTAATCAATATTTTATAAATCATTTCCTTCTTTTAAAATACCTTTTACCATGATCAGTATTTTATTCTTGATTCTGGAAATATCTTCTTGTTCATTGTCGGGATTATCAAACATTCCTCTAATATATGGGACATCTAACCCTCTCATTACAAAATGAATAAAAATTGCCGTTTGTTGGATGTTCGAAACGTCGAATACTTTTTTTTCAACGCCGTTCAACAGTAATTCTTTCAAATATTTTATTTCTATCTTTTCAAATTTACGACGTACTAATTCTACGCGGATCACATCTCTGAAAAACTCTGCTTGCAGAGACCCGTTTCTTTGCACGGCGGTTCTTACAACGTTCATTCTCACCGTTATGAAATGGATGAGTTTTTCCAAAGGCTCCAAATCTAATTTCAAAACTTCCTCTAACGATGAAATCACAAATTGCAATTCATCTTCTATGACGGCGTCGAGGAGTTCGTTTTTATTTTTAAAATAAGTATACAATGTCCTACGCCCTCTTTGAGATTCGACGGCAATATCGTTCATCGTCGTATTTTTCACGCCGAATTGTCCAAAAAGCTTACGCGCTGCATCTACCAAACTTTGTCGTGTTGTAGCCATTACTTCTTTATTTTGCACACCTTTATTAAAAACGTGCAAATATAGGTTTTTGTTCTGAAATACAAAAAAATAAAATTATAATTTAAAATATTGATAATCTGATAATTACGATTTGCAATAAACAAAAAAGCTATGCAGGCAAATAAAAACATGCACATTTTATCCATATTTGCGCATATTTTCTAATTGTTCTATTGTAAAATAGGAGATAAAAAAACAGGATCAATAACAAAAAGTTATTGATCCTGCAACGAAATAAATTTGAATAAGTTTCTTACAAAGGAAAAAATATCAAATTTAATATAACTTAATCAGTCCTTTCTTCTCAGCTTCTTTCAAACAAGCATAAACGCCTTTTTTATTGATGCTTCTCAAGGCGTCCATAGAAACGCGTAACCAAATCCATTCGTCCCATTCAGGCACATAAAATTTCTTCATCTGAAGATTTACGTTGAATTTTCTTAAAGTTTTTCTGTTTGAGTGAGAAACTTTATTTCCAACCACAAATCGCTTTCCCGTTAAATCACAAACTCTAGACATCTTTATTTTAATTTTTTACTTTATATATTTACCTTTTACAAAGCAGGGTGCAAAGTAACTGCTTTTTTTCGAAAAAAACAAATATTTTGACAAATTATTTAAATTTCATATTAAATTGCTGTTTGTCAATATGGTATAAAATTATCGACAAGCTTTTGGCGCTATTTTCCCCGACCTTGCAATACGATCAGAATAGTATATATCAGTATTTTGATATCAGTTGCAATAGACATATTCTCCAAATATAACAAATCGTACTTTAATCTTTGGATCATTTGATTGACATTTTCGGCATATCCGAACTTGACTTGTCCCCATGAAGTAATCCCCGGTTTTACGGTTAATAAAAGACGATATTCGGGCGCTTGTTTCATGATTTCATCAATATAATATTTGCGTTCGGGACGAGGTCCTACAAGAGACATATCGCCTTTTAATACGCAAAAGAACTGAGGAATTTCATCCAATCTTGTTTTGCGCATAAATCGTCCGAATTTTGTAATGCGCGGATCGTCTTTTGACGACAATTGAGGTTTCCCATCCTTTTCCGAATCGACAAACATAGATCGGAACTTATACATTTGAAACGGTTTTCTATTTTTGCCGATCCGTACTTGCGAATATATGATAGGGCCGGGCGACGAACGTTTTACGCCGATAGCGGTGAGTATATAAACAGGAATTAAAAGGATGATAGCAGTCAAACTAACCACTACGTCCATCAATCTTTTTAAAAGTCTTTGCCATTCGGGTAACGGTTCCCGTACTATTTCAATAAACGGCGACCATATAGAATTTGTCTTAACAGCTCCTAATAGAATGTCTTGAATATCGGGAATTACTTTGATATGCACCGTCGTATCGGCAATTTCTTTGATAATGCGGTCGACCGTATAGGCTTCGTCTCGTTCTATTGCTACAATGACTTCCTCGACATTATATTGTTCAATGATCTGTTGTAAATCTTTGTAAGAACCTAAATTTTTCAGGTGTTGTTCCAAAGGATAATCCTTGTCTTCCAAAGCGTTTACAAAACCGACAAATTTATTACCCGGCGATTTGATAGAGCCTTCCAGTTCATTATATATTTCCAATGCGTTTTTTTTTCCGCCAACGATAATGGTCGGAAAACCGATCTTTCGGTTTCTGATTTTACGCAAAGTAGAATAGGTAAATAGAAACCGGAATAGGTAGGTGAACGTAAATTGGATGATCCAAAACGAAAGAAAAAAGCGATAATCAATAATGAGTTTGTCTGCCGGAGGATAAATTAGCAATGCGAATACAATAATGACGATGCCGAGCGTTACTACGAAAATCGTATGTCCTAATTCATATAGGCGCGATCTTCGATAAGGACGACGATAATTGCCAACCATAGTATATAGAAATACCCAAAAAGCGGGAAAAAGAACTAATCCGTAGATATAATATCCTCTATTAAAGAGCGCATCAATGCTTGTGATGGGGAGATGGTCTATATTACTTTTTTTGAAAAGATAAAAAAGAGTCCATGCTATCATGGCCGATAAAATATCAAGCAGCAAATATTTAAAAGCTTGTCGTCTTCTATTCATAATGATTATGCTTTTGGACGAATAAATCTGATATTGTCAAAATAAAACAGAGCGTTTGCTTCTCCTTCGTTCAAATCTGCCCGTATATATATTTTAAAATCTGTCGCTTTATAATTTCCGATGAGTTGAGTAACTCTGGGAGCCATATTTACATAAGCTTTATTCCACTCCATCTCTTTTCTTGCTCCCAAAACTAAGACATCGTGTCGATCTATTCTGTTTTGATATTTATATTGTAATCCCACAACAAAAGTGTGATTGCAACAATAATCTATCTCAACGATCAAATCTTTATTAAAAGGAAGGTCGTCGTAAGCTTCTTTAGTCATGATCATAAAACCTTTGTTGTTATCGTCAAGTTTTACGCCGCCTACGTATGTTCCATACAATCTGCTATCCAAATCTAATTCTCTTGTAGCGTAACGTTCAATCATTGCCGTTCGATCTTTGGCGCTGATTGTATCAAAAGATAAATTAACGTCTTCAAACGTTTCGTTTAATATAAAATCGGAAATATCATTAATGGTTGTGGAGATATTCTTCATAATAGTTACGGAATCTTCTGCAAGCGAAATCACAGATTCGTGTTTTGTATAAAAAGGATATCCTCTTCTTTGTAAAGATTGTTGTCCCATTAAAACTCCGGGATAAACGGTTAATTTACATTCTCCTCTTTTTAAAATCGGTATTTTGCAGGGAAGTTGAAAATCTCCTACCAACCAATCGTCCACATATATCCATGCGTCGACAATTTGTGAGGTCGGCGTGATCCAAGGATAAGCGGAACTGACTTGTAACGAGATCGTGTCAATTTGTAGATAAGCGGGAATTTCTTGGTCGCCTTCAAACCGTTCGCATCCTGTGATCGACAAGAAAAGTAAAATAGCAATAATATCTAAGGAGGTGAGTTTTTTAGGCATAATCTTCATTTATATTTTGAAACGTTTACATATATTATAATATTATCTTTTTAAGAATTATCCTTTTGCTTGAAGATGAATGCGGTTCGATTCTTCAAGAATTCTATATGCAATTTCTAAAGCCTTACATCCGTCTTCAACCGTCACGGGAGGTTCCGTATCAGTGAGAATGGCGTTGCTGAAAGCTTCCAATTCAGTTTGAATAGCGTTAATAGGAATAATTTCCGGTTTTTTAAAAGTTATTTTCTTTTTGGGTTTTTCATCGCCTAAATCAAATATCATGGCAAAAGGATCTGATTCATCATGGCTTGTAACATCGTGTAAAGTGACTATTTCGGTAGTTTTATTCAGGAAATCAACCGTTAAATAGGCGTTTTCTTGGAAAAATCTCATTTTCCGCATATTTTTCATTGAAATACGGCTTGCGGTAAGATTGGCAACAGCTCCGTTTTCAAATTCTAATCGCGCATTAGTAATATCATAGGTGTCGCCAACTACATTAACTCCGCTCGCATGAATAAACCTTACTTCTGATTTTATGGCATTTAAGACAATATCTATATCGTGAATCATCAGATCGAGAGCTACAGGAACGTCGCATCCTCTCGGATTAAATTCCGCCAAACGATGCGCTTCGATAAACATCGGATTTTTCAAAAAAGGTTGCAATGCAATGTATGCGGGATTAAATCGTTCTACATGTCCGACTTGTATCTTCACGCGCGCTTGTTTTGCTAAAGCGATCAATTTACGAGCTTCTTCGGGAGTGGCGACAATCGGTTTTTCAATAAAAACATGTTTGTTCTTCTGAATGGCTAAAGATGCGCTTTCAAAATGATGAATCGTAGGCGTTACAATATCGACAACGTCTACGGCGTCGATCAAATTTTCTAAACAATCGAATGAATGCGTTCCATATTCTTCCGCTACTTTTAAAGCATTTTCACGATTGGGATCGTAAAACCCGACCAACTCATAATGAGAAGATAAATTAATACATTTGATATGAATCTTTCCTAAATGTCCGACTCCTAAAACTCCTATTTTTAGCATCTCGTATTTTTGTTGCAAAGGTCTGCTTTTTTTTCGACTTAAAAAAGGGTTCGTTAAGGATAATTTCAGAAATATGCAAATCTTGAAACGCTTTTATGGTTCATTCAAATTGTCTAACGACAAAAGCGCTCGATCTTTCCGAGAAAGTTTCATTGCTGTTTGCTTGTAAGAGTGATCGATCCATTCGTAAATTAATTTGGAAGGTATTGTTCCGTCGAGTTGAATGCTGTTCCAATATTTTTTATGCATGTGAAAAGCTCCTACCACTTCGCTGTAACGTTCTCGCAGATCAATAGCCATTTCCGGATCAAATTTTAAGCTAATCGTGTTTTTTTCGAGCGACGACAAAAGAAATATTTTTCCGCATACTTTAAATACTAACGTGTCGCTATCGAAAGGAAATCCTTCCGTAACTTCCTGCTTATTAATACAATAATCTCTTATATCTTCCAGATACATAATCATGATTTTTTATTCAAAAGTAGAAATAATTTCTTAAAAACAAAAAAGACTTTTAATTTTATATTTGTCGTTAACAAAAAATCACTATCTTTACTGCCGTAAACTATAAAGAACTAAAGATATGAAACGAGTGGCTATTCTTTCTTGGCCGTTGGGAGGAAATACGCGGTTGGTAGCTGATAAATTAATACGGCAATTTACTTTTTATAACGAGGAAGATATAAAAGCGGAAAAATTGGATTTTCTTTCGGTTTCGGAGGGTAAATTGCGTCCTTTCGACGTGATTATTATTGGAGGAAGTACTGTCGAAACGGAAGATAATTGGCTCAAAGCTGATGAAACGACAAAATGGAGTACTTTTTTTGATATTATTCGTTTTGCGGATTTGACCGGTAAAAAAGCGGCTGTTTTTGCAATTGGTAATCAAAAAGCGTATCCTGATAATTTTGCCGACGGCATGTCGGAACTGAAAACTGTTTTAGAACAAAAAGGAGCAAAAATTATCGGACATTGGCCGACTGACGATTATGACTTTTTCGATTCGCGTTCTATTGAAGGAGAAAAATTTATAGGGCTTGTTATAGATCAAGAAAATCAGCCTGAATTGACGGATAGACGTATTATCGATTGGGTCGATCAACTTGTAGTAGAAATTGGAAATTAAGTAAATTTTCTGTAAATCAATTATTTAGAAACAAAACAAAAGGTTTCATTCTTGTTGATTACGCTTGATTTATGTGATGTTAATTCGTATTTGTACCGCGCGCTGTAAATATGATTTTACAAGTGAAGAAAAAACATTAAGCGATAAATATATGAGGCATATGAAAAATCCATATAAAGAAATATTGCTGTCCAGTAAAAGTAAAAACAACATAAATACCTTGTTCGAAATGCCAATAAAATGGCGTTTCGGATTTGTTTTTGAAAAAGTAAGCCTCCTCGCTAAAAATTGAGTGAAAAAAGTGTTGGATTTGGAGGCGAAAAGTCGGCTTCTGTGGAGATATTTTGCCAAATTTTGTCGGGATTTTCCATAAAGGCAATGAAATCTACATAATACATCAACATTTAATTCAACGCGGTTACTATTTGCGGGAATGGACAATGTTGTTTTATCTTATGTTCGATGACTGAATAAAGCAGATTGCGATAAGTACATGTTTTGAATGGCATTTACGCTGGCTCCGTAAAAGAAATGAGCGGGAAATTCTGTTTGAGTTGCTTGTAGAGTGTTTCGATTGTCCAACGACGACAATAAATCCCCTTTCAAATCTCCTATTGATAATTCAAAATTAACAAAAAAAGGGCTGACTTCTATCATTAGAAATCAGCCCTAATTTTGTTAACGAGCAATAAATTTACTGGACAGAAATAATTCTATTTATATTCATTTAGAATTCCCTCTACGCCGTCGGGGACAACATGTCCGTAAACTTTCTCGCCCACGGTTACCACCGGCGCCAAGCCGCACGCTCCCACGCAACGCAAACACGTCAATGAAAAAACGCCGTCTTCAGTCGTTTCTCCGATCTCCACGCCTAATTGCTTTTTGAATTCGTTAACCACTTTTTCAGCGCCGCGGACATAACAAGCCGTTCCCATGCAGATTGAAATCGGATGATTTCCTTTCGGCTTCATGGTAAAGAATGAATAAAACGATACCACGCCATAAACCGTCGCCGCCGAAATTCCCAATTCCTTCGCAACAGCTTCTTGAGTCTCAGCAGATAAATACCCCAGCGCGCCCTGCACTTTATGAAGAACATTAATCAAATCGCCTTTTCTGTAGCCAAATGAAGCGCAAATGTCCTTAATGGTTTTTAAACTGCTCTCTACTAATTTTATATATGCCATAATTATATCTCCTATTCTTTATAATTCTAATTAATTATTCTCTACATCCACCGTACCTTCAATAACCGTACTCTTATCAAAATAATGAGTATGCAACAGATGGTGCGCTTTTTCGTTGCATGGTTTTCCAAGAAACTCTTCATATAATTTAATAATATACGAATTTTCATGAGATTTACGAATCGGCTTGTTACGATCCTCCTCGTAAATAGCCGCCGCGCGTTTTTTAATGATAGAAGAGTCGCCGTGATGCAACGGTTGTCCGCCTCCGCCAATGCAACCTGCGGGACAAGCCATGATCTCTATGGCATGAAAATCAGCCTCTCCTTTGTTGACCATTTCTAACAGTTTACGCGCATTACCCAAACCGTTGGCAATTCCGATATGAATGTCTTGATCGCCCATTTTAATCGTCGCCTTACGAACGCCTTCTAAACCGCGAAGCTCTATAAAGTCAACTTTTTCAAGTTTTTGTCCGGTAAACAATTCGTAAGCCGTTCTCATGGCCGCTTCGATAACGCCGCCCGTTACACCGAATATCGGAGCCGCTCCCGAAGATTCTCCCAAAGGATTGTCAAAATCTTCATCCGGTAATTCATGGAAACTAATATTGGCTTGTTTGATAAGAGCCGCCAATTCTCTGGTAGAGATTGAATAGTTGACGTCGGGATCGTTGTCCACTTTAAATTCGTCGCGTTGACACTCATATTTTTTAGCCAAACAAGGCATCACCGATACCACGATCAAATCTTCGCGTTTTACATTAATCTTGTCCGCAAAATAAGTCTTTGCAATCGCTCCGAACATTTGTTGCGGAGATTTTGCCGTCGAGGGCACATCTTTCATATTCGGGAAATTATACTCGAGGAAGTTGACCCACCCCGGACAGCAAGAGGTAAGAATCGGAAGTTTTACATCTTTATCTCCTGCTAAGAAAGCGCTAATACGTCCCAACAACTCCGTCCCTTCCTCCATAATAGTGAGATCGGCGGCAAAGTCGGTATCGAAAACATAATCAAATCCCAAACGGCGTAAAGAAGCCGCCATTTTTCCAGTTACGATGGTTCCGACCGGCATTCCGAACTCTTCTCCCAAAGCAACGCGAACAGCCGGAGCGGTTTGTACCACAACGGTTTTCGTTGGATCCGCCAAAGCGCGTAAAATTTCCGGCGTATGATCTATTTCCGTCAATGCTCCCGTCGGACAAACCGCCACGCATTGACCGCAATAGGTGCAAGGCGATTTTATCAGGTCTTGCTCAAACGCCGGAGCGACAACTGAGTCAAAACCGCGGTTAATAGCCGACAAAGCGCCCACTGTTTGAACTTCGTTACACATCATTTCGCAACGACGGCACATGATACATTTGTCGATGTCGCGAATAATGGAAGGAGAGCGATCTTCACGAAAATGCGATTGTTCCCCTTGATAAGCAATTTGACGTACGCCCAAACGATGCGCTAATGTTTGCAATTCGCAATTTCCCGATTTTGCGCAAATCAAACAATCGGCAGGATGGTTAGAAAGAATTAACTCCAACACTGTACGACGCGAATTGAGTACGCGAATAGTATTTGTTTTGATAACCATTCCATCCGTACAAACCGTTACGCACGCAGGCGCAAGATTTCTACGTCCTTCTATCTCAACAACGCAAATACGACATCCGCCGGGATTATTTTCAATGCCCATATCATGTAATTGAAAATAACAAAGCGTAGGAATTCCTATACCCGCTTGACGAGCCGCATGAAGAACGGTTGTTCCTTCTTCTATCTCTAACGGCTTATAATCTATAGTGACTTTAATTTTTCCCATTTCTAATTAATTTTTACAAGCTTAATTAATACTAATTGCATTGAATTTACATTTCTCGTAGCAAGCGCCGCATTTAATACAAATATCTTGATTGATAAAATGCGGTTGTTTTCTCTCGCCGGTAATAGCGTTAACCGGACAATTACGAGCGCAAAGCGTACACCCAATACAAGCTTCCGGATCAATGATATATTGCTTCATCGCCGTACAAACATGAGCGCGACATTTTTTATCGACAACATGTTCTACATACTCGTTCCAGAAATTGTCGATGGTTGACAAAACAGGATTTGGCGACGTTTGCCCCAATCCGCACAATGCAGTATCTTTAATAACAGTACTCAAGTTTCTAAGATTATCAAGATCCGTCATCGAACCTTTTGCTTGCGTAATCTTATCCAATATCTCATATAAACGTTTGTTCCCGATACGGCAAGGACTACATTTTCCGCAAGATTCTTCTACTGTAAAATCAAGATAGAATTTTGCAATAGATACCATGCAATCGTCTTCATCCATTACGATCATACCGCCCGATCCCATCATGGAACCCGCTGCAATTAAGTTGTCGTAATCGATGGGCGTATCCAAGTGATGTTCTGTCAAACATCCGCCGGAAGGCCCTCCCGTTTGAACGGCTTTAAATTTCTTGCCGCCTTTGATCCCGCCGCCAATTTCGTAAATTACTTCGCGAAGCGTAATTCCCATTGGAACTTCGATCAAACCAACGTTGTTGATTTTTCCCGCCAATGCAAATACTTTCGTTCCTTTTGATTTTTCCGTTCCAATACTTGAAAACCATTCAGCTCCTTTGTTGAAAATAACCGGAATATTGGCGTATGTTTCTACATTATTAACATTGGTCGGATATCCCATATACCCTTTTTCCGACGGGAAAGGAGGTTTTACGGTCGGTTCGCCGCGTTGTCCTTCCATTGAATGGATCAAAGCGGTTTCTTCGCCGCAAACAAACGCGCCGGCTCCATAACGTAATTCAATATCAAAATCAAATCCTGTTCCGAAGATATCCGCTCCGAGAAGTCCAACTTCGCGAGCTTGCCCAATAGCTATTTGCAGACGTTGAATAGCCAATGGATATTCTGCACGGATATAGATCAATCCTTTTGTCGCTCCGGTACAATATCCATTGATCGCCATTGCTTCCAAAACGCTGTGCGGATCGCCTTCCAAAATAGAACGATCCATAAATGCGCCCGGATCGCCTTCGTCGGCATTACATACTACATATTTTTGATCTCCCTTAACTTTACGCGTCAATTCCCATTTCAAGCCTGTCGGGAATCCTCCGCCCCCGCGGCCGCGTAACCCTGACGCTTTTACCACATTGACGGCCTCTTCTGGAGTCATTTCCGTCAAAACTTTTGCCAAGGCGGCATAACCGTCGCGCGCAATGTATTCGTTAATGTTCTCCGGATCAATAAAACCGCAATTTCTTAAAGCAATACGTATTTGCTTTTTGTAAAAATTCATGTGTTTTGAGTCGGAAACATGTTCTTTGGTTTCGGGGTTGGCATATAGAAGACGCTCCACTTTACGGCCTTTAATGATATGCTCGTTGATCAATTCGTTAGCGTCTTCCGGTTTCACTTGCGTATAAAAAGTGTTGTCCGGCAAAACTTTTATGATAGGGCCTTGTTCGCAAAAGCCGAAACATCCGGTAGTAACTACTTTCACTTCGTTTTCAAGCCCTTTTTCCTGAATTGCTTCATTCAAACGTTCCACTAATTTAGCGCCATGCGACGCGCGACATCCTGTCCCGCCGCATGCCATGAGATGATATTTGATTTTTGCCATGTTTGTAGTTGTTGATTAATTTTTATCAATAGCGGTATAGTTTGCCGGTAAAACGCCATCAACTAATTCGCCATTTAAAATATACTTATCAATAATCTCTTCAGCTTTTTTTTGATCTACATAACCAAACACAACCGGATCCTGACCCGGAATTTTTACTTCGATAGCAGGTTCGGCATAGCAATATCCGATGTCGCCCGTTTGTGTAACAACAGCCGGAATAGCGCGTTTGTCCAACTCGTCAATCAAAAAGTTCATAATCTCCTTTGCTCCGGAAGCGATTCCGCTTGTTCCCATTCCAACTTTGATCTGAACTATATTCTCCGGAGTGTCGGCTTTTTCGCGCAAATCAATGTTTGTCTTCAAATTCTCACTCAACTTTTTAAGATCAGCTAATGATTTGATCTTTTTTTCCATAATTATAATTCCTTTATTATTAATTTTTTATAACTTAAACTGACTCTATTTTTCCGCATTTTTTTTACGCGTGCAAAGTTAATGATTCTACTTGTTAAATACTAATGAAACTCATTATTTTTCAGTAAATATTCACATTCCGTATTTTACGGATTAAGTCGGTAACTATTTTTTATAATACCTGAAAAAATTTAAAAAATGTTTTTTTAATCCTTACATATTTGGATTATTAAATCTTAAAAAAATCACAACGCATCCATGCAACGACGAATTGTTGCGCAACATTCTTCAATTTGTCTTTCAGTAATAATAAGCGGCGGAGCAATCCTAAACGACGCCGTATTAAAAAGAAACGGATCAGTTATAATTCCTCTGTCGGTTAATTTTCCGAATAGCTTCGAAAAAGCGGCTTCCGATTCCATTTCAACCGCTAACATCAATCCTACGCCTCGTATCTCTTTCACAGCGGGATGATCTTTCAGCAATTTTCTAAAAAGAGCGCCCTTCGCTTCTGCCGTTGAAATCAGATTTTCTTCCAATAAAACTTTCAACTGCGCTAACGCTGCGGCGCAACTTACCGGATGTCCTCCAAATGTAGTAATATGTCCCAACGGAGGATTGTCCGTTAAAGATTGTAAAATATTTTTTGAAGAGATAAATGCGCCCAAAGGCATCCCCCCTCCCATTGCTTTGGCGCAACACAAAATATCGGGAACTACGTTTTCCCTTTGAAAACGAAATAAAGAACCTGTTCGGCCAAACCCCGTTTGTATTTCATCAAATATCAATAACGCTCCCGTTTGATCGCAACGATCGCGCAAGGCCTTTAAAAAACCTTTTTGAGGTACGATCATACCGCCTTCTCCTTGGACAGGCTCGACGATCACGGCGGCATGTTTTTCCGTAATCAGTTGAATAACGTCAAAATTATCGTATGGCAAAAAAGTCGTTCCGGGAATTAACGGGCGAAAATTACGTTTCAAACATTCGGAACCTAAGCCCGACATGGAACCTTGAGCGCTTCCATGATAAGCGTTTTTAAACGCGCAAATTTCAAAACGGCGCGTAAAACGTTTTGCTAACTTCATGGCTCCGTCGGTAGCCTCCGCTCCGGAATTAACAAAATAAACGCAATCCAACGAAGTCGGCAATTGTTGCGTCAAAAGTTCTGCAAAACGCACCTGCGGCGATTGAATGATTTCACCGTAAACCATCAAATGCATATACTTTTCCGTTTGCTCTTTGACGGCGGCGACAACCGCCGGATGGCAATGACCGATATTACTCACAGAAACTCCGGAAACCAAATCAATATATTGCTTTCCATCAGGCGCATACATATAAATTCCTCTCGCGCATTCAATCTCAATATCCAACGGAAAATTGGACGTTAAGCCAATATTTCTAAAAAAAATCTCCCTGTTATTCATCGTAATTCAAAAGCCGCAAATTAAGCGCAAAAATTTCTGATTAATCCACATCAGTATCCCAAAATTCGCAACATGGATTGATAACTTTGCTCTTTTGCAAATAATTTCGTCACGATCTCTCCATCTTCGTCCCTATCAATAATGACATGTTTCGGCGCAGGATTCAGGCAATGCTGCACGCCGCCATATCCTCCTATCGCCTCCTGATAAGCTCCCGTATGGAAAAATCCGATATACAATGGACTATCTTCGTCGAATTTCGGCAAAAATATAGCGTTTTGATGCAATTCGGCATTATAAAAATCATTGCTGTCGCACGTTAATCCTCCTAAGTTCACCCGCTCATATTCCATGTTCCAATTATTAATGGACAACTGTATAAACCGTTGATTTATAGAAAGCGTATCGGGTAATGTAGTCAAAAAAGAGCTATCGATCATATTCCAACGTTCGCGATCGTTTTGTTGTTTCTGGTTAATAATTCTATACAACATAGCGCCGCTTTCCGCCACCGTATAAGAACCGAATTCAGTAAAAATATCAGGTTCCGGAACTTCGTTTTGTTGACAAATGGCTTTTATTTGAGCGATGATCTCTTCCGCCATATAATCGTAGTCATAGTTGAAATTAAGCGAATTTTGGAATGGAAACCCTCCGCCGATATTCAAAGCGGTCAAATCCGGCGCTATTTTTTTCAATGCGCAATATACGTTAACCGCTTTCATCAATTCATTCCAATAATAAGACGTATCCTTGATTCCCGTATTCAAAAAGAAATGAAGCATCTTCAGCTTTACCTTCGGATGATTTTTAATGCTCGTTTCATAATACGGCACAATATCGTTATAACGAATGCCCAAACGGGATGTATAAAAAGCAAAATTAGGCTCTTCTTCCGCCGCGATACGCATTCCCACATAACAATCTTTTTCCAATAAAGGCGTCAAAGCGTCCAATTCAAAGAGATTGTCCAACACGCAAACCGTATTGGAAAAGCCTTCGTTTACCAAACGAGCAATATTTTCAAGATAATTCGACCTTTTATAACCGTTGCAAACAACATAACGGCTTTTATCCATCACGCCGTCCTGATACAATTTGTCGATGATATTAATATCAAAAGCCGACGACGTTTCAATATGAACGTCATTTTTTAACGCTTCGCGCATTACAAACTCAAAATGGTTACTTTTCGTACAGTAACAATAGTAATAATCAGCGTCGTAATCCACTTTAGCCATAGCCACATTGAACAACCTCCGCGCTTTTTGTATTTTTTCGGAAATATTCGGCAAACATGTTATTTTCAACGGCGTTCCATATTTATCAATGATATCCATTAAGGGAATATCATGAAAATAAAGATTACCGTCGTCGTCAACATCAAATCCAGTTTGCGGCCAATCAAAGGTTTGCTGAATCAAATCCCTATATTTGTTTTTCATCTCACTATAATTATTTTAATTTATTTATTAAATATTGTCATTAATAAATCAATTTCCTTATAAGGAAGATCATATCTCTCGCTAAACTCTATATTAGTAGCATATCCTTTATAGGTATAAACGCCGTTCATCCAAGCCAAATTGGAAAGCAAGAAGTTGTCTATATGTCCTTCCCTTCCCATTTTATGCAATGCCGGCGCTAAAAAATTGCTGAACGCCAAAGTCGTTGTATTCGACACCAACGCCGTAATATTCGGAACGCAATAATGCGTCACGTTCAACTCCTTAAAAACAGGATCCGAATGCATTGTCGGACGAGATGTTTCGAAAGAACCTCCGCAATCAATCGACAGATCGACTATAACGGCTCCTTTTTTCATCTCCCTGATCAACTCCACAGGAACAAAAAATTCCGGACGCGACTCTTTGAATTGCAACGTACAAATGACAATGTCGGCATGCGGAAGAATTTTCGACAATGTTTCCGCGTTCAGCGTATCGGTATATAATTGAAATCTTGCCTTTTCTCGAATACGCGACAATCCTGCAACGCAACGATCCAATATCTTCACAGACGCGCCCATACCGTATGCCGTATTAACCGCCGAAAATGCCGCCATATTCGAGCCCAAGATTAACGCTTCGGCAGGCGCAATTCCCGCAAATCCCGACAATGATTTTCCTTGCCCATCTATGCCGTCGGCAAGCAATGACGAGGCGACCATAACGGCGGTATGTCCTGCGATCTCCTGTATCGTGTCATAAAGAGGAAATTCGCCATGCTCCGTTCGAATATGCTCAAAAGAGATAGCCGTAATTTTATTTTTCAATAACGCCCTGAAATATTTCTCATCCTTCGAAGCGCTTTTGATGGAAGAGATTAACACAGCGTTCGATTTCATCAACTCAATCTCTCCCAAATCCGGCAGAGAAACCCGCAACACAATATCCGCAAAGAAAGCTTCGCTATGATTTTCCGTAATAATAGCTCCGGCTCCGGCAAAATCTTGATTTGTATAACAGGTACGCGCTCCCAGATTTCGCTCTATAATCACTTTATGCCCTTGTTCCACCAATGCGCTTACTTCAAGCGGCGTAAGAACGATGCGGCTCTCATTTCGATCTTGCTCGGCAGGAAGCCCGATCGTAAAACCACGTTTAACCTGCCCTGTTGGCGACGGTTGTTCCAAAGACATCCATTCCGTTGAAGTTTTCAATATTTCCATGGCAGTTTTCTTTAATTTGCAAAAAACTTCTTAACCGACAGTTATTATTCTATGTTCCGGAGAAGCATCTCCTTTCTTTATCGATATTGTAAGGGTATCCTCCGGCAAGATATCCTCTACTTTGTCCGGCCATTCAATGAGGCAAAACGATCCGCTGTAAAAATATTCTTCGGCACCGATATCCATTGCTTCATGCAAATTCTTCAGTCGATAAAAATCAAAATGATAAATAGTTTGCCCATCTTCGGTAAAATATTCGTTTACAATGGCAAACGTAGGACTGCTCACATTATCGACAACATTTAAACAGTTGCAAATCGCTTTTATGAGGGTCGTTTTTCCGCTTCCCATTTCTCCTTCAAACGCAATAACTTTATGTTCCCCAAACAGAGTCAATAACTCCTGAGACGCCGAAGGCAAACATGATAAAGCGTTTATTTCTATTTTTCTCCCCATCATTTCTAAATTCGTGCAAAAATACGGTTATTTGAAAAAAAATCACTATTTTTATCCTTTTTCAAATAAAATTGGGATAAATCACTTCCTGAATATCTTTTTTAATGCAAAAAATAACTTCACAAAAACCTTAGGAATATGCGAAACGGTTATAACAGGATAAGGAACCGTCACGCCTCCAAATCCATGAAATACAAATGCTACCGACTCCGTTTCAGAGCCTTCAAAATCAAAAACCTCCTTATTTTGTCTTGCAGCTTGTTCTATTGAGTAGTCAAAAAGATAATGACTCGCAAATATCTTATATCCCGTTTCTGTACAACCTGAAAATAACGCTATCATGCGATTCTGAAATGTAATTAACATAATACCTGCCACAAAATCTCCTGTTTCATCATAAGCGTCGTAGATCAGCAATGCTTCTTTTTGTTGCAAAACAGCGCAAAGGCCATACACTTTTGTATAGCTGTTTTTCGAAACGCGGTATCTTTTCTTCCCTAAATTATCCCGAAACGTATCGATAATTCGGCCGAAGTCGCTCCCTCGCCTAATGACAATGCTATTTTTTTGAGCTTTCAGAATGTTTCTGCGATTATTTCTTATATACTCTTTTCGTAACTGTTCGATGGATTTATCAATTTTTAATTCAATGTTCACGCGATATTCAACGGGAAATTCTTTATTTACCTTGATAACATTTCCCGCATTTAAATGCAATGTTCCAAAAATGAACTTCTTAGGAATAGAACGCAGAAAGCGTAAAATGGCGTCATGATCCAACGCCTTTTTTGAAAATATTCCTAACTGTTGCGCGTTGATGGGTTGCCGTAGAACATTCATTCCAAACTTTTTGTAATAGGTCAGCGGAAAGACCATAGCATAATCGTCGGCAACCAAAGCGTCCCAATAAAATGAAACGGCGTCCAAATACCACGACATAGCATAAATGCGCGTATTAAAAGCATTTTTAACGCACGCATCCCATTTTTCGCGATCAATATCGCTATTTTTCAGATATTTAATCTCCATCATATATAACTGCCGATCTTACGACATTCTTCTTTTATTATTCTCCGCGAAATTAGAAAAAATAAAGCCTCCATCTAATTATCACTAGGGAAAATGCACGAAATTTTTGAATGTACATTTTAAGTATTTCTAATGGGTTATACAAATATTTTTATTCAACACTCAAAAAAACGAACCCGGTTTTAAAGTATTCAGATGCGTTTAAAAAATTTCGCGCGTTTGTCCTAAATTATCACTGTCCGGTAAACATTTTTTTGCTGGTCAGCAATAAAAATAAATTACCTGTACCCCAAGAATTAGTTTATGATCGCGGAGGCAAAGAAAAATCAGAGACAAAAGGAGAAAAATACTCACGCCCGCTAAACCAAAATTAAAGGATACGGTATATCAGAAACAACAAAAACGCAAAAAATTTAGAGCCAGAGCCGGTACGATACCTATAAAATAATATCCAATTAAAAGAATATAAATACACTGTAAATCAGTATAATAAACAAAATGACAA
>JAIRTP010000078.1 GCA_031254805.1 Bacteroidales bacterium
ATAAATGTATCTCTTTGATTTTTCCCATACTTATTACTATGGTTAGTATGGGAATAACGAAGTGGAATAAAAAATATTATCATTTAAACTAATTTTGCTGAACTACTTAATGGAATTTACGTTATAATTATGGCTGTTATGTTAATTTAAAAGCAAATTCGAAATGCCGTCTCATCGACATTTCGAACAGGCGATCTATGTTGTTTTTACTTTTGGCGGCCAGCAATATTTTTATTGGAAAGTAAGCCGGAATCGGCTATGACAATCGGCTTCCACAAATCAAATTTACAACACATTTTTTTCGGCGCTTTCTATTTGCTGCAAAGATAGATATTTGGCGTTGGATAAAAGCTTTTTAACTAATTTGTCGTCCCCGTAAGTATCCTTCTCCCACATTTATTTTTTCAAAATATTCTCAAGTACGTACAAACAAATGATAACTTTGCGTAAGTTTGCATTAGAAAATAAGAAAATCAGAAAAATTATTGTGGAACGAAATCATTCGACATCCGGCGCTTATCCTGAAATTAAGGAAAAGACTATTGATATAGAAGACGTTTTTCGAAAGAAAAACCCGAAACTATATCGCCGGACGCCTCGATTTATTTTGCGTTGGATGGAACGATTGGTAAAGCTCGACGAAATCAACCGTATAATCAATATTTATGCCGACGACGATCCGATTGCTTTCTCCAAGCATATTTTGGAATATTTCAAAGTTGATATGGAGGTTGTCGGGGAGCAAAATATTGAACAAAGCGGTCGGCTTATTGTCGCTTCCAATCATCCTTTGGGCGGTTTAGACGGTGTTGCATTGCTCTCTATTATTGGGGAGCAATATCCTGACGTTGTTTTTCCCGTTAATGATATTTTATTATTTATTCCTCAATTTAGAGCGACTTTCATCCCCATCAATAAACATGGCTCAAACGTCTCCAATCTTAAGGATATTCACAATTATTTCTCTTCCGAAAATCCTGTTCTCTATTTTCCGGAAGGGCTTTGTTCCCGCAAACGAAGAGGCAAAATAAGCGATTGGAATTGGCGTAAAACATTTATCATGATGGCTGTTAAACATCAGCGATATATTGTGCCGACACATTTTGAAGGCAAAAATTCGAGATTTTTTTACAATTTGTCAAATTTCAGGAAGAAATTGGGCATAAAAGCAAATATCGAAATGATATTGCTTCCGAGGGAGATGTTTCATCAAAAAGGAAAATTTTTAAAGGCGGTCTTTGCAAAACCTGTTCCCTGTACTTTTTTTGACGAGCGATACAAACCTACAGAATGGGCGGAATTAATGCGTAAATTTGTATACACCATAAAAACCGGAGAGGAATCTTTCGAAACTTTTGTTAATAAAATAACTGGCTAATATCATGGAACCAATCATTGACCCTGTAAAAAAAGAGCTGATAAAAAAAGAGTTGCGTGGAAAAATATGTCGCATCACCAATTATGGACGACGGGAAATCTATGTTGTCAATCATCTCAATGCGCCTCATGTTGTCCGCGAAATCGGCCGTTTGCGCGAGATAGCTTTTCGCGACTCCGGCGGAGGCACCGGAAAATCAGTCGATTTGGATGAATTCGATCTTTCCGACAATCCATTTCAACAATTGCTGGTATGGGATCCTCAAGAAGAGGAGATCATCGGCGGCTATCGTTTCATGAAATGCGTAGATTTAGGCGTTAATGAAAAAGGCGAATTAGAATCTCCTACGACGCATCTTTTCACTTTAGGAGCGCCTTTTTTGATCAATTTTGCGCCTTATACCATCGAATTGGGACGCTCTTTTATCCAACCGACTTATCAAGCTGCTTTCGATATTCGACGCGGAATGTTCTCTTTGGACAATCTCTGGGACGGACTTGGCTCTTTGGTCGTTGAAAATCCAAAAATCAAATATTTTTTCGGAAAAATGACCATGTATCCGACTTTTAATATTAAAGCGCGTAATTATCTCTTTGCTTTTTGGAGCAAATTTTTCCCTGATTCCGACAAAATGGTCTATTCAAAGTTTCCTGTCGAAGCGGTTGATTTGAAAAAATATGAGAAAGTTTTTACAGGAGCTACTTACGAAGAAAACTATAAGATTCTGAATAAGATTATTCGCGAACATAAAGAGAATATTCCTCCTTTGGTCAACGCTTATATGAATCTTTCTCCTACTATGCGCGTTTTCGGAACCGCTATCAACAAAGAGTTCGGAAATGTCGAAGAGACGGGAATTTTAATCACCATCGACGATGTGTACGAGAAGAAAAAAGCGCGTCATATCAATATTTTAGGAAGAACAATAAAACTTGCGCCAAAAAAGGAGCGAAGAAAAAGGAAAAACGATGAAGATTAATACTGCAAAATTTGTTTTGAGTTCGCCAAACTTGAAAGGTTGTCCCGATCCGACCGTTCCCGAATTTGCCTTTATCGGCCGATCCAATGTTGGTAAATCTTCTTTGATCAATATGCTGTGTAATCAAAAAGATTTGGCAAAAACCTCTTCAAAGCCGGGTAAAACGAGATTGATTAATTATTTCATCATCAATAATGATTGGTTTTTGGTCGACTTGCCGGGTTATGGATATGCCAAGACGGCAAAAGCGCAACGTGAAAAATGGGAAATCGAAACCAGAAATTATCTTTTGAAACGGGAAAATATCAGCGTCATCTTTTTATTGATCGACGTCAGAATTCCGCCGCAAGTTATTGATACCGAATTTATGAGATGGCTATCCAAAAATCAATTGCCTTTTGTGATTCTTTTCACCAAATGCGATAAAATTTCATTGAATAAGATCAGAAACAATGTAAAAGCGTTCAGCGACGAGTTGTTAAAATCGTGGTCGGAACTTCCTGTAGCCATCCTTACCTCTGCTGAGACGGGAAAAGGAAAAGAAGACATTTTGCAACTTATTGAAACGGCAATAGAAGATTTGAAATAAAACATTACTCATACAAATCCTCATAGAGCAAATCGTTGTATGGAAATCGTTGAATATGTATCTCTTTTACCGTCTCGTACAACAAATCCTTTAATTCTTCCCAATTATCTCTGTTTTTTGCAGAAATAAAAATTGCCGGTTGATTATTTTTAGCCATCCAGCTATTTTTAAGTTGATCTAAAGAGAGATTTTTTCGTTCGACCGGCGTCAGATCGTCTTCGTCTTTCTTTTCATACGTATAAGCGTCTATCTTGTTAAAAACCATGATGATTTTCTTTCCCGACGCGCCTATCTCATCCAATGTCTGATTGACGACTTCTATTTGATTTTCAAATCCTGAATGTGAAATATCGACAATATGCAGTAAAATATCCGACTCTCGCGTCTCGTCAAGCGTCGACTTGAAGGATTCGATTAAGCCGTGAGGCAGTTTTCTGATAAAACCGACCGTATCCGAAAGTAAAAAAGGCAAGTTTTTAATTACTACTTTACGCACAGTCGTATCTAAAGTAGCAAAAAGCTTATTTTCAGCAAATACTTCCGATTTACTCAAAGCGTTCATAATCGTCGATTTACCTACGTTGGTATAACCGACTAATGCAACGCGAGCCAACTTTCCTCTATTGCTGCGTTGAACGGACTTTTGCTTGTCGATCTCTTTCAGTTTTTGTTTGAGCAGCGCGATTTTATCTCTGATGATCCTTCTATCTGTCTCAATCTCGGTTTCTCCCGGTCCGCGCATTCCAATACCGCCTCGTTGTCGCTCAAGGTGTGTCCACATTCGAGTAAGACGCGGTAAAAGATATTGATATTGAGCCAATTCAACTTGTGCGCAAGCATGAGCGGTTCGCGCTCTTTTAGCAAAAATATCCAAAATGAGATTGGTGCGATCCAAGACTTTACACGGTAACGCTTTTTCGAGGTTTCTAATTTGCGAAGCGCTCAGTTCATCGTCGAAAATTGCCATATCAATCTTGTTTTCAACAATATAATCGCATATATCGACAAGTTTTCCCGATCCTACGAATGTCTTTGAATCTCGCATGGGGAGATTCTGAACAAAACGTTTTTCCACAATGCCGCCAGCCGTATCAACCAAAAAGGCCAATTCGTCTAAATATTCCTGCGTCTGTTCCGCCGTTACATCATGTGTCGTTACGCCGACCAATACGACGCGTTCTTTTATTATAGCTGTTTCAATCATTATTATAAAACGTACAAAGTAAAAATTTTAATAAACGCGCGAACGCTTTTTGCTGCAAATGTACATAAAAGTCCTCACATGTATGCAGTCTGAAATGGGCAAATCCTTTTCAAGGAGATAGAAGAATATGCAACGCCGCCCGTTCGAATCGAACGGTTGCGCTGCATATCGCACGTCGCCGTACAATCTTCCGACAAGAGAAACAGTGATAAAAGTGACAATAGGTCGGGGTTTTCACTAATTATTGAGAACGCTTCTTTATCTTTTTGGTAAACTGACTGCTACTTTTATTTCTCTTATTTTTTGAGCGTTGATTCGCATTATTTACATTATAGTATTTATTGAACATTTATTATAAATCCTGTCAATAGAAAATAACGAATCGCTATCTTTGCTCCGTATTGATTCAAATAAAGTATATATGAAAAAAAAGATCACCGTAGCGCTTGTCGCTCACGACAAGAGAAAATTCGATTTAGTAGAATGGGCATTGCGCAACGCCGATTTCTTGCGCCATCATCATCTGGTTTGTACCGGAACCACCGGAGGGCTTATTTTCAAAGCTTTTGCTGAGAAAGGGATGGATTTGGACATAACGTGCATGCATTCAGGGCCGTTGGGCGGCGACGCCGAAATAGCGGCTATGGTAGTTCGAAAAGAGATCAGTTTAGCTGTTTTTCTTATCGACGATTTAAGCGCGCAACCGCACGAAGCTGATATTCAGATGCTGCTTCGTCAATGCCGTATTCATAATATTCCTATTGCCTGCAATCGTTATAGCGCTGATCTGATGATTACAAGCTCCTTGTGGGATGACGATACGTATGTTCCAAGCGAACCGAAATATATCGTTTTCAATAGAGAATGACCTTCAATATGACATAACAATACGTTTAAACATTCTCTTTCAATGCTTTTGCCATAGCCTTTCCTAAAGATATCAAAGCCTCTTGGTCGTCGTCGTTGGCTGCATGCTTTACTTCGACGGCCGGCGTTACTACATTCCATTTTATATCTTGGGCAAAAGGCTCTAAAGCGCGAACTGCCCCGCCGCCCCAACTCATTGAACCAAAAATTGCTAACAACTTGTTTTTGGGCATTATTCCGAGAAGTTGCTTTAAAAAAGAAGAAACAGGAGTAAAGATTCCGCCGTTATAAGAGCTGGAACCGATAATTACGCCCTTATATTTCCAAATGTCATTGAGTAAATAGGACGAGTGCGTTTTCGACGCGTCGTATGTTCGAATATTTTTTATTCCCTCTTCTGCGATGCTTCTTGCAATGATGTCAGCCATTTGCGCCGTATGACCGTAAAGCGTTCCATAAATGATCACAACGCCTTCTTCGCCTTCATATTTGCTCCATTGATCATAAAGCGCGATTATCTTAGAGATATGATCTCTCCAGATAGGACCGTGAGACGGCGCAATCGTTTTAATCTCCAATGTTCCCAGTTTTTCAAGGGCTTTTTGTACCTGAGTTCCATACTTTCCGACAATATTGGCATAATATCTGCGCATTTCGTCTTCATAAAATGAAAAGTTGATCTCATTGTCAAAAACGCCGCCGTCTAAAGTTCCGAACGATCCGAAAGCATCGTTTGAAAACAGAATATTTTTGGAACTTTCATAAGTAACCATTGATTCCGGCCAATGAACCATCGGAATCATATAAAAATTCAACATATGTTCTCCCAATGAAACAGAATCTCCTTCCGAAATTGTAACAACGTTTTTAACAACTTTGTAAAAGCCTTCCAACATGGGCGCCGTCTTGCAATTTCCTATGATTTTCAGATCGGGGTATGCTTGTAACAAAGCCTGAATAGAACCGCTATGGTCAGGTTCCATGTGATTTACTACTAAATAATCTATCGTACGATCTCCTAAAATCGATTTGATCTTTTGAAGATATTCGCTCATAAAACTCACCTCGACAGTATCAATCAAAGCGACCTTTTCATCATCGATCAAATAAGAATTATATGAAACGCCATAAGGCAACGGCCAAAAATTTTCGAAAAGATGCGTATGACGGTCGTTCACTCCAATCCAATATATTTTTTCCGATAACTTAATCTTTTGTATCATAACTGCGTATTCTGTAAAATATAGTATTTATTATTGTAACTTAATTATTTTCAATATTATTTCCAAAATCTCAAAATCAATCCTTCCGTCAAAAGCGTTAGCAAAGCAATGATGATAAACCAACGCCACAATGGGGCGCCATGCTGCATTTCCATCAATCCTTGCGCAATAGAAGCGTTCGTTTTTTTCCAAATAGAAACATTGTTCAATCCGTTTTCCCGAATAATATCCTCGATGTCGCCGATCTTTAAATTTTCCAATACGGACTCCTTGCGATCATAATTAAACGCGACATGAACCGTATCCGACATAGACGCAATGGTATACAAACCTGCTTGGCGAATATTGTCGTGCATAAAAATATCGCTTTGCCCGCTTCGTTCCCTTATTCCCGGAATGAACGACGAGCCGTCTTCTGCAAATACCGAAGGAGGAGTTTCTCCGCTCAGGGAAAAATTCCACAGCGATAAAAACTCATTTTGTCCAATCACATAATACAACGAATGTTCTCTTAAACTATTCAACGCCATTCTCAACATGGTCGGAACAAAAAGAGCTTGACGCGGGAAATTGCTATATTGTTCATCCAAAGGAATGGTAAAAAGATATAACATCCCGTTCTTGTAAGGCATCCTGATCAGCGCCGGAGCGCCATTTGTCAAAGTGATAATAGATTCTGCGCCGACAGGCGGCGTTGTATAGTAATGAAACCGAGTCGACGGCATATCCATGTTATCGGGAATTCTTTCAAATACTTCGTCATAAAACCGACTTTGTAAATTGAGCGATCCAAAATGATGAAAAGCCGTATCAGGCTGCAAAGGAAGAGACAAGCCGAATCGTTGTAAAAACAGTGAAAATTCATCTTTATGCGATTCCGAAGGCGGAAATACGGCTAAGGCCCCTCCTTCGCCGACAAATTGTTCTAAAGTCGAAGACAATCCCGAAGAGATATTTTCAACGTTGGACAATACGACAAAATTAGCCTGAGTCAATGCAGAATAATCAATCGCAGAAAGATCGAATCGATGATAATCAAAAGCCTCGTCTTCGTTAAAAAGAGATTGCAAATAATTTTGTCGCAAACGATTATTTAGTTCGACAACTTGAATCTGTTCCGCTACTGAAAAGGTGAAAAATAATTTATCGTCAAATATGATCGGATAATCGCTGACCTCAATCGAAGCAAAACAAACGCCTTTATCGTATACCGTGAATAATATCTCAACTACAGTTTCTCCGTTTGGAGCCAAATCAAAAGTATTTAAACCTGCTTGGCGATTATTGATTATCAATCTGACCGGAAGTTTTTGTAACATTTCATTGCCGATACCGCGTAACTTCACAAATAGCTTATTAGATTCTCCTTGACGATGAACGGGAGATTCGAACCAACAGCTATCGACAAAGATATCCGCATGCAAATCGGCGTACAATGGCATGAGAACGATATTGTACGATGTATCTGCTTCTAATCCGGAAGGATTAACGGTATTTTTCTGAAAATCGCTTATGAAAAAACACTCTTTTATTCCATCTTCGCTATCCAACAAGCTTTTTTGACGAATCATAATCTCCCTTGTTGTTCTGATAGCCGGTGAAAAAATAATATTCTGAACTTCTTCAACAAAAGCGTCCTTATTGAGAAATCGTTGCGATATTCCGGAAAAATCATTAGTTAACAGTTGAAATTTGCTCGATAAAGGGTAAGCGTCTACAATTTCTAAAGCGCGTTGTTTTGCCAAATCCAGCAAAGAAACCTCTCCAACGGCAGATTCCATGCTGAACGAATTATCGATAAAAATACTAACCAATCTGTTTTGATTCGAGACGTTTGCTTTCTGATTTTTATCGACTTTGAAAGGCGCTGCAAACGCCAATACCAATGCCGCTACGGTCGTCATTCTCAGTAATAAAACCAACAGATTTTTCAGTCTGGCATTTCTTCGCGTTTTTACGGCGATCTCTTGCAACTGACGTACATTGGTAAAAAAGACTTTTCGATAACGTCTGAAGTTGAAAAGATGAATAATAACAGGAATTGCTAAAAGTACTAATCCCCAAAGCATATATGGATTAAGAAATTGCATGTATCAATTGATATTAGTTCATAAAAACATATTGCAGAAGATTTGCGCCCATCTCTAACGCTTTACGATGAATTTCAGGAGAATCGTTATGAACGCTTGGATCTTCCCAGCCATCTCCCAAATCGGTCTCGTATGTATAAAAACATATCAAACGCCCTTCCCAAATCAAACCAAATCCCTGCGGCGGCAAATTGTCATGTTCATGAATTTTAGGCAAACCGCGCGAAAATTCATATTTTTGATGAAATACCGGATGCAAATAGGGAAGTTCGGTAAATTCCAACTCCGGAAATACCTTTTTCATCTGCGGACGTATATATTGATCCAATCCGTAGTTATCGTCAATATGCAAAAATCCTCCGGAAATCAAATATTGACGCAAATTAGCCGCTTCAGCATCCGAAAAAACAACATTTCCATGACCGGTAAGATGAATAAACGGAATATTAAAAATAGCGGGATCGCCCGGCTCTATTGTAACATATTCTTTGTCAATATTCATGTTTAATTCTTTATTACAAAATGCGATGAGATTAGGTAACGCTGTTGGATTCACATACCAGTCGCCGCCTCCCGAATATTTCATCAGTCCGACTTTTACCGTAGTCTGTGAAAAAATATTTTGAATAAAACAACAGTTTATCAATATGATTATCAATAATATGTATCTTTTCATTCTTTTCAAATTAAGACTTTGCAAAGGTATCAAATAAAAATAAAATATAGTAATAGATCAGAATACTCGAAACAACTAATTTTCCGATAGTTCCTATTAAAAATCCGACAAATGAACCAAATCCCGCTTTAAAAGCTTGACGACTTTCTTTTCCGGCAATAAGTTCGCCTGCGACGGCTCCGATAAACGGTCCTATAATAATTCCGAGCAACCCAAAAAACAATCCAATAACAACGCCGACAAAGCTTCCAATCGTTCCCAAACGACTTCCCCCAAATTTTTTAGTTCCCCATATCGGAATAAAATAATCAATTATTTGCATAGCGATTACAACGACGCCCCATCCGACAAGAAATTCAACGCTGAAATTTACTTTTGTGGTAAAATGGAGCAGAAGAATTGCCGCATAGCATAACGGAACGCCCGGAATAATAGGCAAAATACATCCTAAAAATCCGACAATCAGCAATATAAAACCTAAAATAATTAAGAAAATATCCATTTAAAAAACATTGCGGCGGCGTAAATTTTGAATCGAAATATGCGAATATTCCCGTCAATCAGTAAAATATGACGGATTGATAAATTCCGCTAAAATAATAGAACCGTTCTCTTCAAGTTTTATTGTAAATCGTAATCTTTCGGAAGTCGCAACGGTTTTATTTTCCAAAGGAAATTCTTCCCAGACAAGAAAAGAAAGCCTTTCGTTTAAGGCAATTAACAACGCATCGTGAAACATCTTTTCTTTTCCTGCCGCGGCATGATCGTCGTTGAGTTCAAGCGTAAACTGAACAGATTCGAGTTGAGCGGTTGGAATAAAAATCTTATTCTCGCCAATTTGGCGACCGTAATAATACTCCGGCTCCATTTTGTAAATTGGCGTCTGAAATTCAAAAGAGATGGAACTGATCGAAGCGACGCCTGCGACAAGTTCGATCGGATCGTCGCAAAAAACGCTATATCTTGATTTCTCTTGCAGATCTCCAAATTCCATCCGCTCGGATATAGTTTCATAGGTCGTTCGTTCGTTTAATCCTCTAAAAGAAACAGTTCCCATATCCATAAAGAAAATATCGGCGATTAATTTAGCATCAAAATAATCGTTATAAACGAAAGTAAACAACTCTTCGTTCAAAAACAGTTTTTCGTTTGGAAGATAGTAAGAAAAAGTGTTATTAAATTGAGGCTTTACAACGATCTCGCCCTTTTTATCTATCAATCCTATTTTGTTGTTTTGAGCAATAAGCGCATGATTTCCAAAAAATCCCGATGTCGCTTGAAAATGCCGCTCAAAAACAAAAGTTCCTGCCTTATTTATAAAATTCCATCTCAACGGTTCATGATAAACGGCCGCGATGCCGCCATTGTAAGGTAAAACAGCATGGAACATCGGATTGACAATGATTTTTCCCTCTTCATTAATAAATCCCCATGAATCTCCCAACCGGATAGCGGCTATATTTTCATTAAAAACCGTAGCGTCGTCAAATTGCGATAAAATGACAAGAGAACCTTTTGTATCAATCACGCCCCATTTTTTATTGTGATGTTCTTTTACAAAAGCTTTTTCTTCGTTGAATGAATGAACTTCGTCAAATTGCGGAGAAACTCTGAATTTACCGTTTTTATCAATAAATCCCCATTTTATAACGCTGAAATTTTGACCGACCTCCACGGCGACGGCAGCTAAGCCATCCGAAAATTGTAACGCGCTTTCAAACTGAGGAGGAATAGCTATTTCTCCCTTTTTGTTGACAAAACCGTATTTTCCTTGCGACATAAACAGCGCCATGCCTTCGGAAAACGACTCGACAAAATCGGCGTCGTAAAGTTGAAAGATCACTTTTCCCGTTGTATCGATGCAGGTTGGAACATTATTTTCCGGCGTCACAAAAGCCAAGCCTTCAGAGAAATTGGTCGCATATTTGTAAACAGGAGCGATTTTATACTTTCCGGAAACATCTATATAACCCATTTTTCCCCTTTTGTCCTGCGTCAAAGCCAATTCATTAGAAAACAGATACGCTAAGTTGAATTGGGGATTAATTACAAAGGTTCCTTTTTGGTCGATAAATCCCCATTTTCCATTTATTTCAACAGGGATCAGGTCATAAGAAAACTGTTTTTCCTGTCTTTTGAAACAGGAACAGAACGAAATCAATATAACAATGAAAATAATTACCGTTTTTTTCATTTGCAGCAACATAAAATAGACAAAGTATTAAAAGAGATACATTGCAAATGTACGGATTTTTTTTAAATTCAAAATTTGTTAAACTTTTGGCAGGCCATAACTTATAAAACTAAGTTTTATGAATACTCCAAAAACAATCGGCAATATGAATAAATACATTTTTTCAAAAATGTCAAATGAAAAATTTTTATAGCCTTCAAAAAACAATCTTTATTTTTACATAAATTTGCATCATCCAATTTTAGCAATAAGATGAAATTAGAAAAGCTTGTCAATCAATATGCCGTAAGCGGCGTCATGATCTTAATAATCATTATAATTATTTTTGGTTATTTGGGATATCATCCTATTAAATTATGGGATGAATCGAGGCTTGTTGCGAATGCGGTAGAGATGTTGCACGACGGCGATTTGGTTGTAACGCATTATGAAGGAGAGCCCGACATGTGGAATACCAAACCTCCGCTAATGATATGGCTACAAGTTTTTTTCATGAAATTGTTTGGGGTCAACGAATGGTCGGCGCGTCTTCCTTCCGCTTTAGCCGCATTTTTTACGATGTGTCTGCTTCTCATGTTCACAATAAGATATATGAAAAGTTATTGGCTGGGGCTCATTGCTTCCCTAATCCTTGCCACTACGGGAGGTTATATTTGTATGCATGTCAGCCAAACGGGAGATTACGACGCGTTGCTTATTTTATTTACAACGTTGTATTGTCTCTCTTTCTATCTCTTCTGCGAAACGAACAAAAATAAATATTTACTGCTGTTTTTTCTTGGCTTAACCTTGGCCGTATTGACAAAAAGCGTTGCGGGTTTGTTGTTTCTTCCCGCCCTTCTCATCTATGTTTTATGGCAAAAAAAGTTGTTGATGTTTCTTAAAAATAAATATACATATTTGGGAATTTTAGGCTTTCTGGCTCTTGTTTTAGGTTATTATCTTTTGCGTGAATCTCAAAATCCGGGTTATATTGCCGCAGTAATTCAAAATGAATGGGGAGGGCGTTATTTGGAAGTGGATGAAACCAATTCTGGCTCTATCTTTTTCTATGTTAAGAAATTATCTTCATGGATCGCAGTTTTTCCGATCTCTTTATTTGTCGTTTTTCTTAATAAGAACCGGAAAGAGCAGAAACTGTCCGTCTTTCTTCTTCTCTTGTTCGTTGTCTATTTTCTCGTTATATCGCTTTCAAAAACCAAATTAGATTGGTATGTCGCGCCGACATTTCCGTTCATTGCACTGATATCCGCTATACTGATCGTACATATCTTCAACATTTTGCAGAATTATGATTACGGGAATGGCAAAGCGTTAAAAATATCAGTCCCTTATATTTTCCTCTTTTTAGTTTTCTTTACCCCCGTGCAAAAAAGAGTTCATCAGAACTTCATCAATCATCAACATTGGTACGGCGAAGTGGAATGGTATCGCGTAAGTTATTTTCTGCAAGACGCTTTGCGTAATGACAGAGATTTGAATGGATTTAAAGTCGTTTATAGTCGTTTTTTGGGGCATTATGACGGACAGACTCCTCATATTCAATTTTATATTGATCTTTTATCGGAAAAAGGAATGGATATTTCTTATGAAAATTGGCAAAAATTGAAATCCGGGGATAAAATTATTTGCACGCTGACTGATTATAATACGATCATAAAAGATCATTATAACTGCGAAATTCTCTCTCAAAATAAGAAGAATAACATAGGAACTTTTATCATTCTAAAAGCGAAAACCGCAGAGATAGAAAATTGATTTTGGAGAAATACATTCGAATAGATTCCATGCGCCATATTTTCAATTTTATTGTTGCGTCGCATCTGCCTTTTCCCTACTTTTGTCAACTCGAAATGCAATAACTGTATATTATTATTGTTAATCATGTAGAATGGAAGAGATATTACAATACTTTCCGGAACTGACTGCTCGACAGAAAGAACAGGCGGCCGCTTTGAAGTCGATTTACGACGATTGGAACAGCAAAATAAACCTGATCTCGCGTAAGGATATGGATAATTTTTATCAACATCACGTGTTGCATTCGTTGGCTATCGCAAAAGTTGTCGCATTCGAAAATGGAACTTCGGTGTTGGATGTCGGCACAGGCGGAGGATTTCCGGGAATTCCTTTGGCTATTCTCTTTCCTCATGTTGATTTTGTGTTGATAGATTCGATTGGGAAAAAGATAAAAGTTGTCAACGACGTCGTGCAACAATTGGAGTTGAACAATGTAGAAGCGATTCAGATCCGCGCAGAACAATTAGGAGAAAGTTTCGATTTTGTCGTTAGTCGCGCAGTGACCGATTTGAATACTTTTTACGAATGGGTTAAATATAAAATCCGAAAGAGAGGATTTAATCAAATTCGAAACGGAATATTATATTTAAAAGGAGGAAATCTTCAAAAGGAAATCGTCGATACGGGACGAAAGGCAAAACTTTACCCGATTGAGGATATATTTCCTTTGCCTTATTTTGATGAAAAATATGTCATACATCTGTTTTGATGTTGCAATATCTCTCGAAGCGATAAAATATCCATTTAAAAATTAGATATAAACTATAAAATTTTAAAAAAATGAGTAAAGAGATCAAAAATTTGGAACCTAGGGCTTTATGGGGACACTTTTATGATATGTGTCAAACGCCTCATCCGTCGAAAAAAGAGGACAGGATTAGAAAATTTTTAGTCGATTATGGTAAAAAGCTCGGATTAGAAACCATTGTCGATGAAACGGGAAATGTGATTATTAGAAAACCGGCAACCAAAGGGATGGAAAATAAAATGGGCGTTATCCTTCAAGGGCACATGGATATGGTGCCGCAAGCAAATTCCGATATAAAACACAATTTTGAAACCGATCCGATCGAGCCTTATATCGATGGTGAATGGGTAAGAGCTAAAGGCACGACTTTAGGCGCCGACAACGGAATGGGAGTTGCCGCCGGAATGGCTATTTTGGAAGCAAAAGATTTAATTCACGGTCCGATTGAAGTATTAATTACTACCGACGAAGAAACCGGAATGACGGGAGCTAACGGATTAAAATCCGGCATTTTACACGGCGATATCCTCATTAATCTCGACTCGGAAGACGAAGGAGAACTCTATGTAGGATGCGCCGGAGGATTGGATGCGACCATTACCGGAAAATATAGCGAAGAAAAAGTCCCCGCCGGATTCATTGCATACAAGATCAGCGGCAAAGGAATGAAAGGCGGACATTCCGGAATGGATATTATTTTAGGCCGCGCCAATGCCAATAAAGTATTATTCCGCTTTTTCTATGAGGCGCTCAAAAAAATAGATATGAGAATAGCCGACGTTCAGGGAGGTTCTCTGCGCAACGCTATTCCGCGCGAAGCATTTGCAACAGTTACAGTTCCCGAATCTCAAGCAAAAGCTTTCGAGTCGTTAATCAAAAAAATGGAAAAGATCTTCCGAAATGAATACGCTTTAGTAGAGCCGTCGTTGGAATTTTTCTGCGAAAAAACCAAAATGCCGGAAAAAGTGATGAACATAGCGGAACAAGCAAAATACGTTCGCGCTATCTATGCTTGTCCGAACGACGTAGAACGTATGAGCAACGCCATGCTCGGATTGGTGGAAACATCCGACAATTTGGCCATTGTAAACATTAAGAAGGGAAAAGTAGATGCAAAAATATTAATTCGCAGTTCTGTCGACACGGCAAAACAAGATTTAGCTAATAAAATTGCTTCTGTATTTCAATTAGTTGAAGGCTGCAACATAAAATTCTCAGGCAGTTATCCGGGTTGGAATCCCAATATGGATTCGGCTATTTTGAAAATAGCTCAAGCAACTTACAAAAAATTGTACAAAAAAACGCCCGAAATCAAAGCGATTCACGCCGGATTGGAATGCGGTATTTTAGGTTCAAAATATCCGAAATGGGATATGATCTCGTTCGGGCCGACGATTCGCTCGCCGCACTCTCCCGATGAAAGAGTAAACATTCCGTCGGTAGAGAAATTCTGGAAATTTTTGACGGAGATATTAAAAGATATTCCGGAGAAAAAATAATTTTTGATTAATTCAAGGCTGTCCGAAAGGGCGGCCTTTTTTATTAATCATTCGTTTTTTTGAGCGAATTCAGGTTGAAAACGAACTGTGCAATTTTTAATAGCTTATATCACAATAAGTTTTAAAAATATCTGTTTTAATAGAAAAAAAAATCTTTTGTAATAGAATAATCGAAGAAAATTTTAACTTTGCACCCAAAAATAGAATAGTGTTACTATGAACAAAACATTAAAACTTGTATTGAATATTGGGCTTACCATTATCATCATCGTATTAGCCATATTGGTTTATAACAGCATTATGCGTCCTGTTCATTTCAAACGCATTAACGACGCCCGTAGAGCGGCCGTTATCAGTAATTTGAAGGATATTAGAGATATTCAAAGATATTACAAAATGGAGAACGTAAGATATGCTAAGAATTTTGACGAGTTGCTTCGTTTTGCAGAACAAGGAGAAATTCCGATCGTAAGCATCGTCCCCGATCCTACTGATACTACCAATACGCGTTCTATAAAAGATACAATCGGTTACGTTAGCGTAAAAGATTCTCTTTTCAAAAATAGGACTAATTTCAATTTGGAAAACCTTGCTATCATTCCATACAGCAATAACGTTGAGTTTGAAATGGATGTCGACAGTCTTGATAGAAGCGGCGTAGTGGTTTATGTGTTTGAAGCCAGAGCGCACAATAACACATTCTTGACCAAGGATATGGAAGAATACAAGCAAGAGGTGTTCAACTTGAATAGTAAATTGGAACAAATCGATAGATATCCCGGACTAAAGGTCGGTTCGTTGAAGGAAGTATCCACCGACGGCAACTGGGAATAATCTGTTTTGAAATTTGCATGAAAAATGCCTGTTAAAATCTCTCAAAAGCTCTCTTTTGTAGACGAAGCTTTAAATGCGCAGGAACAAAATATGATATCCATCTTGTTGACGCAAGATGGATTTTCTTTTGCCGTTTATAACAGAGAACGAAACAAATTTGTCGCGCTTGAAGCATATAACATTGAGAATATTCATCATGACGTTTTAGAAAAATCATTTTTCGACCATGTAATCGCAGCTTTGAAAGTCGTTATCGAAAACTCAAAGCTCATCTCTCTGTATCGAAATTCTAAAGGGATTATCACATTTTGTCCTAATCAGGCGACATGGCTGCCTTCGTCTCTGTTCAATCCTGATGAAAAGGAGCGATATATTTTGCTCAATTATGGAGAAACTTTAGGCGACGTATTTTACAAGATCAATAATCAAACGGAATCTGTTTGCATATATACGATATACAATTCTTTTATCGACGACCTTCTGAATCTATTCCCGAATGCGGAGATCCATCCGTTGCAGAATATTTTGGTGGAAGATTTTCAACGCTTTTCCAAAAAGAACGATCTCGAAAAGAGCGTGTATTGTTTTGTTACAAAAGAACGTTTGTTCATACAAGTTTACCACGCTTCCAAGCTGGTATTTGATAATAATTTCAATTTTCAAAATAAACAAGATTTTGTCTATTTCTTGTTGAATATATACGATAAAATGGATCTTTCTCCGGAAAATACGCCACTATTTTTTACGGGCGATATTTCCAAAAGCAACGAAAGTTGGAACATCATAAAAAAATATATTCGGCGCGTTGAAACATTACCGTCGAATAACTCTTTCCTTTATAGTCGCCTTTTCAATAACGCCGATATTTATCATTTTTATCATCTTTTTAGCAGCATAACATGCGTATTATTAGAGGAATTTGGAAAGGGAGAAGAATAAACCCGCCAAAAAATCTTCCGGTTCGTCCTACGACCGATATAGCTAAAGAGGCGCTGTTCAATGTTTTGGAAAACAGTTATGATTTTGAAGAATTAAAAATATTAGACTTATTTGCAGGCACAGGCAGTATCAGCTATGAATTTGCTTCTCGCGGCGCACAAAAAGTAACGGCGATCGAGCAAAATTCCCGTTGTATAGAATTTATCAATAAGACCAAAGAGGCTCTTCAAATAAAATCTCTTCAGGCAATACGATACGACGTTTTTCTTTTTGCAGCAAAAACGGCAGAAAAATTTGATCTGATCTTTGCAGACCCTCCTTATGATTGCGACGAACTGGCAACTTTACCCAATCTTATTTTTGAAAATGATCTGTTGAATGAAGACGGCGTTTTTGTCTTGGAACATCCGATCGAATATGATTTTGAGAGCCATTCCAACTTCTTTCAACATCGTAAATACGGAAAAGTGAATTTCTCATTTTTTAAGAAATAAGCATATTCCCGCCGCATTGATCTTAAAGGAGTTCATAACGTTTCGTTCTCGCAATATGCGCGGAAAAAAAATTGTTGTGAAAATCTGTGTTTGAACAAGTCATGTTTTTGATTAATATAAAGTTACCATAAAGATTTTCCTCCTCTTTTTTCCGTACCTTTGCGCATGAAAAAAATAAGCGTATGTTAGCGGAATATATTACAAGCGAACTGATTGGAAAATTTCTAAAGTTTTGTGTGGTTGGCGTGAGCGGGACGATCATCGACTTTGGACTTACGGCTCTCTGTAAAGAAATCTTTAAGATTCAAAAATATGTTTCCAATGCTATTGGTTTTACGATAGCGGCTACTTCAAATTATTTTTTGAATCGAATCTGGGCATTTAAAAGTGAGAATTCGCAAATCGGACAAGAATATATCACGTTCATGATTATTTCGGTCATTGGATTGCTCATCAATACTTCTATTCTTTTTCTTTGTTCCAAGAAATTACATCTGAATTTTTATCTCTCCAAAGTGATAGCTACCGGCGTTACTCTGATTTGGAATTTTTTGGCTAACTTACTTATTACTTTTGCATAACAAATGGCAGATACGTTGCATATAATTTCATTCGATATTCCATATCCCCCCAACTATGGCGGCGTGATCGACGTCTATTACAAATTGCAGGCGCTACATAAGCAAGGAGTTGAAATTATTCTACATTGTTTTGAATATCGCCGGCAACATGCGGATGAATTGAACCGATATTGTAAAAAAGTTTTCTATTATAAACGCGATGTAAGTTGGAAACGACAATTGAGCATAATTCCTTATGTGGTTCTAAGTAGAAAGAATAACGATTTGATAAATAATTTATTAAAGGACGAACATCCCATTTTGTTTGAAGCGTTGCACACTTGCTACTATTTGAATGATAAAAGATTGGCTCGACGGATAAAAATATATCGCGCTTCTAACATTGAACATCACTATTATTGGCATTTGTTTAAATCGGAGAAAAAATCGCTCGCAAAGTCTTTTTTCTATCTGTTAGAAAGCATAAAACTATATAATTTTCAAAAGAGATTGAAATATGCCGACGTTTCGTTAATGGTTTCGCAAAAAGATTGCGATTATCTTCAAAAAAAAATTCCCAATAACGACGTACGTTATATGCCAAGTTTTCAAGAACATAACGTTGTTTCATCATTGACAGGAAAAGGCGGCTATGCACTGTATCATGGCAATCTTTCTGTGGTAGAAAATGAAAAAGCGGCGTTGTATTTAGTTGAAAAAGCATATGGCGGCAGCGATATTCCGGTGATTATTGCCGGATTAAATCCCGGAAAAAAATTAACTGAAGCGGTAAATAAATTTTCTAATATTCAACTTATTGCATCGCCGTCGCATGATGAAATGAATAGATTGATCGAAGAGGCTCATATCAATGTTCTGATCACTTTTCAACCGACCGGATTGAAACTTAAATTATTAAACGTGCTGTTCTCTGGAAGATTTTGCTTGGTAAATGGTATGATGCTGGCAGGTACGGGATTGGATTCGTTATGCGTCGTTTCCGAAATTGCTTTTGAAGAACTTCAAAAAAATGCGCGCATCCTTTTTGAAAAAGATTTTACTCCGGAAGAGATCGGAAAAAGATCTAAGTTATTGTCAATCAATTATTCTAACGACGTTAATGCAAAAAAGATCATCAATATTATTTCATAGCTTTGATAATGAAATTTGTTTGGTTTTTCTTTAATCAATACTTTTGCAAAAGGTTTGTCGTTAACTTACTATGCAAGTAAAAAAATAAATGCGACGATATTTTAAAAATAATTAATAGATACATTACATTTTACAATTGATGAAAAAATCGCTTCTAATTATATTTCTTTTATTTTCAATATCAAAATATGCTATTTTCGCTCAAAATAATGAAATTTACGGACGCGTTACCGGTCTTGGCGGCATACCGATATCCGATGCGCATGTCGGTATTGTCGGCATGCCGACTGGAACTTCAACAAATGAAAAAGGCGATTATATATTAATTACAAAAATGTCCGACAGCGCAACCCTTTTTGTAACCTGTATCGGTTATGAAAATTATAAAGCTTCTATTTTTATTCGTAAAGGAAGGGGGATGGAACACAACGTCAAACTTAAGGTTGACGCTAAAGTTCTTGAAGCCATTGTCATCGAAGATAAAACCCTTCGTAATACGACCATGACAAATATTTCGGTCAGAGAAGCGGAAAAAATTCCATCGTTGATGGGCGACGGTATTACGGCTCTTGTAAAAGCGCAACCCGGCGTCTCTTCAAATAATGAATTAAGCTCGCAATATAACGTGCGAGGAGGCAATTATGATGAAAATCTCGTTTATGTCAATAATATTGAGATTTATCGTCCCTCTTTGATTCGTTCGGGACAACAGGAAGGTCTGCCTTTTATCAATAGCGATCTGACGCAAAATATTACTTTCTCTTCCGGAGGATTTTCTGCAAAATATGGAGATAAGATGTCTTCGGTGTTGGATATTAAATATAAACAGCCGACAAAATTTGCAGGATCGGCAGAGATCAACCTTTTGGGAGCCAAGTTGCATGTGGAGGGAGCGACTAAAAATCAAAAATTCAACTATCTCATGGGGGTTCGTCATAAATCGAATCAATACGTTTTGAGACAGTTGCAAGTAAAAGGAGATTATAAGCCTTCATTTACGGACGTACAATTATTGTTAAATTGGCGTCCTAATAATACTTGGAAATTTTCGGGATTTGGATACTATTCAAGAAACGTTTACAAGTTTGTCCCCACCATTGGAGAGGTCAGATACGGCTCCATTAGCGATGCGTATCAATTAACTATTTATTACGACGGCCAGGAAGTAACGCGATATGATAACTTTTTAGGTTCGTTCTCAGCAGATTACTCGCCGCATGCAAATTTGGATCTCCGATTTATCACGATGGCTTATCGCAGTATAGAAAAAGAAACTTTTGATATCCTCGGAGAATATTGGCTTGGAAAAATCGATTCGGATATGGGAAGCAAAAGGTATGGCGAAGTACTTGCCGCTGAAGGCGTTGGAACTTATTTGGAACATGCGAGAAATAAAATGGACGCTATTGTTCTTAATGTCGAACATATCGGAAATTATAAAGTCGGAAATAGTTTTATGCAGTGGGGCGTCAAATATCAATATGAAGATTTAGTCGATTATATGAATGAATGGGAGATGGTCGATTCGGCCGGCTTTACCATTCCCCATCTTCCGGATCGTCCGGGAGATGTCATATCGGATTCTTTATTGATGCAGCATCTTGTAAAAGTAGACAACTCATTACAATCAAATAGACTCAGCGGTTTCTTTCAAAACACTTGGGAATGGGAAGATATTGGCATTGAATTTACGCTTGGCGCAAGAGCGCAATATTGGAATGTAAATAATCAATTTACCGTTAGTCCTCGCGCCAACATTTCATATCGACCGGTAAATTGGAAGGAAGATATATTATTTCGATTTTCTACGGGATTGTATCATCAACCGCCCTTTTTTAAGGAGTTAAAAGATTTACAAGGCAATGTAAACAATAATGTTAAAGCTCAAGAAGCAATACATTTTGTATTGGGAACGGATTGGAATTTCGATATGTGGCAACGCCCCTTTAAAGCGGTAACAGAGATTTATTATAAATATCTTAATAATCTCATTCCCTATGTTATTGATAATTTGAACATTCGTTATCTCGGAAATAATATGGCGCAAGGTTATACGACGGGAATAGATTTCAAACTTCACGGAGCGTTTGTGCCGGGAACAGAGAGTTGGCTCTCTCTTTCGCTCATGTCGACCGAGCAAAGGATTGTGAAAAATTACTTTGTTGATGGAGAAGAAGTTCTCACCGGATACATGCCGCGTCCAACCGACCAAAGATTTAATGTGAATATCTATTTTCAAGATTATATTCCGGGACTTCCTTCTTGGCAAATTTATTTGAATTTTGTGTTCGGTACAGGTCTTCCCGTTGCCGCTCCTATGACTCGGCTTGATGAAGGATATCCTTTCAGAATGCCCGGTTATAAACGCGTCGATATCGGATTGTCCAAGCAATTGATCGGAGAAAAAACGCAATTTAAAGAGAAAAATCCTTTGCGCTTCTTCAAATCGATGTGGATATCATTGGAAGTATTTAACTTGCTCAATTTCAGCAATGTAATATCCTATACATGGGTACAAGACGTTAATGGACGTATTCATGGCGTTCCCAATAAATTGACTCCTCGGCAAATTAACCTCAAATTAGCAGTTTCATTCTAAACGTAAAAACAATGGATTTTTTATTGACTCTCATACTTTTTGCAATTGTATTCTTCCTGATAGCCAGAGCTATTTTAAATATCTTCATTAGAAGGACGACTCCTAAATATAATACAACCGAAAACACTGCAAATAAGAAACGATCCAGAAGAGGGAACGTAGCATATAAAGATGAAAAAACGACAGTTATATCGCACGGAGAAGAACGTTCTGAAGTGCCGAATAATTTTGGGGAATATATCGATTTTGAAGAGATTGAGAATGAATAAGATATTCTTTAGAAATCAATGCGCTTAGCCGAATATGCAGATCAAAATCACTCAATCCAATTTTTGCATCCTAAGACTTTAATTTTCACGAGCCTTTTGCAGCTTAAAAAAGAAAAACGTCTTATTCGGGAGAGTAATACGTTTTCTAAAAACCTAAAACCATGTATGATATTATTGATGAATGTCTTATGTCTCAATTTACTGTAACAAAGTTTATGAAAAAAATATATAAATCGTTCATTTACAATTATTTTTATGCTTTAAGTTCGATGACGCTTTCTTGAATATTGTCAGGAAAGACATACGCCGTCGTTTATCTTTTTGGATCTTATGCTTCCGTATGAGAAAAAACGCATTCAGCGACAAAACAAGTAATAAAAAACCAACTTTCTTATTCATATAAACCCAAAATGTCCATTAGAATATAATTGGTTGATAATAAACATTTATAATTCCAGATTTTCTAATGGATGCCATTAGAAAATCGCATTTGTAATTTTCTTATAATAAGTAAAATATCGCGCATTAATTCGTCGAAAATCAACATTTTTTTTCTTAGAAAAGAAAAGGGCAACTACAATTTCCGCTAATGCAATAATCCCCAAGTCTCTTGACTTGGGGATTATGTATAATTCGGATTCAAATGTAGGTTGTTCGGATTGTTGGAGATGTTCAGGATGCTCAATCCTTCGATGGATAAGCGATAGTTCGAAATCAACATAAGATAATGCTTTGTCTATGTGGCGAAGTTTATGCGCATTTTTTTCCTGCTCGTACTGAAATAGCTTCAATAGAGATACCAACTCGATACGAGTAATATTCAGCTTTCTGATAATGGTTGTGTAATCATTTCCGACTTGGCTGATAGTGTCTATATGTGCGATAAACTTTCCATAGGCATGTTGCATTTCTTCGTTTGTAGCCTCTAGTGAAGTGTCAGAAAATAATCTGAACAACTTCGATTGTGATAAATAATCCATGAGCGATTCTTTTTACAAGTTAATTAAAAGTATCATTGTCAATAAGAAGTCGTCATGTTTACTTTGATTTTTTTAGTGGCTTTGTTTTTCCGAACTTAGTCCATAGGCGTAATATATTTCAATTTGGTTAATATAATCTACACTAATAAGTAGGTTTAAGGAATATGATTATTGCCTAACTATTCGATAGGTTTCATTCTCTTTGAGAACCTCCCATCCCTGATTGAGTTTAATCTCGTAATCGTCACCTTGTACAGTATCTTGCGTTATGTTTGTTGGTGGAAGAAGATAAAAGGCTGAGCAATTATTCAGACGAACAATTCCGCTTTTTGCAGTTATCTGCCCCCATTCACCCATAACAGTTACATTACGAAGCAGTACAGCATCGCCTAGCGACACAACCCGATCATTGGGATTATACATGAAATTTATTTTTTCATTTCTTATTATTAGCTTAGGAGTGCCAGCATTTAATAAACTCTTGAAATTATCGATGTTTCCGAAAGAGTTCAGCTCTTTTTCCTCTATTTCGAGTATCTCTTTGTAATCATACTTGGCAAGCAGTTGGTCTAAATAATCAGTCTCGATTTCAATTTTGTAGCGGGAATCGGCTTTTTGTATCAAATAGACCAGCCCTTTGCCCAACTCTTTGTCATAGCGCCATTGCGGAAAAATATCATCCAATATCATAGCATAAGAAGTTCCCGTTATGTATCCGAAAGCGTTTGCATAACCTTGAGATATGTTATAATTCAATCGCTTTTTCAAATACTCATGCATATCAGGCATTGACAATTTATCTCCGGTATATTCTGCCAACCCTTCATTCAGTTCATACATATCTTCGTTGTTATTCGGAAACAGCTGTTGTCGATAAACGCGAATGTACAGTGCATCGTATAAGCTGCCGGCATCTGCGTCTAAGGCTTGTTGCAGCAGCTTCATTTCGATCTGAAGCAGCGCCCGACCCTGAACCTCATCCATGTGAAAATTGTGAGACATTTCACTCTTCAGACCAAGAGCCTCCTGATGCAGGTGGAATATCTCGTGGCTCAGCAAATTTATCCGATGTTCGCATGGAACGCCCATCAAAGCAGCATGAACAATGGTAACATATTTCGTCCCTTTATGCTCAAAAATACTGTTCGCTAATGGGATCTGATTATTCCATGTCTCTTCTTTTAATGGGCGCACTACTCCGTCCTCAATGGATGTGAAAAACATCTTATTAGTCATGTGGTCAATGATGATTATCGGGGCATTCAGAAATATGCCCCATAAGGCTTTTGATTCGGGCTTGTTCAGCAGATCGGCTGCTTGCTGTAAACTCTCCTGAAGTGTCTTGTCGCAAGAATTTTGTTGAGCATAGGTCGTCAAAGTCATTAATTGAAGTAATAAAGCTGTAATCAGCGCTCCTGTTTTTTTTCGATTCATTTTCTATATTGTTTTAAGTAATACTTACAGCAAAGTTACAGCAAACACACTCCTTGATTAGCAACTTGCTATTATCGAAACATTATGTGAATATTACTAAATTATTACTGTGTGAAGGTTTCTTTTGACAAAAGCGACTGTCGGGACAATAGATTTTATAAATTTGCGTCATATCGAATAAAATAGATGGAAAAACGAATTAAAATAATTTACCGTCTTACGGTCATTACTATACTTGGATTGATCTCGATTCAGGCATATTGGCTATACAATCAATATGTTTACACGCTCGATCAATATGAGGAGGAGTTGTACCAGACGATTTTAAAAACCATAGAGACGGACAGAGAGCGGCGTAGCGAATCCTCTGATGAGAACATGCAAATTATTACTCAATGGCAGATGAAAGTAGAGCAAGGAATCGGTACTAATAGACCTTCGTATACCGAATGGAGTATCGATGCCTATATAATTGACAAACGACAGGTAACGACAGCCCTGTCGCTGCAAGAGACTGACTCGCTATCGAGTTTAGGTGTCGGAGTTGAGAAACAAACCTTTGTTATCAGCGATTCGGATAACAGATTCGATGTTCATGACGCTATCAATCGTTTCATTACAAACAGACTAAGTCCTTTCAATATCGAGCGTTTTGATTCGTTACTGGCATCTGAGTTGCGATTAAAAACGATGACGATTGAAGTCTTAGATTCAATAACATGGAGTCCCATCTTAATTAAGCATACCTCTTTAATAAATCCTACAGCAGAAGTAAGATATCCTGTCGATATTTTGCAAAAAGAGCAACTGAGTATAGTCTGTGAATTGAGAACAATGCCAATACTCGGCAGAATGTTAGTCTCGCTCGTTTGTTCGGCCATTCTCTCGGCTTTGCTTCTATTTTGTCTGTTATATCAGATCAGAACGATACGTAAACAGCATAGAATCGAGGAGCTAAGAAAAGATTTTATAAAGACTATGGCGCATGAACTCAAACGCCCTCTCTCTGCACTGAAAATGTCTGTTTCGTTTATGAAAAATGATCGAATGATGCAAGACGTAGCGATGAAAGAGGAGGTGATACGCAACGCTCAGGATGAATTGGATAACCTCTCGTCCTATTTCTCTAAACTACGGGATTTGACTTGTGGCGAAATGGAGAAGATCCCTCTGAACGTTTCGACCTTCAGCATAAAGGAGTTAATCGAAGAGAGTATCGGCAGGCAAAATTTTCCGGCCGACCGAGAAGTGTCTGTTAATGTTCGCCTTGATGATGATACCGCCACAATTACGGCAGACAGAATGCACATCAATAACGTGATTTGTAATTTGTTAGAGAATGCCATAAAGTACTCAATAACAGATGTTTTTATAACTGCAAATTGTTACTCGGTAGATAATCGATATAGAATTGAGGTATCTGACAATGGTTTAGGTGTTGCTCCTTCAGAATTACCTCACCTGTTCGAACCATACTTTAGAGGTGCAGATGTTACTGACAAAGGAATATTGGGTATCGGATTGGGGCTGAGTTATGTGAAATTGTTAATCGAAGCTCATGGAGGAAAGATCTTTGCGGAGAGTAAAACAGGTGAGGGCAGCCGCTTTATTATCGAAATACCCAAACAACAATGAAACAACATAAAATTCTGCTGGTCGATGATGACCTCAAAAACTCGATGCTACTAAAAAAATTCATCGAAGCAGAGGGTTATGCGGTTACTTATGCGAACAACGGCCAAGTAGCTTGGGAGTTGTTTCAGTCACTAAAGCCTGATCTGGTGTTGTTGGATATCAATATGCCTGAAATGAATGGTTTTGAGCTCGCTCAAAAAATCCGCAATACAAATACAAATGTCATCATATTCTTCCTAACAGACCGCACGGAAATATCCGACCGCCTGCATGGGTTTAACCTAAAGGGCAATGACTATATCCCCAAACCGTTCTATCCAGAGGAGTTGATTGCTAAAATGAAAGAAAGATTGGCTAATGTAAGTATTGATGAAAAGCGAATATATCAACTGGGAAAAGCTGTCTTTAATTATTCAACGTGTACATTGGAGTTGGATACAGTCACTCAAAAGATGTCGGTAAGGCAAGCCGATATTTTAAGAATATTGGCAGAAAACCTTAATTCCGTTGTCGAACGAGACTATATCTTGGATAAGGTCTGGGGATGTAATAGTTACTCAAATTCATTGTCTCTGAATGTTCAGATTACCTATCTGCGGAAGATGTTAGAAGTCGATGCATCTCTATCAATTAATTCTATCAAAAGACGAGGGTATATACTAACAAACGAATAGGATATAGATCCTATTCGTTTGTTATGGTCGAGAATAACTGTTATATCCTTTCCGCAATCTGTTTTTCAAACGCTTCCAACTTATGCGAAAGAATTTCCATATCTTGACTGATTTTCTCTTTCGTTATCTTGGCGTAAATTTGAGTCGTTTTGATATTGGCATGCCCCATCATTCGGCTAACCGTTTCTATCGGAATTTCCTGTGAGACAGTCAATAAAGTTCCGAATGTGTGTCTGGCAGTATGATATGTCAAGCGGGTTTTAATTCCACATTGTTTAGCTATATTTTTAGTATTTTATTACATGTGCTATTACTCGGAACAGGGAAAACTCGGTTATCTCTCGTATAACCTTCGTACTTTTCAATGATACGTTTAAGAACTTCTAATAATTTCATACTTGAATTGGTATTTGTTTTCTGTCGGCGGGTAATTATCCATAAATGACCATCAAAAGAGGTTTGCAGGTTATCTCTTGTCAGGTTCTTTACATCTGAGTAACTTAACCCGCAAAAACACGAAAATACGAACAAATCCCTTATCAATTCGTATTGGGCATTCTTCATTTTGGCATTGACAATTGAGTTTAGTTCCTCTTTATTAAGAAATCCTCTATCTTTGACTTCGGGACTTATCAAATAGCCTGCAAATGGATTAATAGCTAATTTTCCCGAATTGCGGGCAATAGCAACAATATGCTTAACGCCTATCATGTACATCCATATTGTATTGGTGGAACATTCTCTTTCGGTTCTCAAATAATGCTCAAGGCCATTGATAAAAGCAAGATTCAATTCTTTCAGAAATATATCGTCTCGTTTATACTCCTGCTTGATATAGCTTTTCATGTGTTTATACAGAGTGCAATACTTGGAATATGTACCTTGTGCCCTATTATATCCGACCTTTCGGGAAAACTCTTGATTGTGTTTTTCAAAGAGAGCTAAGAAAGTGTCTTGCTTTACGCCTAATCCGAGATAAGCGTTTTTAACCTTACCAGCCGTAACAAAACCGTCTGTTTGCATTACTTCCTGATAATGGCGGTTAATATCCACGCGGATTTTATTCAATGTGATATTCGTTTTTACGGCTAATGTGCTTTTGCCTGTCAGCCTGCCTGCTGCTTTGGTGTCCCAAAGGTTGGGCGGAACATTCATTTTACAGCTAAATTGTGAAATTGTGCCGTCAATGGTGATTCTTCCCATCAAAGGAACTGTTCCATCAGGTTTTGGACTGTTTTTCTTTAGATAAAAAGGATTTTAAAAGTGCTTCTCATTGTCTCAAAGTTTATGTTACAAAATTAGCTTACTTTGAGCTATAAGAGGTTATACATAATAACACAAATAACAGACAAGTAGCGACTTATAGTCTTGTTGCGTTTTTGCCTCAGGTAATGATATGGTAATTGAGCTTTGTCTTACCTTTGGCTATTGATGGCTTTTACTGTCATCAAAGAAAAATAAAATAAAAGACTTACCCGCACATTATCAATCGGTTGTCCTCGCTTGGCTAATTCTTGCTTTTAAAATTACATTCTTTATGAATTAATGTTGAAATGGACATTTTGGGATAAAATCTTTTTCCACTGCTCATTTTGTTTATTTATTGACGAAATCTTTCTATTTTTGCATTCAAAAACAAGTTTTATGAAGAAATCAACTTTATTATTCGTCATAACGTTTTTCTTTTTAAGTTTTTCTTGTAAAAACCAATTTTCCGATATTCCGAGAGAATACCGAAATTTATTAACGAATGCATTTGAAAAATCAGGCGACAATAAGGCGGAACTTCAAAAAGTGTTGCAATGCGCTCCGTCGGATGAGAAAGAAGGAATGGCTTTTTTAATCTCTTATATGCCGCAAATTGATTTGAAGCATATATCGGCCGAGTTATTGTTGGACAATTGCCATTATGCCTATTTGGCAAAAGAATTTTATTCTTGGGCTCAGTCGGCGCCCGATTCAATTTTTCTCAATTATGTGTTGCCATATTACTGTTTGGATGAAAGGCGGGATAATTGGCGAGGAGACTTTTTTGAACGATTTTCAAAATATGTATCAAATTCAGACGATATTGCATCAGCCATTCAAAAAATCAATAATAATGTTCGCGGAGAGTTGGGCGTTGAATATAGCGCCAAACGAAAAAAGGCAAATCAAAGTCCTTATGAATCTTTGGAAATAGGCATTGCATCATGTTCAGGCTTATCAATTTTATTGGTTGACGCTTTTCGTTCCGTAGGAATTCCCGCTCGAATTGCAGGCGCGCCTTTATGGTACGACGAAAGCGGAAATCATAACTGGGTTGAAGTTTGGATTGACGGAGATTGGCGCATGACGGAATATTATCCCGATCCGAAAGGGTTGGATACAAGTTGGGTTATTGAGAAAGCGGGACAATGCGATCCGAACAGTAGAAAAAAAGCAATTTACGCGGCTTCTTTTCGCCCGACGGGAATTTCTTTTCCATTGGCTTGGGACAGTACAATTTCATGGGTTTACGCTACGAATGTATCAGATCGTTATATCAAACTTTTGGAAGCTGAAAAAACCGATAGAAAAATCGGGAAGAATGAATCCATGGTAAAAATATGGGTATTAAATGAAAATGCGAAAGTCGTAACAAGTTCTAACCGAATTTCAAGCAAAGTCGATATTTTTGAGGATAATAAAATTGTGGCAAGCGGCTATTCTCCGGATTATAAAAGAGACATGAACGATCTCCTTCACTTTATTTTAGAGAGAGAAAAGCCATACGTTATCAAATATGTAGATGCATCCGGTAGAGAAAAAAGAAAAGATTTTGAAGTTTTTAACGCTATTGATACGATACTTTTATATTAGCATCTCGTCGAAATCATATTACGATGCGAATAAATTCAACTTTCTGATTTATAGACTTTTTAATTTCTGAATGAATAGATAAAAAACAGGCCGTCAAAGATCGGACGGCCTGTTTTTGAAATAATTTCTTATATTGATTTATTCTACATAAACGGCTTCAAAAACGGCTAACGGAGCCATTTTTGCTTTGTTGAGCGTCATTTTTTCACCGTTCATACTGTAATTGTCTATATTTTCTAATATTTCCAAGAAAGCGGTTTCTGTTTCCATGTCGATACAAGCCATTTGAGTAGTAGCTATTTTTGAAAAACGAAGGCGTCCGGTAGCTTCGTCCAATTCATAAGCCGCGGTAAAATTATTGCACCCTCCGTTGCCAAAGGCGCGGCCTTCTTTTGTGTCGATTGTGATGAACGCTTTATTGTCTGTAATGGCTTTTCCCGATAGTTCGGTTAATTTCCAACGTCTGTTCGATATGCCGTCAAACTCTTTTTTCAAAAGAATATAATTGAGAGCCAAAACGCCTGAGATCTTTTTCCCATTCATATCCAATTGAACTAAATTATGATTTTCATAGAGATATTTGGACGGTCTATCGGTAATGTTTTCTAAAGTAATTTCTCTTTTTTTGCCGTCGATGGTATACTTTCCGAATTCTTGAAAAATTTCAATGCCTTTACCTTGATAAGTAGTTTGAAGTAGATAAGTCATATCTTCATTCAATTTTAAAGCAGTAGAAATTCCCTCGCAATCTGCGCACGGCATTACTCCGACATATACTCCTTTTAGAGTTTTAGCGTCTAAATTTTGCTTTTTCTCCTTTGATTGGCATGCGCCGAATACCAATATGGAGACTAATGCTAAACCGATAAAATCCTTTACTTTCATTTTTTTATTTTTTAATTTGTTATTTAATCTTTTTTATACATAATTAATCTTTTTCTACATAGACAAAAATAGAACGCATTTGTTCAATAAAAATGACAAAATTAAAAAGGATATAGCAAATCCGTTTTTATTACTCCGACAAAGTGTCAAAAATATCTAATTGTTTCGGATGAACATAAGGTTTAGCGTTTTTTTCGGGTACATAGCTGGTGTATCGATCAATAGATCTTTTGATTAACTTAATGGGACTAATGCCGTGATGTTTACAAAATTGATTCAATGCACGTTTTTGTTGCTTACTCAATTTAAACGAGATCTGAACAAATTGTACAGGTTTGTTTTTTTTTCGTTTCATGACTTTTTTAATTATGATCGACCGACAAACAGATGCAAATTTACTTAATTATTTGTTGCAATAACAAGAAAACATGAAATCTACAGTATCGCTGGCAATTTTATTATCTGAAGAAATAAGAACTCCTAATTTTGTCGCTTAAATAAAGTCTCTTTTTCTCTCTTGGAAAGCGCATCGTAGCCGTGTTTTGATATTTTATCCAAAATCCGATTTATTTCGTCTTGTTCCTCTTTCTTTTTAAGATTGTACATTTCATCATTTAACGGACGTTGTCGCTGTGCATTATTTCTCTTTTTTTGAAAAATATTTTTGAAAAAACGAGAAATGGCGGAAAATGTAAAAAAGCCTTTCCGTAAATTCCAAGCATATAATATTCCGAACAAGGCGCCTCCTAAATGCGAGATATGGCCTCCGGGGTTTCCATGCGGTATTGAAATAAGGTCGATAAACAAATAGATTAACGCGAAATAGATCAATCGCACTCTTCCGAAAAACATTCTGTAATTCGGCGCATAGAATGAAATGGCCGCAACAATAGCCATTACGGCGGCGGAAGCGCCTAAAGTGCGCGAACCCTCAAGCGATAATAAAAATACCGGAAAAATATTATACGATAAAACATATAAAAAAGCCCCGAAAATTCCACCCCAAAGATAAATTGAAAGTAATTTTTTCTGACTAAGAAACTCTAAAAATATTTTTCCAAACCAAAACAACCACAACATATTAAATAAAATATGCAGTAAGTCGAGATGAGAAAACATGTAAGTAATCAGAGTCCACGGACGTGCAATGAGCGTCGGAAAATAAGCGGAAACGCCTAAAATATTGATCGCCGCCAAATGCACATATTCTTGCTGAACATTGAACAGCCAAGAAACAAGCGTGATAATGGTTATCATCAACCATATTGCAACGTTAATGATAATGAGTATGGAAAGCGTTGAGCCAGACTGGAAAAACGCTTTAAAGTTACTTCCAAGCGAATTTCTTTGATAAGGATTTTGATAAAAATTGTAGTTCATCTCCCTGCTTTATGTCCCATGGAGCGTAATGTGATTATTTTTTTTCCCAAACGTTTGTAATAACTCCAATATAGATTCGATGAAAATCTTTTTCGGCATATATTTTGGCTGGAATACTCGCGTCCAAGAAATTTTCTTCTTTGAAAAAGTCGACATAGATCTTTTTACATTCAATGATCAGGCGCGCTTCTTCATACGAAATATTTCCGGAAGGCAATATTTTTTTTGTAAAACCGGATCCTTTTAATTTATCCTCGTCGCGTCCGGAAACAGTTCCTAAATATTGCAATTGATCGCGATATTTTTCATCGAAAAAGGAGAGCGTAAAAGTATCTTCTTTTTCGGTAAAATTAAAAGTATGCCGTTGAGGGCGCACAAAACAGAAGGCGGTCGGTCTTTCCCATAATGTTCCAAGCATTCCCCAGCTTGCCGTCATCATGTTAAAATCATCCGCTTCGCCTGCGGTGATAATTGCCCAAACATCGTGAAAAAGAGCTATACTGTTATCGCTAATTTCTTCGGGATTAATTTGCTTCCACTCTTTTGTTTGATTTTCATCCATTTTTTTTACATTTTCATTTTTGCAGCCGCAAAACAGTACGAATACGGCTATTACTGAAATAGATAAGATACGTTGCATATTATTATATTTTTTAACGCTGCAAATTTATGCGAAATATCTGAATTTTACTTAAAAAGTTTTACTTTTGTCAATACAATCTTTGCATCATGGAGGAGAATAGAATGTTATTAGAAGTTTGCGCCGACTCTATTGATTCTGCGCTCATTGCTCAGTCGGCGGGAGCATATCGCATAGAGTATTGCAATGCTCTCTCGGACGGCGGAATTACGCCCTCTTATGCGCAAATAGAGACGGCCAGAAAACTTTTACATATAAAATTGTACGTTTTGATACGTCCTCGAGGAGGAGATTTTCTTTACGACGACATGGAGTTTGAGATGATGCGGGCGGAAATTGAATTTTGCGGACGTATAAAATGCGACGGCGTCGTTATCGGAATTCTGAATGCCGACGGAACGGTTGACACAAAACGTTGCAAAGAATTAATACGCATAGCTCATTCTTACAAAATGGGCGTTACGTTTCATCGCGCTTTCGATCGTTGTTCAGATTTCTTTCAGGGATTGGAGGATATTGTTGAATTAGGTTGCGAACGTATTTTAACGTCGGGAAGTAGAAACAGCGCCGTTGAAGGAACACATATTATAAGATCGCTTGTCGAACAAGCCGGTCAACGAATCTCAATCATGCCGGGAGCGGGAATTATGCCCGAAAACGCGGAAGCATTGATTCAAAATACCGGAGTGAAAGAATTGCACGGAACATTCCGAAGTCGCTATCCGAGCAATATGACCTATCATAATCCCTTTCTCTCTCATCCGGAAAAGGAATATGGAATTATGCGAACAGATTATTTCAAAGTAAGGGAAATGATCGATATTATTGAGAAATTTAATAACTAACCGTAGAAACCAAGTAGAAATCATGAAACAAATTCTTAAAATTATCGGAATCACGTTTTTGCTAGCTTTTGTAGTAATTTCTTGTAATAACGAGAAAGACAAGAAGCAACATTTTTTAAAAGATGCGACGTATCGCCAACAAGTTCACAATCAGTTTTTAAAAAGACAAAATGAAGCGCGGCATAGAAGCGAAGCCTTGTTTTCCGTTTTTGAAAAAAGCAGCCTCGGTCTGGAACAAAGAGAAGCTTTGGAATTTCTTTATGCATATATGCCGTTATCTGATTTAGCAGATTACGACGGAGAATTTTTCTTGAAACAAGTTGAAGCCGCATTTGCCGCCCGAGATTATTTTTCTTGGGGGCAAACCATTCCGGAAGATATTTTCAGGCATTTTGTTTTGGTTTACAGGGTGAATAATGAATATTTAGACACGGCTCGTTTGGCATTTTTTGGAGAATTAAGAGATCGCGTGAAAGATCTTTCAATGATGGAAGCTGCCTTGGAAGTCAATCATTGGTGTCATGAAAAAGTCACTTATCGCGCTACCGATGGGAGAACTTCTGCGCCGTTAGCGTTAGTGAAAACCTCTTGGGGACGTTGCGGCGAAGAATCTACCTTTACAGTAACTGCGCTTCGTGCGGTCGGCATTCCAGCGCGTCAATGTTATACGCCGCGTTGGGTTCATACCAATGACAATCACGCTTGGGTAGAAGTCTGGATTGATGGAAATTGGCGCTATTTGGGAGCTTGCGAGCCGGAAGCGGAATTGGACGCAGCTTGGTTCACTGCACCGGCAAAACGCGCTATGATGGTGCATACCAATGTTTTCGGATTATATAACGGCCCTGAGGAGAAAAATAAAGAGACGCCTTTATATTCTATTATTAATTTGTTGGAAAATTATGCGCCCACGCGCAAAGTAAATGTAAAAGTGATCGATCAGCAAGGAAATCCGGTAGATGGCGCCGACGTGCAATTTAAAGTATATAATTATGCCGAATTGTATCCGATCACCAGAACAAAAACCAATGCGGAAGGAGAAACTTCGCTAATTTCAGGAATGGGAGATTTAATGATATGGGCAAATAAAGCCGATCTTTATGGATATATAAAATCCACAAAGAACGACGAATTGGTTACAGTTGTTTTAGATCGGACGCCCAATGTTGTGTATCAGGAAATATTCACGATGGAACCTCCTGTCGAACAGCGAATTCAAGAGTTAGATCCCGATAAGGTAGCCGTTAACAATCTTCGTTTACTTGAAGAAGATTCTATCCGAAATGCTTACATGAGTACTTTTGCAGGTAAAGCGTTTGCTTTTGACTTTTCGGCAAGTTTACATCTGGAAGGAGAAAATACATGGAAATTTTTGGAAATGGCGCAGGGAAATTGGCGCGAAATTGCTCATTTCATCCAGGCCCATAAGGATAATCCTTACTTGTTTCCATTTTTAGGATCTTTATTGGAGAAAGATTTGCGCGATACGCCGACAGAGTATTTGAGCGATCATTTACGCAAAAAGGAAACGCTCGAAGTCGACGCTCAACTGCCTGACGATATTATTGTAAAATATATATTGTCCCCAAGAATATTGTTGGAATCGATCAAGCCGTGGCGCAGCTTTTTCCGACAAAGCGCCATCGCTAAAGAAATTGCAGGAGAACGACATGATATTCAATCTATTATCAAATATGTCAAAGAAAATATCCAAATAAACGATGCGGAAAATTATTATAATTGTTCACTTACTCCGCAGGGCGTTTATGAGTTAAAAATTGCAGATCGCCGTTCCCGCAATATTTTCTTTGTAGCTGTTTGCAGAAGTTTGAACATTCCTGCACGCATCGAAACGGCGACAGGAAAACCGCAATATTATGAAAACGGCGCATGGATCGACGTCGTATTTGAAACTGCGGACAATGAAACTGTAACGCAACCTAAAGCATCGTTGACCATATTTAACGATCCATCCAATATAATTAATCCGGATTATTATATCCATTATACATTGGCATTTTTTAAAGACGGCGATTTTCAAACGCTGGATTACGAAAACGATCCCGCCGTAGCAAAGTTTCCTTATCGGCTTGATTTGGACGAGGGCTATTACAGATTGATGGCAGGAAGCCGCGCAAATGACGGTTCAGTAACAATTAGCGTCGAATATTTTGAAATAAGATCAGAAAAATCGCAAATTATTACCATCAAATTACCGGAAGTAGTTGGAAAATTAGTAGTGCGCGGAAGTATCGACATGAACAGCGTCGTGGTTTTGGAAGATGGAAGTAAAAAATCGTTGAAAAATCTTGACAATGGAAAAGGATTGATGTTGTGTTTTATAGATCCCGGCAAGGAACCGTCGAAACATCTTTTACAAGATATGCCCGCTCAAAAGAAAGCGTTGGAAGCGTGGGGAGGCGGTATTTTGATCATGACGCCGGAAGATAAATTGAGCGGCGTTTTCGACGCTTCTGTTTTCAAAGATTTACCGAAACAAATTGTATGGGGAATCGATCATGAACGCACATTATTGAATAATGTTTCGGATGTATTGCAGTTGGATTTTAAAAATAATTTTCCGATGACAATTTATCTCTCTACAAACGGCGGAATTCTTTATGATACGGAAGGATATAAAATAGGCATCGGCGAGGAAGTACTAAAAACCATTTCTTTGGAAAAAGAAAGTTTAAAATAAACGGATAACTCAATTGAAGTAATTTTACAATACTATATGGGGATTGGTTTTGCGCCCCAATTTTTATCGGACTGCGTATACATGAGGACTTTTATGTATATTTGTTATACCTTTGTTGTTTGAAAAATATAAAATTATAAAGGATGAATGTACAAGATATAAAAAGACGGTTTGAGATTATTGGACACGCTCCTGAATTGGATAGAGCGATTGAAATTGCAATGCAGGTTGCTCCGACGTCCCTTTCCGTATTAATTACGGGAGAAAGCGGAGCAGGAAAAGAAGTTTTTCCAAAGATCATTCATCAATTAAGTACGCGTAAACATGGACAATATATCGCGGTAAACTGCGGCGCAATACCGGAAGGGACGATCGATTCCGAACTTTTCGGACATGAAAAAGGATCGTTTACGGGAGCGCACGAAGCCAGAAAAGGTTATTTTGAGGTAGCCGACGGCGGAACGATATTTTTGGACGAAGTGGCCGAGCTTCCGCTCTCCACTCAAGTTCGTTTATTACGCGTTTTAGAGTCGGGCGAATTTTTGAAGGTCGGATCTTCGAAAGTTCAGAAAACGAATGTACGCGTTGTAGCGGCAACTAATGTCAACGTTCCCGAAGCTGTTCAGATGGGAAAATTTCGTCAAGATTTATATTATCGTTTAAATACGGTTCCGATCCACGTTCCGTCGTTACGAGAACGAAAAGAAGATATTCCATTGTTATTCAGAAAATTTGCTATCGATTTTTCTGAAAAATACCGTATGCCCGCTGTGAAATTAGATGAAAAAGCGCAGCTTATGTTGAAAAATTATTCATGGACGGGTAATATCCGTCAATTAAAAAATATCACAGAACAAATATCCATACTTGAACAGGAACGGTTAATTACCGCTGAGACGTTGAAAAAATATCTTCCGCCGACTCCTTCCCGCGAGTTGCCGGTTCTTTATTCCGGAAAAGGGGACGATATGCCAGGCGTTTCTGAGCGAGACCTGCTTTATAAAGTGTTGTTTGATATGCGTAAAGATATTACCGATTTGAAACGCGTTGTCGCGGAATTGGCTTCCGAAAATCAACAATTGGCAGGAAAAGAACCTGTTTCAAGAGCGATACAGGCAATTCCTGAAAATCAAGAGTTTGTCATAATTCCTTCGACAGATTATGAAACGGACGACGCTTTACAATTTGACGACGCCGCTTTTCTTGCAGAATCGGAGACGATCGAGGAACCGCTTTTGCTTAAAAACAGAGAAAAAGAGTTGATCGAAAAAGCGCTAAAACGACATAATGGTAAAAGAAAGCCCGCCGCAAAAGAATTGGGCGTTTCGGAAAGAACTTTGTATCGAAAAATTAAGGAATACGATATCAAAGAGTAATACGATTTGAATTCACTACCGACCGATGAATTTAAAAAGAATGCCGCCTTCCATTTACTATTACGTTTATTTTTAGGTATTTGAAGCTGTCTCAAAAGTTTTTTAACGCTATTTTTTCGGATACTTATCTGAGATTGATTTCAAATATTCAATTCTCAAGGGCGAATGGGTAACTTTTGAGACAACTCCATTTTAGCATTAGTCGTTTGCAAAAAAGATTATTGAACAATTATTTTCTTTACAGTCGATATCCCGTTTTTAGTAACGATTTGTACGAGATAAATCCCTTTTGCCTCCGCACTCATGTCAATTTGAGTTTTTTCGGTAAAGAAGCATTCTTTGATCAAATGGCCTTGGATAGAGTATATTCTTACATTTGATTCGCATTGTGTATCAATGAAAAACGCCCCTATGGAAGGATTGGGATAAATATTAAATTCTACCGTTTCAGAATTGTCGATAGCGGTTCCATCATCTTTTGTTATCACAATATCGTCTATTTCCCAAATACAAGATTTGTCATTTGTTGAGAGATATTTAAATGCAATGCGGCATTTTGTTCCTGAATATTGAGAGAGCGAAATATTTCCGGAATGAGTCCAAGTATATTCTCCCGTACAAAGCGTAAAATCAATCTTTGTCCAATTTGCAGCTTTTACGTCTCCGTTATAATCGTTTGTAAAATAAGCTTCCAAATCAGGTCCCTCATGACCTTTCGCATTATAAAAGCTTAGTATCGATTTATTTCCGGCTTCTAATGTAAATTCGGGAGAAAGCAACCAATCTTCATTAGCGACAGGACTTTGATCGTATCCGCTCATACGAATACATGGAGAATCATCAATTCCGAATTTGTCTATTATTTCCCATTTTTGATTGCCTTCTACGCTTACTTCGCTCCATCCTCTCCACTCTTTATCATTCCAGTTTTGAAAGAAAGTAAAATCGCCTATTATTATATATCCGAGTTCTTCTTTTTCTGCGCTGGTCTCTTCATTCGAGACGACTAATTTTACATCGTAAGCGCCTGTTTTCATAAAAGTGAAAGATGGATTTTGTTCGTTTGAGTCAAAATCTTGCGGGCCGGTTATCGACCAATTCCACTGAACGGGTTCGCCTGTTGACAAATCGGTAAAATTAATGATCGTTCCAATGGGCGCAATCGTTTGGTCTGCTTTGAAATTAGCTATTAATGAAGGGGCGCCGCCGTTGCTTGTAATTGTCACGTCGTCAATTAAGATGTTGCTACCGGAACTATTACGTACAGAAAAAATAAACTCTGCAGAAGAGAGAGAATTTGCAGCTTCAATTTCTTGAGTAACCTGAATCCAATTGTCTGAAGCTTTGGCATAATCATTATAAAAATAGCCGCTTGCATCAGTGCGGTTGTCATACAATCCCGTCCTAATCTCGCCGCTTCCTTTTAAGTAGAAAGTTATGGTATAGATTTGTCCCGTTTCAACGGTTACCGGCTTCGTTGTAAAACGTTTGTGCGCCGATTCGGTATTGATCAATTGACACGCATACGATCCGGTATGGCTGTCGTCCGATTGAACGACATTATTGGCTCCAATATTACTCTTTTCTCCCATCCACCCGGAGGGCGCGCCGTCGCTCCATTCTTCAAATCCGGGATTTGAGACCATGTTTTGTGCATAACTTGTCGTCGAAAAGCAAACCATTATTAACAATGCTATTAGCGACGGCATGATTTTTTTAGTAGAAACTTTCATAATTCATTCATTTTTTGTTTAACAACCTTTATTTAAAATCATTAGACTTTCATCTAATACAACGCGCAAAGATAAATATTGTTTGCGATAGATAAGGGCATTTTTAATATCTTTTATACATCTTATCAAAAATGTAAATTTTTAAAGCAAGTAAGTATGCGGAATAGAGGTCGAAAATAACCCGTAAAACTCGTGTTGGTATATAAGTCGAGATTTTAATGCATAAAATTATTGTGTTAATAACTTTCATGCTTTTTTTTATAAAAACACCTCTTTAGTCTTCTATAAAAGATATTAAAAATATACCTTTGCATGCTTGTTTTGAAGAATATGGAAAGAAACTTATCTGATTATCAAATAGCTTATACCGAAGACGATATCAAGACTTTGGAAGGTTTGGAGCATGTGCGTCATCGTCCGGGAATGTATATCGGTAAGCTTGGCGACGGCTCTCATGCCGACGACGGAATTTATGTATTGTTGAAAGAAGTGCTTGATAATAGTATCGACGAGTTTCGAATGGGATCGGGAAAAACTATTGAAGTCGTCATTGAAAACGGATACGTATCTGTTCGAGATTATGGTCGCGGCATTCCTTTCAAGAAAATGCTGGATTCGGTTTCAATCATGAACACGAGCGGAAAATTTGACGAATCAAAGGCGTTTAATAAATCTGTCGGATTGAACGGCGTCGGCTCTAAAGCCGTTAATGCACTTTCATCTTCTTTCGTCGTAAAAAGCATCCGCGATAATCAAGAATACAGCGCGAAATTTGAAGCCGGAAAGTTAATAGAAGAAAACGGCCCGTTGTCTTCGACGGAATCTTCGGGAACTTTGATCCGCTTTTTGCCTGATAATGCTATTTTTACCAACTACGTTTTTAGGGAAGAATATATTGAGAATATGTTGCGTAATTACGCTTATCTCAATACCGGATTAACCATCGTTTATAACGGTAAAAAATTCTTTTCCAAGAACGGATTATCTGATCTTCTTAATGAAAAGCTCACTTCCGACAATCTTTATCCGATCGTTCATCTCAAAGGCGCCGACATTGAAATTGCCTTTACTCATGCCGATCAAAACGGCGAGGATTTTTATTCTTATGTAAATGGACAATATACCTCTCAAGGAGGGACGCATCAAAGCGCTTATCGAGAAGCTTTAGCTAGAACCATCAAGGAATTTTATAATAAGAATTTCGAAATATCGGACGTTCGCAACGGGATCATAGCGGCGATTGCCATCAGCGTTGAAAATCCGATCTTTGAATCTCAGACGAAAATAAAACTGGGTTCTAAAGACATGAGCGAAAACGGAGTCACCATAACCAAGTTTATCGGAGATTTTGTAAAAAAAGAAGTAGATAATTATCTTCATAAAAATCATGAAACGGCGGATATTTTACAGAAAAAAATTAGCGAATCCGAGAAAGAACGCAAAGCCATATCCGATATTCAGAAAAAAACGCGCAATATTATAAAAAAAGCGAGTTTGCATAATAGCAAATTGCGCGATTGCCGCGTGCATTACAATTCTCAGCATACTCTTGCCAACGAAACCATGATATTTATTACCGAGGGAGATTCTGCAAGCGGTTCTATTACAAAATCACGAAATGTCAATATTCAAGCCGTTTTTAGCCTCAAAGGAAAACCGATCAACAGCTTTAAAGAGAGCAAGAGCAAGGTCTTTTCAAATGAAGAATTTAATCTCCTTTGCGCCGCTTTAAATGTGGAAGACGGCATAGAAAATCTTCGATATAATAAGGTGATCATCGCCACTGACGCCGACGACGACGGAATGCATATTCGCCTGTTGTTGGTGACCATGTTTTTACTTCATTTTCCCGATATTATCAGTCACGACCACTTATATATTCTACAAACGCCGCTTTTTAGAGTTAGGAATAAAAAAGAAACGATCTATTGCTATTCGGATGAAGAACGGAACGATGCTATTGAAAAACTAAAGCTTAATCCGGAAATTACTCGTTTTAAAGGACTTGGAGAGATTTCGCCCGATGAATTTAAGGATTTTATCAGCGTGGAGAATATGCGGCTCGATCCTGTTAAGATCAAAAAAGACGATTCCGTCAAAGAGATGATAAAATTTTATATGGGCGATAATACGCCTGCGCGACAAGATTTTATTATCCGGCATCTGCGTATTGAAGAGGATGTTGTGTAACGCTACTTTATGACAATGATCAAAAAAAACAGCAATGGAATTTCTGAAAAATATCGCCATTGATTCAATGTTGTTTCAATGGCTTGTTCTCCCGTTATTGATATGTTTGGCAAGAATTACCGATCAAACCATCGGAACGATTCGTCTGATCTTTGTATCCAAAGGATACCGTAATATTGCTCCGATATTGGCCTTTTTCGAATCTTTGGTTTGGCTCTTAGCCATTAGTCAAATTATGAATTTTGTAGATAATTGGATCACGTTTATTGCTTGGGCGATCGGATATTCCATTGGAAATTATGTAGGAATTGTTTTGGAAGAACGTCTTTCCATTGGCACAATGGTTGTCAGGGTATTTCCTACGCGCGATTTTTCGGAATATTTGCAATATTTGGATGAAAATAATCACGGTTACACGATTATGAATGCCGAAGGCCGCAAGGGAGCGTTAAGAATTATCTTTTCCATTATCGACAGAAAACATCTGCAAAATATTCTTGAAAATCTCGAAAAAACGCTTCCCGGATCATTTTATACCGTCGAGGAGGTCAGAAACGCTCAGAAAGGAATTTTCAAACCGACGCCCAAAAAAATGATATCTTCTTTAAGGAAATAGTTCATGGAACGCGTATACATGCGGCCAGATATGCGACTTGTTGTGAATTATGAGCGACGACTGATTTCAAAAGAAGGGTAGGGGAGAGATGAGAAAGCAAGAAAATTGCAAATGACAAGTATCGCATTCTTTAATCCGTCAATTATTCTTTGAATGGTATTGATGCCTTTTTTCTCGAATTTTAGATATAGGTAAATCTCTTTTTTTAATCGAAAAAAAATGGAATTTTCTCCAAATTAGAATATCTTTTATTTCGGGTGAACAATTATGTTATTTGTTTGTTCAAATTTAATAAATAAAAGGTCTTAAATATATTTAAAAAGTAATAATGTTAGTTGATACTTTTCTGATTTTGTTTAGCGAAAAGTAGCTCAATCTCAATCATTAAAAATAAATAAAAAATACTAAATAGAAGTTAAAAATATATATTGTCTCTTATTTTATATAATATTTTATGCAGATAAACGAAAAAATATCTATTTTTGCAAAAAATGGCTAAAGTCGGCAAATAATTAAGTCGCAAATTTGTTTAACTAATAGGAATAGAATCTTCAAAATAATGAAAAAATATTCAATTAAAGATATAGAACGGATGACAGGCATCAAAGCGCATACAATTCGTATGTGGGAAAAAAGATATGATACGGTCACTCCGAACAGAACCGATACAAATATCCGTTTTTATACGGACGCCGACATGAAAAGGCTAATCAATATTGCCAGTTTAAACCAATTGGGTTATAAAATATCTTATTTGTCTAAATTAGACGACCAGGAATTAGCGCGATTGACGCTGTCGTTGATGGTAAAACCTTCGTTGACCGACGAAGGAGATATCAATAATATGATGCAAGCTATTTTGATATACGATAATGCATTGATGGAAAGGCAATTGAATAATCAATTGTTGAAATACGGCATAGAAAAGAGTTTTAAAAATGTAATAGCTCCTTTTACGGAAAATTTATATTATCTCTATCGTTCGGGCGTTATTGCTTTTTCGCAATTCTATTTTGCCCGCTATGTGATTGCTCAAAAAATCATTGCCGCCACCGATCAACTTCCGCAACCCAATGGTAAAGAGAGTTGCGTATTGTTTACGTTGGATTACCGCGAAAAAGAGATGGAATTGATTTATTATAATTATTTGCTCAGAAAAAGAGACGTAAAAGTTTATTACTTTGGGCAACCTCTCATGTTGGACGATTTAAAATATGTATGCCAAAATGTGAATCCCACATTGCTTATTGAGGCTCTTTTCGAAACGAGAGATCAAAGCATCATTCATTCTCACATAAAAATTCTCAATGAAGCTTGTCCTGATCAGAATATTTGGATTCAGGCAAAAACTATATTGGACGATAAAAAATCCATTCCGTCAAATGTGACCTATTTTTCTAGCGTTCAAGATATCATAGAGAAAATATCTGCAGATTTTCCTCACAATGAAATGGGATTTCCATTATAGAAATCAAGTATTTTACAACGGAACAGATATTCATATTTAGCCTGTAATAATTCGGACTGTGATTTGATAAGGCGCGTTTTGGCATCGTTAAAATCAAAATTGGTACCGCGTCCGGCGGCATAACGTTCTTCCGCATAGTGGAACGATTCCTCGGAAGCGGCGACGCTGTTTTGCGAAGCTTTATATTTATGTTGCGCCGCTATGGCGTTATAATAAGCTTGTTGTATCTCTCTTAATAAGATTTTCTTCGCATTTTCTAATTCCAATTCATATTGATTGATGTTCAAGCGAGATATTTTAACGCGATTTACCACTTCCAAACGGTTAAATATTGGTATATTCAGGCTCAATCCGACATATTCGCGTTGGTTGACGTTCATTTGACTCCAAAAAGGATCTTGCGGCAGATCGGTTGTATAAGCGTTGTAATATCCGCTGTTATAACCGGCTTGTAAAGAAAGCGAGGGATAGTAATAAGATTGATTAATCTTGAGCGCATGTTTGCTGCTGTTCAGACGATGTTCGGACGCTTTTATTTCCGGACGAAATGTCAATGCATGCGCAAAAGTTGAATCTGTATTTAACAACGTCGTATAATGTAATAATGTCGCGTCTCCTATTTCCGGATGGACTATATCAAAATTAACGATATTGTCCAACTCTAATAACTGCGCCAAATCCAGTAACGATAATTTTAAAGTATTTTCGCATTGAACAGCGCTCAATTCATCTTGCGCCAATAATGCTTTGGCGTCGTATAATTCAGATTGAGCGACTTTTCCGGCATCGACCAATTTTTCTGCCCGCTCCACTTGCTCTTTAGAAAATTCTACTTGCGATAAAGCGACGCTCAACAATTCCTTATTAAAAAGAACGGAAAGATAAGCGGAGGTAATGTTGAGTTCCAAATCGGCTTTTGCTTTGGCAAGATCTTCCATAGCGGCGTTCAGATTGAATTTATTCGCTTCGATTTGATGATAAATACGTAATCCGGAAAATAACGGCATCGATGTGGAAACGCTAAAACTTGTCGACATGGAACTGTTATCGGTCAATACGCCTTCGCGGTCGGTAGAACGTCCGAAGTCGAAACTTTGTCCTACGCCGGCATTCAAATTTGGCAACATGCTGAACTTGGCAATCTTCAGGTTGCGCTCTTCACTTTGTTGTGCGAGCATTCGTTGTTGAACGTTTATATTATGTTCTAAAGCGTAATCAATACATTGTTGTAAGTTCCATTTCTGCGCATTTACCATTGAAAATGTCAATGCAAATAATGTAAAAACAAATATTTTTTTCATGTTTATCAAAATTCAAAAATTAAAATTTATAGAGCGAAAGCCGAAGTTATATAATTCGCTATTTTTTATATTTCTGTTCAATTTCTGTACGAGAGTAATATGGTTTTGAAAATAAAATCATTATATATCGCGTATTTACTGTCATTTGTTCGTTTTCGAACAGTTATTGTCCGATTTTATTACAATATTTTTTTGCTTCCGCGTAGCTTATCGCCAATTTTGACGCCTTCTTTGATCTCGATATTAATACCGTCGGAAAGCCCTAACGTTACTTTTTCTTTTTCAAATTTTTGAGGCGTTTCGGATATCAGGCGATAAACGTAAGAAGTATCGGCCTGAAATTCAATAGCGCTTTCCGAAGCCATCGTTACATTTTCACTTTTTTGCAACGTAATTTGAGCATTAGCGCTGTATCCTGCCCGTATAAATACGGAATCGGGCACATTTACCGCCGCTCTGATCTCAAATAGATTGGCTCCGTTTGTTTCTACGCCCTTCGGAGAAATATATTCCAAAACAGCATCGAAAAGATATCCTTGCAATGCTCCGATAGTCAATGAAATAGGCATTCTGACGTTAATTCTCCCAATTTCTGTTTCGTCCACGTTGCCTTTAAAAATAATATCGTTCATATTGGCGATAGAGGCAATAGTAGTGCCGTCGTTGAAAGTATTAGCTTGAATAACCGAATTTCCAACCTTTATTGGCACGTCCAACACCATTCCTGTGATGGTAGCGCGAACTTGTGTATTACTATATTGCGCAAATTTTTTGGATATGCCATCTTTAATAATATCAAGCCTGTCTTGTGCATTGTCAGCCTCTTCCTTGCTCCTTTTCAATTGCGTTTCGGCATTTTCGAAATCTTCTTTGGAAATGACGCCGGATTGATGCAGTTTATTTTGACGATCAAACTCTATCTGTGCTTTTTCGAGATTGATAATGGACAGATTGAGAGACGATTCGGCTGAACTTAAATTGCTCATTTCCGGAACGACTTTCACAACGGCGATGATATCGCCTGCTTTTACATTGTCGCCCGCTTCTACCAACACTTCCGAAATAATTCCGGAAACTTGCGGTTTTATCAAGATTTCGTCGCGCGGTTCGACTTTTCCCGGTGCGATCGTACTTTTTTCGATATCGCCCGACGTTACTTCAATAATGTCGTAAATAATCTCTTTTGTCTTGGATTTTTGCCATAAAAAAGCTAATGTGCCAAAAAATATCGCAATAATTACGACGACCAATAGAATTTTAAAAAACTTTTTCATAAGATATTTCGATTCAATATTTAATATTCAAAAATTAACTGACGGCTATATTTGAAAATCTCAAAGATTCTTTTTATGCTCAAGTTTCAATTGCAAACGCCTCCTTTTTTATTTGCTTATTCCTCTCTTATCGCATCAATAGCTTTGATTTTTAGCGCTCTTCCGGCCGGGATCAATCCTGCTAAAAGTCCGAAAATCGACAAAATGGCAAGCGCGATGATCGATAGTCCAAAACTGATCTGCGCATTTGAGAAAAAAGCTTCATCGCTGTTGCTTAGCAACATTTCAAGGAACGACAAAAAACCGACGCCGCACACTAACCCAAAAAATCCGGCTATAATAGTTAATATCAAACTTTCGCTCATAATCTGCGATACAATGGCGATAGGTTTAGCTCCTAAAGCGCGCCGAATGCCAATCTCTTTGGTGCGTTCACGAACGGTAACCATCATGATATTACTTACGCCAATTGCGCCCGCCAATAATGTTCCCAATCCTACAATCCAGATCAACGCTCTGATTCCTAAAAATAAATTGTTGAATATAGAAAATTGTTTCTCTATGTTCATTCCTCCGATAGCCTTATGATCGTTGGGAGCGATATCGTGCCTTTTCTTGAGAATATTTTTGATCATCTCTTCGATAGTTCCGATTTTCACCTTATCGGACGCTGTTACGGCAAGAAAAAAATGGATATCGTCTCCCATATTATAAGCTTGTTCCATCGTCGAGTAGGGGAGAATGACGCTATCGTCTGTTCGTCCGCCCATTTGAATGTCGCTTGCTGATTGAATAACGCCGATTACCGTGTAATAAATACCGTTTACTTGCACTAATTCGCCAATAGGGGAGACTTCCGCATCAAAGAGTTCTTCATAAACCCTCTTTCCGATGGTGCAAACTTTTCTTTTTTCATTCATGTCGATCTCGTTAATATTTCTTCCCTGCAAAATTCTCGGCTGATCAATTTGATTATATTCAGGCATAATGCCTTTGATATTAAACGCCCCCGAACGTTCTCCTCTGATCACATTATTATCTCTTCTGCCGCCGAATCGCACAGGAGAAATGTATTTGATCTCCGGAATGGAAGTTTTCAAAACTTTGACGTCTTCGATTTTTATATTCCAGTTTCTCCCTTTTTGAAAACCTTTGTATGGCATGGAGGTTTGTTCCGGCCAAAAGAAAGCTGTGTTTCCGGCGAAACTTTTCACTCCCGACATAATCCCGTTTTCCAATCCGTTTCCCGATCCCGACATAACGATTAGCATAAATATTCCCCAAAATACGCCGAATGCAGTCAATATACTGCGCATTTTATTCCGCGTAATGGTAATCCAGATTTCCTGCCAACGATCGATGTCAAACATGATTTAATTTAGTTATGAGCGATAAATGATAAAATTATTTTTTGAGCGGCAATAATGGCGTCGCAAATCATTTTAATATTTTCATTTTTTATATCAACCGACAAAATATCCATTATTTATAATGATTGCTCTTCTGATTTCTATATGCTATTCGTATCTCAACGCTTCTATCGGTTTTATTTTTACCGCTTTTCTGGCAGGGAAATAACCTGCCAAAACGCCCGAAACGATCATTACTAAAGTAGCCGAAATAGCGATTTCCATATCTACGGTCGGATTGGTAAAAATCACAAATCCTCCCTCTCCCGTAGCGGCTTGCGCCATAAGAAAATTGACGATCTCCGTGATTAAAACGCCTCCGAACAATCCAATATATCCGAAAACGATCGTGATAAGCGCCGCTTCCAAAATGATCAATCGCAGGATCGAAAACGGCGATGCGCCGATAGCTTTGCGTATTCCTAACTCTTTGGTACGTTCTTTTACGGTAATTAACATGATGTTACTAACGCCTGCAATGCCTGCGATCAACGTCCCAAAACCGATGATCCAGATAAATATTTTAAGTCCGCCAAATATTTTAAGTGTTTGAACGTAACTTTCCATGCGGTTCCAAATGCCAAGAGCCCGCTGATCTTTCGGATCAAAAGAATGAACGCGAGAAAATTTATCCCGCAACAGTTGGTTGTACTCTTCATTTGCTTGAATCGTGTTCAATCCCTCGACGGTAAAAAGAAATTCGTCGTAATTGACTATATTATATATCTTTTGAGTGGTAGTTACAGGAACGTACGCCATCGGATTGCTCCATTCATTTATCTTTTTATAAATACCAATGACTTGGAAAGGAATATTGTTAATAACTACATATTTACCAATAGGATTTTCATTTTTAAAAAGCACCTCGACCATTGCTTGTTCCAAAAGAACAACTTTTCGTTCTTGAATGATATCCAACTCGTTAAGCAGTCGTCCTTGTCCTTTGTATATTTTTATCGATTCCATTTTCAAGTAATCGGGATGAATTCCCGACATGAAATAATTTACATGGTCGCCGTCATAAGAGAGCGTTGCCCATTCATAAACGTATGGCGAGAGCATTGTCACTTCGCCTACTTGCGTTTTGAGAATATTTTTGTCCTTATCGTCAAATTTTATTCTTCTCCCTTTTTGAAATCCTTCAGTAGCGATCGTTGTTCGTCCCGGCCAGATATTGATAATATTTTTTGATTCGGAACTAAAATTTTGCATGACGCCGTTTTCCAGACCGTTGCCGGCTCCCAACAAAATCATCAGCATGAAAATTCCCCATGCAATGGAAAATCCCGTAAGAAAAGTACGCAATTTATTCTTACGAATAGTACTGAAGATTTCTTGCCAGAGATTAAGGTCAAACATGATTTTAGTCCAAAATTAAAATTTTAAAAAAGTATTTTAGATTTTTTAAATAATATTCATAAGACGGTATTTTTGAAGATTGGTTACATATTTTATTGATTTATTTTTTTGCTTTTGCGTGTGTTTGTTTAAATAGTATCATGAAGACTTATATTGCGTTGCAGATGAAAATCAATGTCGACGGAAAAAACATAGTGAAAATGAGTGATTTGAAAGAAACTTTTTCATAAAAAAGTTATGCGCTCCAAGGTTATACTCAAAGCGGCGATATATTGTTTGAATTTGGAAAAGAGAAGTCGATTTGATAGAGTCTAAAAATAGAGATCTCTTTCTCCGTTTTTGATGCGATTGATACGATCTCGTATTTCTGTAATAAATTTATCGTCGCCGATGGCGGTAAGATTCTTTTCAATGCTTTCCCAGCCTGTTTTTTTTGTCTCTTCCGGCGCATAATCTTCCAAATATTCGGCAAAAGTCAAAATGGCGTTAGGCGTACAAAATCGTTTAATAAATCCCGGTACGGAAAATTCCATAAAATGTTCTCCCGTTCTGCCTTTGCGATAACATGCAGTGCAAAAGGAGGGAAGAAAATCATCTTCTATTAATTCATTGACGATATCATTCAATGATCGCGAATCATTGATCTTAAATTGCTCGCGATTCAAATCCTGTTCTTCGTTGATGGATTCGGAATAACTTCCTAATTCCAACTTGGTTCCGCCGTCGATTTGACTAACGCCAAATTCCATTACTTCACGACGCAAAACAGGATTTTCCCGCGCCGTCAGAATAAGTCCCGTATAAGGAACGGCTAAGCGCAAAATAGCTATGAGACGAGAAAAATCATTGTTACTTACCATATATTTCAGACCGATATTCTCCATAACGGCGTCTTGAATGCGCGGAAAAGAGATAGTATGCGGGCCGACATGATAACACGCTTCTAAATGATTGGTATGACGCACCATTGCCATAACTTCGAAGCGCCAATCATACAATCCAAATAACGTCCCGATGCCGACGTCGTCAATTCCTGCTTCTTGAGCGCGATCCAATGCCGTTAACCGCCAATTATAATCGCGCTTTTTCCCGCCGAGATGATACCAACTGTAAGCTTCGGGATGATAAGTCTCTTGAAAAATTTGATAAGTGCCAATGCCCGCCTCTTTAACGGTTCGAAAACCGGCAATATCAAGAGGAGCCGCATTAATATTTACTCGACGAATCTCGCCGTTTCCTTTTTTTACGCTATAAGCAATATTTACGGTATGAGCGATAAATTCAGGATTATATCGTCTATGTTCGCCGTAAACAAGGATCAAACGTTTTTGTCCATTATCTTCCAACGCTTCTATTTCATGGATCATTTCCTCGTCTGTCAATGTTTTACGTACTGCGGTTTTGTTCGAAGTGCGAAATCCGCAATATTGACAATTATTAGTGCATTCGTTACCGATGTATAGCGGCGCGAAAAGCACAATTCGGTTGCCGTATACCTTTTTCTTTAAATCTCTAGCTCCTTGCTTGATCTCTTCGATGAGTTCGGGCGTATCGGCATTAATCAATGTTGCCGTTTCATGAAGCGTAAGACGTTCTTTATTGAGAGATTTGGATATTATTTCGCGCACTTTAGAGGCTTCCGGTTTGGCAGTCTCCGAAATGTGCGACCATATCTCGTTTACATCAATAAAAGGAGTCATCCTTTTATCGGGTATCGCACATATTTCTGGTTTAAAAATCATAATTATCTAAAAATTTGCTGTTGCAAATATAACACTATTTGAGGAAATATGATTGTAATGCAGGTTACATATTTTTTCTATTTTTCTTAAGCATGATATCTTCTTTATCTGATTTGATAATAATTATTACTTTTGCAGCATGTTATAAAGCGTATTGTAACGTTTGTTTATACAATAGAAATAGTTTTGAATCGTTATGCAATTGCTATTTTATTCTATGTTTATGAAGAAAAAGATCTTTTACTTGTTATTGATGTTTTTTACGGGAGCGACCTTTTCGGTAAATGCGCAAATTGTTAGAGGCGCGCTCATTGGAGGCGTTAATCTTTCTCAAGTTGACGGCGATGAAATTTATGGGTTCCGGCAAGTTGGAGCTAATGTAGGAGGAGCCGCCATTATTCCCTTTACGGAACATTGGACGTTGACGCTGGAGACAATTTATAGTATGGAAGGGGCTAAACAGAAAGCAAAAAATCTGGGAATATGGGAGCATTCGTATTATGATTCCATATGGATCAATCCTTACAATGATGTGGATTCTTTTTATTTGAACGGAGCGTATAATTTGCGGTTAAATTATGTTCGTATACCGATTGTGGCGCATTATGTTGATAAAAAGTTCTCTTTGGGCGGCGGCGTCGAATACGGACGGTTAGTGAATGTAAAAGAGCAGGAGCATGATATTTATAATACCGATTTTATTGCCGACTCGGCTTATAATAAAAATGACTTGAGTATATTAGCGGACGTTAAATTTCAAATTTATAAAGGAATATATCTGAATGTGCGTTATTCTTATTCTCTCCTAAAAATTCGCGAAAGAACATTCAGGGACGTATATAACTTAAGAAAAACAACAAATCGAAAGCAATACAATAATATATTGACTCTTAGATTGATATGGGTTATTAATGATAAAGGGAAAACCCTTCAGAGACAAAGTAAGGAAGTATTGCCTTATTAATCGTTTGATTTCGCTATTTCTTCTATTTCAGACATAATTTGAGAGGCTAAAGCGTCCGCTTTTTCAGCGTCGTCGCTTTCGGCATAAATTCTTATGATCGGTTCGGTATTTGACTTGCGAAGGTGTGCCCACTCTTTATCAAACTCTATTTTTAATCCGTCAATAGTTGAATGAGGAAGAGCGGCATATTTTTTTTGCATTTTTTTCAAAATAGAATCCACGTTTACATTTTCTTCGATTTTTATCTTGTTTTTTGAGATAAAATATTGAGGATATTGTTTCTTAAGTTCTATGGACGACTTCTTTTCTTTTGCCAAATAACTCAAAAACAGCGCAATACCGACCAATGCGTCACGACCGTAATGCAGTTCGGGATAAATAACGCCGCCGTTTCCTTCGCCGCCGATTATGGCGTTTGTCTGTTTCATCATTTCCACGACGTTTACTTCGCCTACTGCGGAGGCAAAATATTTGCCGCCTAAACGCTCCGTAATATCGCGAAGCGCCCGTGTTGAAGAGATATTAGAAACGGCGTTTCCGGGCGTATGTCGAAGTATATAATCGCTGATAGCCACTAAAGTATACTCTTCGCCGAACATACTGCCGTCGCTATTTACAATAGCTAAACGATCAACGTCCGGATCGACGACAAAACCGACATCGGCCTTTTTCTCTTTCATTAATTGAGAAATATCGGTCAAATGTTCGGCTAAAGGCTCCGGATTGTGCGGGAAAATACCGTTAGGATTGCAGTATAGTTCGTAAACCGTATTGACGCCCAAAGCTTTCAATAATTTTGGTATGGCAATTCCTCCGGTAGAATTGACGCAATCGATAGCGACAGAAAAATTAGATTTAGCAATGTCCGCATGAGAAACCAAGGAAAGCTTTAAAATAGCGGCAATATGGTCGTCGATAGCTTTTTCATAGGTCGCATAATTTCCTAATTGCATTACATCGGCAAAACGAATATTCTCGTTTTCAGATAACTCGATAATGCGTTTTCCTTCAATATCATTGATGAATTCTCCATGTTTATTAAGAAGTTTCAAAGCGTTCCATTCCATAGGATTGTGGCTTGCCGTCAACATAATTCCCGCCGAAGCATGGAGTTTCGGGATGGCCATTTCAATGGTCGGCGTTGTCGTTAATCCGATATCAATGACATTGCATCCCATTGCTTGTAATGTTCCGCAGACAAGTTGCGAGACCATACTGCCCGAAATGCGCGCATCGCGACCTGTGACAATAGTCAATCGCTCTTTTTGCTCCCGTTCTTTGATAAGGATAACGAAAGCGGCCGTAAATTTCACAATGTCGACGGGCGTTAAGTTTGTTTTAGCGTTGCCTCCGATTGTGCCGCGAATTCCTGATATGGATTTTATTAAAGTCATGATTATAAAATGTTTATTGTATGGCTATTCTCGCTTGAAAATGTCGTTTTTTTGCAAAGGACGCCTTTCGTTTTGTAATTTGAATCCTTTCAATCGTTGCGCTTCTTTAGGAAATTCATCTTCGGGATATGTTATAGCATTTGCGCCTTCAATATAGGTAATACTATTAAACTCATTGTTTTCTAACATGATATAAAGACGCGCGGCTACAGCCTTGTCGATACCGACGAGATCGTTATTTTCTTCGCGAATATAATAAAGCGATTCTGCATTTCCGTCGGAAACGATTTTATATATGTCGTTATCAATAAAATATGCCGTTATCAAGCGCCCTCGCACTTGATTATATGTTTCTAACGTATCCCGTGAAAGAACAAAAGCATTACCATAATATCTGATAGAGTCGATATTATTTTCTTTCATATAAAAATAAGCTGAATCGGAAGTGAGTTGACTTTCTCCTTCCCACATAATAGGATCGAAATACATTCGTAAAATAGAGTCGGCCACGGTAAAAGCTAAAGAATCGCATGCTCCTTGGATGTTGCTTTTAAATATTTTTACCTTATAATAAGAGAAAAGGTGCGTGACGCTGTTGGAAGAATCTGTAAGCACAAAAAGCGTATCGGAATGTAAAAACATAGAATCTTGGCGATCGTCGATTAATATGGCTAACGCGCTGTCAACCATAAAACCGAAAAAATCGTTTCGATGATATTCGCCATATTGTCCGCTAACGACAATATTCTTAGATGTGTCGATCAGTTCTACGTCGGTATAAAACTTTCCGATGCCGGAAGGGCTGTCGTATGTCGCTCTTTGACATTTAGTTATCTGATTCTCGTCAATAGCGTAAATATTTTGTTGAAGATCCGAATCGTCCGTTATGGTATTATACCAGCCCGCTTCACAGTACATATAACGTCCGCTTTTTCCATAAATATGAGTTGGTCCGAATATTTCAGCCACTTTTGTATCGGTATGATAAACAAGCGTATCGGAATAGAGATCATTTTCCATATTGAAAACATGGACGCTGTCTTGAAAATGCACTTTTTTGGTTTGCGTATAATATATCCCGTTTTTCGAGATTAAAGTATTCTCATCGTCTACGATACGTCCCCACTTTTTATAGTCGGCATAACCAAGATCCCGATAATAATAAAGCAGATCGGTGTAGAGCGTTTTTTCCCCATCTTCTAAAACTACGTCGCCGGTAGCTTTGACAATGCGGGAATTTCCGGAATAGGTCAAAAAATTGCTGTGAAGATCTAATGAGTCGTTAAACTTAATATGTACGCTGCTAAACGCATCAATGGAGTTAGCTACCTTGTAATGATAAGCCGAATCGCAATACAGGATAGCGCTATCATGCTTGAAAATGACATTCCCATACATATTCGTACGATTCAATGAAGCAATATCGTGAGCGCTGTCGGCATTTAAAATCTCTATCCGCACCGTTTTCTTCCGATCTTCTTGACCGCTAAGCGTAAAAAATAGGATCAAAAAAGCAGGTAATAATATGATTATTAATAATTTTGTATTTTTGTTCATACGCTTGCAAAAATAACAGATAGAATTAACCAATGAACAATTTTTATTCCAAATTAGAAAAAAATATTTTTAAGAGGATTCAACAAGAGCGTTTTATTAATTGTTTTCTTGATTTTTAAATTACATATTTATGATAATCAGAAAGTTATATGACCATGCTTACTTTTTCTGATTTTCATCTGAGCTAAAGACAATGTGAATGAAATATTTGTTTGAATAAAATATGTACCTTTGTTTTAAATTTGTAGATGATAAAATGTAAATATTAGATATTTCATTGATGAACAGCAAGATTTTAAAATTTGTGGAAGAGAGCCGTCGAATTGGAAGAGAATATCTTCAATATTGCAGTAGCGGAAATCTTTCTTGGCGAATTGAGGATAATACGGCGTTGATATCCGGAACAGGATCGTGGCTTATTAATATGGAAGAAACTCAAGTCGCTATTTGTGAGATTGATAGCAGTCAGTGGATTGGCGGGGCAACACCCTCTATGGAGAGTTGTTTTCATATGGATATTATGAAACGACGTCGCGACGTAGAAGTGGTTTTTCATCTGCAATCGGAATTTGCAACGGCTATCTCATGTATGAGACGAAAACCTGAAAATTTTAATGTGACCGCTGAAATCCCTTGTTACTGCGGCAAAGAAATTGCCGTTATTCCCTATTTACGCCCCGGATCGAAAGAGTTGGCTCAAGCCGTTTCTACAGCATTTATCGATCATGATACAGCCATTTTGAGTAATCATGGGCAAGTTGTTTGCGGAAAAAGTTTTGACGATGCTTTACAAAAAGCGTTGTTTTTTGAAATGGCGTGTAACATTATTATAAAATCAGGAGAAGGGAATTATGCTACGCTAACAAAAAAAGAGATAGATGAGTTGACGCATTATCTGCATAGATAAAATTGAAAAAAATGAGCAATGTATTGATTTTAAAATACTAAAAAACGAATTTTCATGACGGACAATAATGGACAATTTTATTATAAAATAAACGTTATCAATACAGTATAAAACCTAATTATAAACTAATAACTTGATTGTATGAAAAAAATAAGTTTGACGGTATTAATGTCGTTAATATTAGCGTTCACGACGGCTCAGGAGCGAGATCAAGAGGCGAAAATCACTTATTCAAATATTACAGAATTTGGATTTTTCATGGCGAGTCCTCGAGGCGTAGCCTTTGAGGCGACAACGATGAATGGTTTTGCGATCAATAAACAACACTGCCTTGGATTTGGAATCGGGATAGGCTTTCAGAGTTATGAAGAATACGAAAGCGTTGCGGTCTATACTCCGATATTTGTTAATTACAGGCTCTATTTTAAGCCTGGCGAAAGATTCTCTCCGCATATAAACGCCTCATTAGGAAGCTTTTTACTTGACGATGGAGAAGGACTCTATTCATCGTTTTCGGCTGGATTCAGAGCTGGAAAATTTTCATTTTCTTCCGGAATTTCCTTTATGCCGGTGCAACGATCCGAAAAGATCTGGGATTCTCAAATTCCTTATGATGCAAGTCAGGAAGAATCTAAATGGTATTATCCGTTTGGAGTTTTACTGAAATGGGGATTCTCATTCTGAGAAAAGAATGTTTTGAATCAGAAATAAACAAGACCGGTTTTTTAACCGGTTTTTTGTTGATAGAAAAGAAGATCGCCTGTAAAATTATACGTTTGTAAAAAGCAAGAAGCATTGCCGGTTAAAAAAGGAAAAACAGCGCGTCATTCAAATCAAAATTTTGTTCCTGGGGCAATTGTCATCTCGTTTCCAATGAAAAACTCAAAACGGAACAAGATAATATGAAAAATAGCGGCGTAAACAAATTAAATTCTTTCAAAAAGGGGAAATATATGCGTTGGACTTTTGACGCGACCTCTTTATATCTGGAATTATATTCATTTCATTTTCACATAATTATGATTAATTTGATAAAAATATAAACTGTGTTTTTATCTTGATCAAAAATTATGCCGTATTTTTTGGTTAAAATATTTTATTATAAAAAACGCTACTCTCTTACCGTATTTCAGGCGTTTAATATTTTTGCACTGTCTTTTGTTGATAAATGAGAGTTGCTTTATTCTACAGCTTAGCTGAAAACGTCATATTTTTGAAGAACCTTTTACAAGCAAAGGGGGATAGATTAAATATATTAATTTTCAATACAATGCGGTAAAAATGCAATATCGCAATAACAATAATTCAATTGTAATATGGAAGAGTCTGTATTTTTAGAAAAAAATGTAGAACAAACGAAACAAGAGAGCTATTTTGAGGAAATTCGACAAAAAAGAATTAGGCCGGGAATAAAGAATGAACAAGAGAAATCAACAATAAACATAAAGTCTGAGCTATCAATGGAGCGTAAAAAAGAAGAAACAATAAAAAAGCCTCTCAAATCTCTTCCTTACGATGAGATATTACGTCACGCAATTGAATATTTTAAAGGCGACGATCTGGCTGCAAGGGTCTGGGTCAACAAGTATGCGCTCAAAGATAGCGCGGGGAATATTTATGAAAAAGATCCCAATGAAATGCATCGCCGTTTAGCGAGAGAGTTTGCACGCATCGAGAGAAAATACCCTAATCCGATGTCGGAAGATGAAATTTTTGATTTGATCAGAGATTTTAAGTATATCATTCCGCAAGGAAGTCCAATGTCGGGTATTGGTAATGATTTTCAGATCGTTTCTTTGTCGAATTGCTTTGTAATTGGCGATGACAAACCGGCTGATAGTTATGGCGGAATCATTAAAACCGACGAGGAACAAGTACAATTAATGAAACGTCGCGGCGGCGTTGGACATGATCTTTCTCATATTCGTCCTAAAGGAACTCCTGTGAAGAATAGCGCTCTGACTTCTACCGGAATTGTTCCGTTTATGGAACGTTTTTCAAATTCTACCCGCGAAGTCGCTCAAGACGGACGTCGCGGAGCTTTGATGTTAAGTATTTCAATCCAACATCCCGATGCGGAAGATTTCATTGACGCAAAGTTAGAAGCGGGAAAAATTACCGGAGCAAATGTTTCCGTAAAACTCACCGACGATTTCATGAGAGCGGTAGTTGCAGGAACGCCGTTTAAGCAACAATATCCGATTGATAGTCCCAATCCGGCCGTTATCAAGGAGATTGACGCGCGCGCCTTATGGGAAAAAATAGTTCACAACGCATGGAAATCGGCAGAACCGGGCGTTATGTTTTGGGATACGATCATTAGAGAGTCTATTCCCGATTGTTACGCCGACTTAGGATTTAAAACGGTTTCAACGAATCCTTGCGGAGAAATTCCTTTGTGTCCGTACGATAGCTGCCGTTTATTGGCAATCAATTTATATAGCTATGTTGAGCAACCTTTTACGAAAGATGCGGAGTTTAACTTAGAATTATTTGCCGATCATGTGCATAAAGCGCAACGTCTGATGGACGACTTAATTGATTTGGAAGCGGAGAAGGTAGAACGTATTTTAGCTAAAATCAGTTCCGATCCGGAATCGGAAGAAACTAAACGTACCGAAAAAGTTTTGTGGGAAAAAATTCTTGCAAAAACATTGAAAGGCCGCCGGACAGGTTTTGGGATTACGGCGGAAGGCGATATGTTGGCGGCGTTGGGAGCAAAATACGGCTCCGACGAAGCTATTGATTTTTCTGTCGAGGTTCATCGCAGATTGGCCATAGAAGCGTACCGTTCCTCTGTGCAAATGGCAAAAGAACGCGGCGCATTCCCTGTTTATAATACGGAGCGCGAACGAAATAATCCCATGATACAACGCATCAAAGAGGTTGCTCCCGGATTGTATCAGGAAATGGAAAAATATGGACGCAGAAACATCGCTTTATTAACGATTGCGCCCACGGGAAGCGTAAGTATTTGCACGCAAACAACTTCCGGAATAGAACCGGTATTTATGATTTCTTACAAACGCCGCCGTAAAGTGAATCCGAATGATAAATCTGTGAACATATCATTTGTAGACGAGGTGGGAGATAGCTGGGAAGAATATCATGTATTTCATCCAAAATTTTTGGTATGGCTTGAAGCGAACGATTACAACGTAGAAGAGGTAAAACTTTATAACGATGAACAATTGCAGAAATTAATAGAAAAATCTCCATACTTCGGAGCGACTGCCAATGATATTGATTGGGTGGCAAAAGTAAAAATGCAAGGAGCCGTCCAAAAATGGGTTGACCACTCAATTTCTGTTACTGTAAATGTTCCCAATAACGTTTCGGAAGAGTTGATTGCCGATATTTATAAAACAGCTTGGGAAGAAGGTTGTAAAGGCATGACGGTTTATCGCGACGGTTCTCGTTCCGGCGTTTTGGTTTCGGATAATAAAAAAGAGAAAGAAGTTACGAAAATCCGTGAAAATAACGCTCCAAAACGCCCGAAAATATTGGAAGCGGATGTGATTCGTTTTCAAAACGACCGTGAAAAATGGATCGCTTTTGTAGGATTGCTCGACGGCCATCCTTATGAGATATTTACGGGAAAAGCGGACGGCTTTATTGTTCCGGAATGGGTGAAAAAAGGCTGGATCATTAAAGAACGGAATGAAAGCGGATCTTCTCGTTACGATTTTGAATTTGAAGATCAAGAAGGTTATACGATAACTATGCGCGGATTGTCGCGTTCATTTGATAAAGTATATTGGAATTATGCAAAATTGATCAGCGGTATTTTGCGTCATGGAATGCCTTTGATCAATGTTGTGGATTTGATCTCAGGCTTGTTTTTTGATGATGAATCCATTAATACTTGGAAAGTCGGCGTCGAAAGATCCTTAAAAAGATATATCCCTGACGGAGAAAAACCGAAAAAATCTATTTGTTCGAAATGTGGCAAAGATGCGTTGGTATATCAAGAAAACTGTCTGATCTGTATGAATTGCGGAGATTCCAAATGCGGTTAGATATTTAATGGGTCATTATATATTTTCCAAAAATTGTCTATTTGATGAAAGAGTTGCAACAATTTCATATTGGAATTGCAGGAGCCGGAGGATTAGGCTCTAACGCGGCGATCGCCTTAGTAAGATCGGACGTAAAAAACTTGACAATAGCTGATTTTGATTGCGTGGCGGAAAGTAATTTGAATCGACAATACTATTTCGCAGATCAAATAGGAAAGCCAAAAGTAGAAGCTTTAAGAGAAAATATCTTCCGAATATATTCCGACGTCAATTTAAAAATACATTTTACAAAAGTAACGCCGCATAATTTTAAAGAGCTTTACGCTGATTGCGACCTCATCATAGAAGCTTTTGATAAAGCGGAAGAGAAAGTCATGCTTATTGAAGAGATGATGAAGTATTTTCCTGAAAAACCATTAATAATAGGATCCGGACTGGCAGGGTGGGGGAGAAGCAACGATATCAGGATGGAACAAATCGGCAATATTATTATATGCGGAGATTCTATTTCCGAAATCGGCGAACATCATCCGCCTTTAGCTCCTCGCGTTGGAATGACGGCTAATATGCAAGCTAATGAGGCGCTGAGAATATTGTTAGGTATGATTCAATGAAAATCTTATAAATGCAAAAAGCCGCTGTTTGCGGCTTTTTACGTGGCGCCAACCGGAATCGAACCAGTGACACAAGGATTTTCAGTCCTCTGCTCTACCTACTGAGCTATGGCGCCCCCAAATGAGGCTGCAAAGGTAAGACGTTTTTTGATTTTAACAAGTAGTTTCAGATAGTTTTTTTATTTTTGCAGAAAAATCAATCTAACATATTGATTATGATAAATAAAGAAATTCGATATATTGTAGACGAAGGCAATAGTCTTGTCAAAATGGCCGCTTATCAAGGAGAGAATTGGCTCTTTTTTAATTCGAGTGAAATGTTTTCCGATACTTTTTTGATAAATTTTTTAAATAAAATCGAAGCTAAAAACGACCGATCGGAAAAACCGAAATTGATTTTTTCGTCGGTACGAAAAGACGTTACTTCCCAGTTGCAACTTTTGTCGCTTTATTTTCACGTTCTACATTTCACGCATCAAACCGATATTCCAATCGTCAATTTGTATGAAACGCCCGAAACGCTGGGAAAAGATCGGCTTGCCGCTGTAATTGGAGCCGCAGGAATATTTCCTCAGAAAAATTCCTTAGTAATAGACGCCGGAACTTGTATCACTTACGACTTCATCGATAGAGAGCAAAAATATCTCGGCGGCGGCGTCATGCCGGGACTTTTGATGAATTTAAAAGCATTACATACTTTTACGGACAATCTTCCGTTGATATCATTAGGTTTGGCGTCAAGCTTATGCGGAAAGAATACAACTGAAGCTATTTTAGCGGGAAGCGTAAATGCAATTGTATTGGGATTGGACGCCGTTATTGATCAATTTCGGCAAATGTATCCCGCTTTAAAAGTGATTTTGTGCGGAGGCGATGCAAAATTATTGCATAATAATCTAAAAAATGATACTTTTGCCGAACTGAAATTGGTACTATATGGTTTAAAGCAAATACTTGATTTTAATGAAGATTCGTAAATATTTACTTTTATTTTTTTTACTTTTTTTTGTAAGTTACGTTACAATAAATACCATTTCGGCACAATCTTCCATATCTTCGCCCTATTCCCGTTTCGGAATCGGCGAATTAATTCCTCAATCAAATACGCGAAGCAAAGCTATGGCCGGAATCTCTCAAGGATTGAATTATGCGGCGGAGATTAACTTTTCGAATCCGGCTTCCTATTCCACTTTCGATACGATGACGTTTTTATTAGATTTCGGATTTACGGGAACTTTCAATAATATGAAGTCGTATAGCGCTACTTCGCGCACGTCAAACGCTTATATAGATTATGTTGCTATCGGATTTCCTATCGTAAAAATATGGCATACCGCATTTGGATTGGTTCCCATTAGTTCCATGGGCTACGATATATACGGCACGCTCGAAAAAAACGATTTTGAAATTGGAAGAGTTCAGCAACATTTTATTGGAAGCGGTTCGTTCAATCGTGTTTTTTGGGGAAATTCTCTTAAGATATCTAAAAATTTTTCCGTTGGCGTCAATTTGGGATATATGTTTGGAAACAGTCGTTATAACAGATTGTTACATTTTATCGACTCTTCTAATATGCGTACTACGAACGTCGCCAATTTGATATATGTTGCTGATTTTACTTTTGAGCCGGGAATTCAATACACTGCAAATCTCTCTTCAAAAGATAAGATCGTAGTCGGCGCTACGGCAACTATTCCGAAAAATATGAACGCGGAGAAATCTTCTTTGGTCTTTACCGATTACAGTAATCAAGGCTCTTACATAGATACCATAAAATATAATCGTCCGGAAAAAGGGAAAATATATTATCCCGCATCATTAAGCGCAGGGATTACTTATTATAGAGGGGGCAGATTTCTTATTGGAGCCGATTTTAATTGGTCAAATTGGTCAAAATATGAATCTTTCAATGTAAAAGATACGTCCGTATTGAGCGATTGTTGGGGAATCAGCATTGGCGGTGAAATATTACCGAGCGACAAGCCTTCGGCAAGCTATTTCCAAAAAGTTACTTACCGCATAGGCTTTAAAACGCGTCAACATATTTTGCAAATAGAAAATACGGATATTAATGAATATGCCGTTACTTTTGGAATGGGGCTTCCTTTGACCCGTTCAAAAACAAAAATAAACTTGTATGTCGAGTGGGGAAGATTAGGAACCTTAAGTAATGAACTAATTCGCGACAACCATTTTAAAATCGGAGCCGGATTGTCGTTGAACGAAATGTGGTTTTATAAACGACAATACCGATAAAAAAGAACTTAGTATAATTATTGTATAATATAAATTGAAATCCATAGCGTAAAAAAATTATGAAAACTCTAATTAAAAAAGGTATCTGTTCACTTTTTGGAATAATGATTTTGTTTGGATGCCAAACGCTTTTTGCTCAAACAGCCGATGATAAATGGGGCGAAAATCCGGAAGATTGCAGGGTGAATTTATCTCTTTATAGAGAATCCTTCAAACATTGGAAAGAATCTAATTATCAAGTTGGCGATATTGATGACATTCTTACTCCATGGAGAAAAAGTTTCACAATTTGTCCTCGTTCCAGCGAACAAATGTATCTCGACGGAGCAACTCTTTACGAATATTTGATCATACAAGAACAGAATTTGGAAAGACAAAAAGAGTTGATCGATACTTTAATATTAGTATTTAACAATCGCGCCGAATATTTTCCAAATCATTCCCGTACAAAATTGCCGCAAAAAGGGAATATCTTATGGCGTAAAGCATTATCGCTTTCCAAAGCCGCTCCCGATCGCATTGAAACGATCTATAACGACATGAAAGAATCAGTGAGATTGGAAGGGAACGATATATCGTCAGCTCCGTTGCCGCTTTACTTTAAGGTAACGATCGACATGGCCAATCTTGAAAAGATCGACAAAAGCGTCATTATTGAGACGTATGATGAGTTGTCGGGAATTATTGATCATAACTACAAAAAAGTGCAAGGAACGAACGACCAGAAAGGAATGGATGAATGGGAAGCAGTTAGAAGATTGATCGAACAAGCTGTTGAACCGTTCGCTTCATGCGACGATTTGATTAGTATTTTTCAAAAACAATTTGACAACACTCCGGAAGATATTGATGTTTTGCGCAAAATTACTTCTACGCTCGACAAAAATAGATGCACCGACAGCGATCTGTTTTTGAAAGCGACCGAAAATCTTTTCAAGCTGGATCCGAATCCGCAAGCAGCCTATATGATGGCTAAAATATATTCTAAAAATCAAGAATTCGACAAAGCGGCAAAAGCGTTGGAAGAAGTAATTAGTCTTACAGACGACAATGAATTGAAAGCCAATGCGGAATTAGCGTTGGCGCAAGTATTAATGATGCAAAGGAAATATTCTCAAGCAAGGGAACACGCCCGCAAATCGTTGCAACTTCGTCCTGATAACGGCGAACCGCTTTTATTGATTGGAAGAATGTATGCGGCAAGTTCTGATTCATGCGACGGAGATGAGATTCAAAAGAAATCTATTTTCTGGGCTGCAATTGATAAATTTAATGAAGCGAAACGCGTCGATCCGAGCGTTGCAGAAAGAGCAAATGAATATATCGCTACTTACAGTAAATATTTCCCGACAAACGACGCTATCTTTTTCCATGTACTTGTGGTGGGAGATTCTTATAAAGTAGAGTGTTGGATCAATGAGACGACAATCATTCGCGCTCTCAAAGAGTAATTTTAAACGAATATAACTGCTAAAAAGGCAAAGGAGATAAAATAAAGCCATCTTTTGCCTTTTTTTCTTAATAAATAAAGTTCGCCTTTCGAAATGAAGCAAAAAATTTTTGCGTATGCGTTTATGATTTTTCTTTTCGGTATTTTGATTTTTAACTCATGTAAAAACGATCCGAAAGATATTGCGCGAATCAGTATGCCCGATACCATTGCCGGTCAATTTATTTCCGAAGGAGAAGTTATTTACAGCGAATTGGGCAATGCAAAACTCAGAATTCAAGCGCCGGTAATCTACAATTTCGAAACTTCAAAAAGTTACACCGAGATGCCGCAAGGCTTTTTTGCGGAATTTTTTGACGATGACGTCAACGTCGAAGCGACCATTGCCGCCGAATATGGGATATTCTTAAACGATGAAGATAAAATGATCGCCAAATATGACGTAGAGGTTTTTTCCTTAAAAAACGAAGAACAACTTAACACGGAAGAATTGATTTGGGACATGAAAGCCCGGAAAATATATAGCGACGCTTTTGTAAAGATCACCAGTAAAGATAAAATCATTCTTGGCGACGGATTTGAATCAGATGAAAATTTCGAGAATCGTTCTATTAAAAAATTGCGCGGCGAATTTTTGGTCGATCAAGAGAATGAATAAGTCGTTTTTTTTGTCTCTTTTTTGAAAAGAAAAAAATATTTATTTGATAATCAACCTTTAAAAAAATTTTAACTTTCAGAGAAGTATTGTATTTTTGCAACTTCAAAAATCGAATTTATTATGGCAATAATTGGAAAAATTAGGAAGCATTCAGGATTAACTATTTTATTTGTAGGCGTCGCATTATTTGCATTTGTAATAGGCGACTTAAGTAGAGGAGGTTTTGGCGGTCAAAACAACAAAATGGGAGTCATCTTAGGGGAAGATATTCCATATATTGAGTTTGAAAAAGCTGTAGAAGAGCAATTGGCGTTGAATCGAATGAGCAATCCCAATCAAAATGTTTCCGCTACTGAAACTTTCAACATCCGTAATCAAGTTTGGGCAACTTATGTTGAAGATATCACTTTGGGGACTCAATGCGATAAGTTAGGATTGGCCATCTCGCCCGACGAAATGTACGATTTAACCACCGGAGAAAATCCGCATCAATACATTGTATATAACTTTTCGGATCCTAATACGGGACAAATAGATAGAGAGGCCGTTTTGAATCTCATGGGTAATCTTGACCAATTGACCGTCGAGGGACAAATGCAAGTTTCAAACCTTTTCACAATGATGAAAAAAGATGCGCTCCGTAATAAATATCGCACTTTATTAAACAAGAGTTACTATGCCCCTTCCGCTTTTGCCGAGATGCAATATCAAAAAAGTACCGAAAGCGTAAGCATTGAAATTGTGCAACTTCCTTATTCTGCTATTGCTGATAGTACGATAATTCTTTCCGAAGCCGATTATCAAAAATATTATAACGAACATAAAGAATCATATAAGCAAGAAGAATCTCGCGATCTTGAGTATATCATATTCGATGTAAAACCTTCTGCCGAAGATGTTAATAATGCAAGAGATTACATCTCCGGTTTATACAATGAACTTGCCCGTCTTCCGATAGAAGATATTCCGCTCTTTGTCAATACCAATACCGACGGTGATTTTTATGACAGCACATGGGTGACGCTTAACGCTTTATCACCATATATTGCAGGCATGTTCGAAGTAAACGAATCGGGCGTTACTACGGCTCCTTATCAAGATGGAGACGCCTTTTATACATCTCGTTTATTGGCTACCGCTATGCGTTCCGATACAATGGACGCTGAACATATTTTAATCAATTATCGCGGCCGTATGCAAGCGCCGGATACGGCAAGAACCCGTGAAGTGGCACAAGCATTAGCAGACAGTTTGGCAGATGTTATTAGAAAGCCTAATAGCATGCCTTTTTCGCTTCTTGCGTTGCAATATTCAGACGATCCCGGTAAAATGCAAAACTCTGGAAAATATGAACGTTTTGAAGATGGAGCGATGGTTCCCGAATTTAATGAAGCCGTCCAAAATGGAAAAACGGGAGACGTTGTCGTGGTTGAAACCATATTTGGTTTTCACGTGATCAAAATCGGAAATAAGAGCGAACCTCAAAAAAAATACCGCGTAGCGACTATTCGACGCGATATAGAGCCGGGTGAAGTAACCGTACAAGAAGCTTACATGAAAGCGACAAAACTTGCCAGTGAAAACCGAACTAACGCCGCATTCCATACGACTGCCGAAGAAAATAACTATAACATTCGTACCATGCCTTCCGTACAAGCCATGAGCAGCAACTTAACAAGCGTCAATTCGGCCGCTCGTCAAGTTATTCGTTGGGCGTATGGCAAAGATGTGAAAATCGGAGACGTCTCCGGAATTTTTGAAGGAGAAGATCAATTTGTGGTCGCATCTTTGACCGGCATCAATCCAAAAGGTTACGCTTCTCTAGAATCAAGAAAGCAGATCATGGAAGGACAACTCAAACGTGATAAAAAAGCCGAAATGATATTGAATCAGGTGAAAGGCGAAACCGGAACAAATGTACATGATATTGCCGCAAAATATAACGGATTTGCTCCCGAAAATTCTATCAGATTAACTTTCAATACGATGTCTCTTCCCGAAAATATGGGACGCGAATCGGAAGTTATCGGATCTGCTTTAGGTTTGGCCGACGGACAATTTTACGGTCCCATCAAAGGATTTAACGGCGTTTATTTTATTAAAAATGTCGAACGTATCCCGGGCGAACCGAAAGAGAATTATAATGACGAACAAAATCAAATGATACAAGGATTTGCATCGCGCAGTTCGCTCTACCAAAATATTTTGGAAGAAAAAGCAAATATAAAAGATAATAGGGTAATATTCTATTAATATTGAATTTCCATTTTTTGAGAAAACGCTTGGAAAAATTCTTTCAAGCGTTTTTTTGTGCTTGTTCTTGTTTGACAGTTAAAAAAAAGTACAATTAATACGCATACAAGAAAATTGTAATTACTTTTATCTTATTTTTGCAATAAAATTATCAATGATACAAAACATAACTCTTTAAGAATATGAAACATTTTATCTCTTTTATGTTAATCAGTCTGTTTTCCTTCACAGTTTTAGCTCAAGGAAAATTTGTCTTTATTCCTACAAATTCTTTTGAGGAAGTACAAATGCTATTTAACCGTCAAGATTTAACCGTTCATCACTATAAAGATCTCTTTGTCTTGGGAACATTGCAAGGAAATGCTTTTATAGAAAATATGGTTATTGTTGATGAAAATTCATTTTCAGATAACGACATCTATACAATTGCATATTGTAAAGACGAACAGAAGCCATCCTATTTGAAAAAGATGTCACAACGAGGAAAGGTTCTCTACGATGCCGATAATTTTTTGATTATGAAACAATTCAAAGGAGAAAAACTTCTGGATCCCGCTAAAAATGACGGAATGGTAATCATTTCAAACAATCCGGCGTATCTTCCGACGACTAATTTTGAATTTCCGACTATTAGTCAAATTGACCCGAATATTGAAACATTATTGAATCAAATAAGTATTGATTCAATAATGAATATCATTCAACATTTAGAAGATTACGGAACAAGATTGTACAGTACCTCTCAAGCGGTCGAAGCCGCCAATTGGATAAAAGAGAGATATGAATCATGGGGGCTACAAACTGCGTTGGAAAATTTTAATGGCTATGGATATCTTGGGCCTGTTAATTCGTCGAATGTAATTGCTATACAACAGGGAACAACCAAGCCTGATGAATATATTATTTGTGGAGGACATTATGATTCTATCAATTGGTACGATGGAGACGCCGCCCCTGGTTCCGACGATAATTCGACAGGTACTGCGGGAGTTATGGAAATTGCCCGCATATTTAGTCAATATGAATTTGAACGTTCTATTATATATTGCGCTTTTGGAGCTGAAGAGGTGGGATTATGCGGAAGCGACGCTTATGCTGTAAAATGCAAATCGGATAATATGAATATTTTAGGTTATTTTAATATCGACATGAGCGGTTATATAGCTCCGGGGCTAGAGACCTTGATTAGCATTATCCGTCCGTCGTCTGCCACCCCTTTAGCCAACTATTATATTAATGTTTTGGAAACTTATTATAAAGATACTCAATATGAACAGATTTCCCAACTTTCCGGAGGCGACAGCGACCACACTTCTTTTAATAATCAGGGATATATGGGAATTTATCCTTTTGAGAATGAGAATCATTATAGTCCTTACATACATACTTCCAATGATTATATCGGATTAAGTCTGAATTCTCCGGATCAAGTACTATTATATACGCAGATTACCGCCGCATGTATTGCCGAATTGGGATTATTAGGAGCAGAAGAAGTTGCTCCGATTGCAGATTTTTCAGCTGAAGAAACAGAGATTACGGCAGGCGATTCGATTTATTTCATGGATCTTTCTGAATATGAGCCCACTTCTTGGAGTTGGTTTTTTGAAGGAGGAGAACCGGAGACTTCTGATCAACAAAATCCTTCCATTACATTCCTTGTTCCGGGAATTTACGACGTTAAGCTTGTCGTAGAAAATAACGCTGGAAAAGATTCTGTCATAAAAGAGAATTACATCACAGTCAACAGAAAGATACTTCCTCCTGTCGCTGCTTTTGAGGCAGATCGTTTAAATATTGAAGAAGGCGAGAGTATATCGTTTAAAGATATTTCAGAAAACGAACCTGATACATGGGCGTGGTATTTTGAAGGCGGAGAGCCGAACGCTTCCGATCAACAACATCCAACTGTTGTATATAACGTTCAGGGAACATTCAATGTGAAATTGACGGTCAGTAACGAAGCCGGAGTTGACGAAGCGGAAGCGACAGTTGTAGTTTTGCCTTTTTCCGGAATAGATGAACAACAGATTTCTTTCGTTAAAATTGCTCCTAATCCTGTAAAAAGCAACTCTTACATGAAAGTAGAAAGCGATATCGTCATCCGGTCGATAGATATATTAAATTTATCGGGACAATTGATACAAAGCTATGAAATAAACGCTCAATCTACAGAATTTCTGATTCCTGCGTTGTCGTCGGGATTATATCTCTTAAATATTAACGACCAGTCTGCGCATCACGCTATTAAAATTCAAGTTTATTAGCAAATAAAATATCTTCCTAAAGAAAAAGGGCAAAATTTCACGAAATTTTGCCCTTTTTCTTAGTTATAATGTTTGTGAGTCAATGAGTTTTGCGAGGACGAGGAGAAAGCGCTCCGCGTGCTTTTCATCTTAATATCATGAATTTTATCACGAGAACAAGTGATTTTTGCTCTGAAAAATGGCCACAATATGGGATTGTCGCGTTTTCAGGAATGGTAGAACTTTGCAACGTAAAAACGGATATGAAACCGGAGAAGCAAAAAAGAAGTTATCGAAGGGTTCATTTGACAAATAAAATGATAAATAGATGAAAAAAATAGGGATTTTTTATGGCTCTAATTCAGGAAATACGGAAAGTATTGCTAATAGGCTTCAAAACTTATTAGGGGCGGACAACGCCGATGTTATTAATATCGCTAACGCTAAAACGGATGATTTTATCCGTTATGAGAATCTTATTTTCGGAACTTCCACATGGGGATTGGGCGATTTGCAGGATGACTGGGAATCATTTTTACCAAATCTTAAGAAGATTGATTTTGCAGGAAAGAAGGTGGCTTTATTTGGCGTAGGAGATAGTATGGGTTATGCCGATACATTTGTAGACGGCATGGGAGAGTTGTATCAAGCAATACAAGACAGCGGTTATGTGGTTGGATTCACCCCCGTTACGGGTTATTATTTCGACGCTTCCAAAGCGCAAGTTGACGATCAATTTGTAGGGCTTGCTCTCGACGAAGACAATGAATCCGATAAAACAATCGAAAGACTTACCGCTTGGGTGGAAAATTTGAAATTGCAATTTACAATATGACGGTATTAATACATCATATTTACGAATATAAAAAAGGCGTTAGGCATTTGGCTCTTCATACGTTGCCGGCATCTTTGAGAAAAGAGGCGGAGAAGAAGCTTGAAAAGCAGGGCATAAGCTATGTTGTGAAGCCGATTAATGATATGCGGATTAATATATTTTTTGGAGACGACGAATGCGTAGAAGTCATTTGCAGGATGGGCGATAAAAAGTTGAACGAATTCACGCCGGAAGAAGATTTTATATTGGGGATCATGCTAGGTTACGATAAGCGTCAACAATGCTTGCGTTATTTGCAGCAAAAGGAGCAAAAACAAATAAGTTTTAGAGGTTAATACAGAAAAAAACACCCATGTTGCCATGTTATCAGTTATAAAAATTTAAAAAATGGGATGATTTTTGTTTTTTTTGTGAAACGCGCTATAAATGGCGCGTTTTTTTATTGAGTTAATCCTTTTCTACGAAATGGTGAAAATATTTTTTATGGAAAGTTTCCCTATTGAAGAATATTTATATCTTTGCCTTCTGAATTTTAGAAAGAATCTGTTTAATAGAGAATTTGATTTTGATAACAATAGATAGATATAAAACATGTATTGATAATCACAGATTTGTGTTTAAGAGGAGGGATTTTTCTCCGTTCAATACGGGAAGGGAAAAAACTGTCAAAAAGCCGGAGCAAAAAAACTCTGGCTTTTTGATTTATAATGAAAAATAAGATGTATCGATGCAAAACAGAGCGCACAGAGGGCTGAATGACGCCCAAGTAGCGGAAAGCAGGAAAAAATATGGGATGAATGTCCTGAAGCCGCCCAAGAAAAGACCTGTTTGGATGTTGTTTTTTGAGAAATTTAACGATCCGATCATTAAGATATTGCTGATAGCCTTAGCTCTTTCCGTCGGCGTATCTTGTTACCAATATTTTAAGGAATTGGCGGCGTCGGCGATATTTTTTGAACCGTTTGGAATATTCGTCGCGATTCTTTTAGCCACCGGCGTCGGATTCATTTTTGAATTGAATGCCAACAAAAAATTTGATATTCTTAATAAGGTAAACGACGATCAACTTTTTAAAGTGATCCGTAATGGAAATATTACCGAAATAATGAAAAAAGATATTGTCGTTGGAGATGTCGTTATTCTTGATACCGGCGATGAAATACCTGCCGACGGCATTTTGCTTGAAGCGGTGTCGTTGCAGGTGAATGAATCGACGCTTACGGGAGAACCGGCGATCTCGAAAACTACCGATGAACGAAATTTTAAAAACGAAGCGACATATCCTTCTAATGAAGTTATGAAAGGGACTACGGTTGTCGACGGCCACGCTATTTTTCAAGTAGTAAAAGTCGGCGATGCAACCGAATACGGAAAGGTATATCAAGGTTCTCAAATTGAAAACGATACGGACACTCCGCTTAATATACAACTTAGCGGATTGGCAGGTTTGATTGCAAAATTGAGTTATGGGATTGCGATAACATTGCTAATTGTTCGTTTGCTTATCTATTTCACTGCGCAGGCCGATATCAATTGGCTTGATGCAGGCGTTTATATTTTGGATACGTTGATGATTGCTATTACGCTCGTTGTAGTTTCTGTGCCGGAAGGTTTACCGATGAGCATTGTTTTAAGTTTGGCGCTAAGCATGAAACGAATGTTGGCAACCAATAATCTTGTTCGTAAAATGCATGCGTGCGAGACTATGGGAGCCGTTTCTGTGATTTGTACGGATAAAACGGGTACATTGACCCAAAATCAGATGCAAGTGCATAAGACGGATTTTTGGGCGTTACAAGATCAGGAATTATCAGAGGACGATTTGAGCAAGATCATAAAAGAGGGAATCGCTGTCAATTCAACGGCGTATTTGGATTTTTCAAATCCGGATAAAATCAAAGTTTTAGGAAATCCTACGGAAGGAGCATTGTTGCTCTGGTTGCATGAACGAAATGAGAATTATCTTTTATTACGGGAAAACGCCGAGATATTAGAGCAGTTGACCTTTTCGACGGAGCGAAAATTTATGGCGACCGTCGTTCATTCCAATTTATTGAATAAAAAAATATTATATGTAAAAGGAGCTCCGGAGATCACGCTTTCTATGAGCGATAATATTTTAACGGAAAAAGGCATGATAAACGCCGTAACCGGTCGCGGCGACATTGAACGGGAATTGTTGCAATTTCAAGAGAAAGCTATGCGAACGTTGGGATTTGCTTACAAGATTCTTGACGACGACAAAGTATGTATTCAGGGCGGCAAATTGGTCGATGAAAAATTGACGTGTATCGGCGTAGTCGCTATTGCAGATCCGGTGCGTAAAGATGTCTCCGAGGCTATCCAAAAATGCATGAATGCAGGAATAACCGTTAAAATTGTGACGGGCGATACGCCGGGAACAGCAAAAGAGATCGGACGTCAAATAGGTCTATGGAAAAATGATGATCGTGATGAACTTTTAATTACAGGACCGGAATTTACTGAAAAAAGCGACGAAGAACTTTTAGATCAAATTTTAGATTTGAAAATCATTGCGCGCGCGCGTCCCATGGATAAAGAACGTTTGGTGCGATTATTACAGCAAAAGAATCAAGTCGTGGCTGTTACAGGCGACGGGACCAATGATGCGCCGGCGTTGAATGCCGCGCAAGTGGGTCTTTCTATGGGCGACGGCACACGGGTCGCCAAAGAAGCAAGCGCGATTACGATTTTGGATAACTCTTTTACAAGTATCGTGCGGGCTGTTATGTGGGGACGTTCATTGCATCGAAATATTCAAAGATTTTTGATGTTTCAAGTAACGGTGAATCTTGTCGCCTGCTTAATTGTGCTGATCGGAGCTTTTTTAGGCGCCGAATCGCCTTTGACGGTTACGCAAATGTTGTGGGTCAATCTCATTATGGACACATTTGCCGCTATGGCGTTGGCTTCTTTACCGCCAAACGAAAAAGTAATGAATAATAAACCGCGAAAATCATCCGATTTCATCATTTCCAAGGCTATGATGTTGCGGATCATTGGGATTGGGTTTTGCTTTGTCGCCGTATTGTTCGGATTATTGCAAGTATTTAAATATGAGAATGTAACGACTTTTTCTGATATCAAATTGTCTTATTTCTTTCAGGATTTTCTTCGTTTTGATATGATATCGAACGCATTAACTTCTTATGAACTGACGATGTTTTTTACGATCTTTGTCATGTTGCAATTTTGGAATCTTTTTAATGCCAGAACGCTTTTTGATCCGAAATCTGCTTTAGCAAATATCGTTCAAAATAGGACGTTTTGGGCTATTGTTGCGTTGATCATTGTCGGACAAATGATTATTGTTACATTTGGCGGCGAGATGTTCAATGTACAGCCGTTGTCATTAAAAGATTGGATTTATATCATTGTTTCTACTTCGCTGGTCTTGTGGATTGGAGAAATTTATCGATTTATAAAAAGATTGAAATAGCGCCTTGCGAAGTTTTTCATAAATAAAATTATACAATTATGATATCTCAATTCTCTGATTTACGTATCTTTGAATCTTTGGATTTTGAGATTGTTCAATATATAATGGACGTAAAATGAGCGAGCGAAATAAAGTATTGATCCGGACGTCATGGATCAGCACGATAGGAAATGCGATATTATCGATTTCGAAAATTACCTTGGGCCTTTTGGCCGGCAGTTTAGCGGTATTGGGCGACGGAATTGATTCCGCTACTGATGTTGTTATATCTATTGTCATGATATTTACCGCCAAGGTTGTTAACAGGCCGCCTAGTAAAAAATATGCTTACGGTTATGAAAAAGCGGAAGGTATCGCCACCAAAATACTCTCTTTGGTTATCTTTTATGCCGGCGTCCAGATGTTAATCGCTTCAGTGCAAAGTATGTTTTCCGGTCAGGAAAAAGTAATGCCCGGCATCATAACGATCTATGTAACTGTTTTTTCCATTGTTGGGAAATTGGGATTGGCGTTGTATCAATATCGGCAAGGAAAAAAGGTGAACAGTTCGTTACTTACCGCCAATGCAATTAACATGAGGAACGACGTTATTATTTCGGCAGGCGTTTTAACGGGATTGGTGTTTACTTTTGTGTTTAAACTTCCCGTTTTAGACTCTATCACAGGGTTGATCATCAGTTTGTTCATTATAAAATCTTCCATTTCGATATTTTTGGATTCCAATATTGAATTGATGGACGGCGTAAAGGATGAAACTGTTTATAATAAGATATTTGAAGCGGTTGAAAAAATTCCGGGAGCATATAATCCGCATCGCGTGCGTTCCCGTCAGATCGGTAATCTTTATATGATCGCTTTAGATATAGAAGCCGACGGTAATATATCTTTGAATGAGGCGCATGACATTGCCGAAGCGGTCGAAGAGAGCATTAAAAGAGAAATTGAAGATGTTTACGATATTGTTATTCACGTGGAACCTAAAGGAGAAAGCCATAAAGCAGAACGGTTTGGAGTGGATAAAGATATGATTGGAGGTTAGAATTATCATCAATAACGGAATTGCTGAATATATTATGATGTATGCATAAAAAAACCGCCTGAATTTCGGGCGGTTTTTTTCAAGGATATTTTAAGCTTATTTTCCTAAAGTGGCAACCATCACCGCTTTAATCGTATGTAATCGGTTTTCTGCTTCGTCGAAAACGATAGACATAGGAGATTCAAAAACATCTTCGGTTACTTCCATAGATTCTAATCCGAATTTTTGATAAATTTCTTCTCCGACAGTCGTTTCCCTGTTATGGAATGCCGGTAAGCAATGCAGAAATTTTACATTAGGATTTCCGGTAGCTTTTACTACGTTCATATTTACCTGGTATGGCGTCAACAATTTGATACGTTCCTCCCAAACCGAGTCGGGTTCTCCCATTGATACCCAAACGTCGGTATAGAGGAAATCAACGCCTTTGACGCCTTCTTCAACATTTTCCGTCAAAGTAATTTTTGCGCCGGTCTCTTTCGCTATCTCGCGACATTTTGCTACCAATTCGTCGGCGGGCTGGCAAGCTTTCGGCGCAACGGCGCGAAAATCCATACCCATTTTTGCCGCTCCTACCATCAAACTGTTGCCCATATTATTACGAGCGTCGCCTAAATAGGCAAAAGAGACTTGATGCAACGGTTTGTCGGAATGTTCCATCATGGTCAAGAAATCCGCTAAGATTTGCGTAGGATGAAATTCGGTAGTCAAACCGTTCCAAACCGGAACGCCGGAATATGCTGCCAACGCTTCTACGATTTCTTGAGAATAACCGCGATATTCGATGCCGTCGTACATTCTTCCCAAAACGCGCGCCGTGTCTTTCATCGACTCTTTCTTACCCATTTGAGAACCTGAGGGGCCTAAATAAGTAACATGAGCGCCTTGATCCAAAGCGGCTACTTCAAATGCGCAACGTGTACGCGTAGAATCTTTCTCGAAAAGAAGAACGATATTTTTACCTTTCAACGCAGGTTGTTCCGTTCCGGTATATTTTGCCTTTTTCAAATCTGCAGAGAGACTTAATAAAAATTTTATCTCATCCGGAGTGAAATCCAACAATTTCAAAAAACTTCTGTTTCTCAGATTAAATGCCATAACTATTTATTCTTTTAATTGATTTATAAATATATTTTTCTTGATTAATCGCGTACTATTTGCGTTCCTGCATCCGGAACTTGTAATTGCGACGATTCGGTAATAATACATTTTTTACCTCCGTTTTTAATAAAACGGACCGCCGCTCTCATTTTTGGAGCCATGCTTCCTTCGGCAAAATGCCCTTCCGCTAAATATTTCTCCGCTTCGGATACGGTAACAATGTCCAACGCTTTTTGTTCAGGCGTATTAAAATGAATGAAAACTTTTGGGATATCGGTCAAAATATAGAATTCGTCGGCTTTGATTTCCGTCGCCAATTTTGAAGATGCGGAATCTTTGTCAATGACGGCATCGATGCCTTCCACAGTATTTTCATCTAAAGAATAGACCGGAATGCCGCCGCCGCCGACCGTAATAACAATTACTCCGTTATCAGCCATCATTTTAATAGTCTCCACATTGTCGATATGTAATGGAGAAGGCGAAGCGACCGCTTTTCTCCAGCCGCGTCCGCGCGAATCTTCAGCAAATTTTGCGTTGGAATTTACCATAAAACGCTCAGCTTCTTCTTTCGTATAATACGGGCCGACCGGTTTTGTCGGATTTTGAAAAGCCGGATCGTTTTTATCAACGTACACTCTGGTAATCAAAGCCAATACGTCTCTTTGATATCCTTTTTTGTTCAACACGTTTTTCATTTGTTGTTGAATCATATAACCGATAGAACCTTGCGTTTCCGCAACGCAAATATCTAACGGCTGAGCCGGAATACCGTACATTTTTTCGCCGGCGCTATGTTGAAGCATGACGTTTCCTACTTGAGGACCGTTGCCATGTCCGATAACGATATTATAATCATTTTTTACAAGTTCAAAAAGATGCGTACAAGATTCAAATACATTGGCTTCCTGCTCCTCAATAGTTCCTTTTTGTCCACTGCGTAATAAGGCATTCCCTCCAAAGGCAACTACAGCTAATTTTTTCATAAAATCAATCTATTACTTTAAAATTTAAAGGGTGCAAAGGTAGTCAAAAGTTGTCATTTGTAAATGCGCCGTAGAAAAAATTCTTTCACCCTAAATTCGACACAAAAAACAAGGACAATAGCTACAATGAATTCATTCTTTTTCAACTCATTCATTATTCAGGTTTGAATTTAGTCGATCGTATAATTTAGCTTTTGTCTTCTGTCGTTTATCTGTCTTTTTTTGCTGAAAATATTCTTAAATAACCTTCGTCCTAAATGATGCTTTTTAGAGTAAGAATTAAAAGTATCTTCCTGAATATTAAAATCTTTTTTCCATATATATTGTGGAGAAATATAGCAATAAGTGCTTTCGACAATAGATGCGTCCGAAACTTCATCGTGATTTTCCAGATCGTTTTTTGACGGAGTAATGCAAACAATTCCGCGTTCGGCGCAATCTTGTCGTAATTTTGAAATAACATCGTCATAAGCGTCGCGCAATGCGTTCCACGAAAATATATTGTATTCGCTGTTCCCAATCTCTTGAATAGGACGGATTTGCAAAATATCAAATTTATAAGGAGCAAAACAGTCGAAAAATGAAATCAATTCTTTGAAATTGTCGTTATTGACCGTATAATTTATTCTTACTTTAAACGCAGGATATTTCTCTTTCACGGCCGTCAAGGTTTCCAAGGCATTAAGAAATTTCTCATACGATCCGTTTGTCATAAAGTATTCGTAACTCTCTTTGGTTACGCCGTGAAGCGAAAGCGTGATCTCATCCAAACCGGACGCCGCCAACTCCCACAGATCTCTGCTGTTAAACAAATTGGCATTGGATGTCATCGAAATGTAAGGAATGCGATATTGCTTTGCCAATCGAATTATTTCATTATTATGCGCATAAAGCGAAGGTTCGGCTCCGCATCCGATTTGTAATTTTAAAACCCGTTTGAAAAAGGCTTTGGCCAATTTGGGCAAATCATCCTGTTCAAACTTTCCTTTCATCTTTTTTCGATACTCAGGATCGCTGAAATAGCACATTTTACAGCGAAAATTGCACGCTAAAACCGGATCAAAAAATATAGCGATATAACGCTGCCGAAAGGAATGTAATATAAATATTCCCAAATTCTTAATCCTCCGACTTTTTACAACACGATTAAGTTTCAATAAGGTGTAAACTCTACTCATTCGTTTAGAAACTTTTTGCAAAGGTAATGATAATAGTGGAAAAGAAAATTGAAAAACAAGTAAATACAAGTTTGTCAGGCAGATTATTGAATCTGAAAGGTGAGTTTGAATATATAAAAGTCATGGACGGAAAACAAAAAAATAAAATTTATTCTTGTCGCTTCCTCTTAAAATTAGGGAGAATATTTTTACGTGAAAACCTATAATAAACGATTGTAGAAAAATATCCTGCCATGCTTGTTAATATTAAAATGCCGTAACTAAGCGCATCAAGTTGTAGTTTGTATTCGCCGCCGGCTCCGCTGTATAATCCCGGAATCGACCAAGGAAAATAATATCCGTAGCCTGTTGCAGCAATGATTTGGGAAAAAACCAACGTTAAAGCCATAAATCCTAAGGGAGCTAAATATCCTTTTTGCCATACCGCGAAAAATGCGGTAGGCATACTGATCAATATTGTCAAAATAGCGGTTATGAAATAATTCGACAAATGGGCGGAAACAAGAAAATCATTTGAAGTTGGCAGATGTAATAATAAACCGATGATAAGCCCTGTCAATAGATTGAAAAATGCCAATCCGATAGTCCAAAATATATATACAATGAATTTTGCATTTGAAATTTTGGCCATGGAAATGGGCAATGCTAATAAATCCTTTATGGTATTTTCCGAATATTCCCTGCCGAAAATCCATGCAGCAATAAATCCGAAAACAATGATGCCTCCAACGCCTACAGCTTGCGACAAAATATTCAGGTAAGAATCCCAATTTGCCGCCACATTCATAAACTCCATTTTCGCGCTTAACGTACTTGTTTTGGCCAAGTCGTTAGAATCGCGCAAAATGAGCATGAAAATTCCACCCATCACAGGGGCTAATGCAAATGCCGCAAATGTTATCCAAGTAATATTGGAATTTTTGTTTTTAATGATTTCGGCTTTCAGCGCCTTTATCAGACTGTTCATGGGTTATTGTATTTGATCATTCGTAAAAAAAACATTTCCAGATCTTCGGTAAATAGGTAAAGCTGTTTCGGGGGCAATCCTTTTTCTACCAAAAGTTCGGATATGTTTTCGGGGTTCTCAACGGCGCGGGAGTTTGTCAACGCAATTTCGCCGTTGTCTTCCAATACGGCCGTATGGTTTGCTTCCTTCAAAACCTGAACGGCCGCCCGATTATCTCTGGTTTGTATCAGAATTTTTCTAATCAGTTTATCCGTTAATTCTTCTGTTGTCAATTCTTCAATTAATTTGCCTTGATGTATGATTGCAATACGATTGGCGACTTTTGAAATTTCATCCAAAATATGACTCGATAGAAAAACGGTGGCGCCGTTGAAGGAAAGTTCTTTCAATAACTCGCGCACTTCTATAATTCCTTCCGGATCTAAGCCGTTAATAGGTTCATCTAAAATCAATAATTTGGGTCGGTGCATAAGCGCTTTTGCAAGTCCCAGACGTTGACTGTTGCCTAACGAAAGATGCTTGGCCTTTGTGTCGGCGTAATTGCCTAAATGTAATTGATCAATGATGTTGTCGATTAATGTCGGATTTTTCATATGACGGAGCTGATAATACACTTTCAGATTATCCGTCACCGAAAGATCCGGATAGGCGTGAGGCGTTTCAACCGAATAACCGATGTTATTCCAAAGATTGAAATCGGAGCTTAACTTTTTTCCAAACAGATAAGCATTGCCGCTATCGGCTCTAATCATTCCCAGCAAAATTCGAATCAAAGTAGTTTTTCCGGCGCCGTTTAGTCCGATAAAACCATATATTTCTCCTTCATTTACTTGAATAGATACGTTATCTAAAGCCGTTATACGGCCAAAAAGTTTCGTTATGTTTTTTGTTTCGATTGAGTGCATGCTTTCAATTCTTTTCAGTTTCTCATAGTATTTTCCGAAATTATATTTATCTCAAAATCAATTGCATTATGTAGTGTAAATAAATCAAAAGTTAATTGCGGCGACTGTGCTAATCCTATGCTGTCAATAATTCCAGAATCATCATCTTAATGGGATGTATGAAACAGCGTCGCAGACGCCCTCGTTCCATGCGGAAGCGCGCTCTTGTCTCATTCCAGATGTTTGCAGACTTGTTCATAGTAATCAAATGATTATGTAATTATTTGCAACAAAGATACTACTTTTTTTAATTGCAAATGTTTTATGAATTTTTTTCAGAACAACCGCACGAAAACAGTAACCTTACAAGATGAAAGCAATGCAATTTAGTTTTAAAACCTATAAGACAAAGAATGTATCGGAAGAACGGGAATACGACCATGAAGGCTATGAAGTGTGCAAAGACAGTTTTTACGAAACAGTTGCATTGGCTACTTGAATCTGCGAGAGAGTTAAAAGCAATGTAACGGTAACTTTTCCGATTTCTGTTTGACTAATAATTGAAAAGATTACCTTTGCATACTAAAAACAGAATAAAATGCGTAAAATATTACTACTCTTCAATATTGCTTTTTTTAGTTTTTATTTCTCTTATTCTCAGGTAACGACGGCTTCATTGACCGGTAAAATAAGCGATGATATCGGCATTTTGAATCAGGCCGTTATAAAGGCTTTGCACGAGCCTTCGGGAACTGTTTATGCCACGACGAGCAATGCCGAAGGATATTATTACATTCAAGGGATGCGTACGGGAGGACCTTATAGCGTTGAAGTTTCTTATATCGGATATATAACTTCAAAAACTTCCAATATTTTTCTCACGTTGGGACAGACAACGGAATTAAACATCAAACTGAAGGAGCAGCAAATAAATCTTCCCGACGTAGAAATATCCGCTTCGAAATATGCTGTTGACGATAAAGAGGGCGCGTCGACTATCATCAGAAGCAAAGAGATTAAATCGCTTCCGACCATTTCACGGAGTATTACCGATTTTACGGTTTTAACGCCTCAATCAGGAAAAGGAAGCAGTTATGCCGGGCGCGACGGCCGTTTTAACAACATCACCATTGACGGGGCTGATTTTAACAACAGCTATGGATTAAGCGCCAACAATCTTCCCGGCGGCGACGCTCAACCAATATCGCTCGACGCTATCGAAGAAATATCTGTGAATTTAACCCCTTATGATATCCGGCAGTCAAACTTTACGGGAGCCAATATCAACGCTATTACAAAAAGCGGAACCAATGTTTACGCCGGAACGGCCTATACTTTTTTGCGTCCAAAATCATTAACGGGAAATCTGGTGGATGAGACGGTCATTGCGAACGCAAACGACCGGTCTGCACAACTTTACGGATTTAATGCCGGCGGAGCTATCGTAAAAAATAAACTGTTCTTTTTTGTCAGCGGCGAATATGAAAAACAAATTTATCCCAATACGCCTTGGACGCCAAGCGCAAACGGCGAATCGGACGCCTCAAAAAAGATATCGCGTACTTCTATTGCCGATATGCAAACGATGAAAGATTTCTTGACGGCTAATTATGGATACGATCCGGGGAAATATCTTGATCGTGATGATTTTAACAGTAATAATTATAAAATTTTGGCGCGTTTGGATTGGAATATAAATCAAAATCATCGTTTGATGATTCGTTACAATGATGTGATGTCTAAAAACGATATGTTGGTCAATCCAAACAGCGCGCCGCGTCCAAGGGCTTCTTCCGATAGAATCGGCGCGCAAGCGATGGCTTTTTCCAATACGGACTATATGCATAAAAATATTGTTCGTTCGATTACGGGAGAATTAAACAGCGTTTTTGGGAGTAAATTTTCTAACTCTTTCTTAGCAAGTTATACGCGTATTCGCGATACGCGCGACGGCAACGGCGATTCGTTTCCTTTTGTCGATATTTATAAAGACGGCGACATTTATATGAGTTTTGGATATGAATTATTCACTTATGGTACGGATCTGACTAACGATGCCTTGAATATCGTTAATAACTTTAGCGCATATTTTGGAAAACATACGTTGACGGCAGGGATTTCATTCAATTATTTACACTTTAAAAACAGCTACATCCGCTACGGATTAGGTTATTACCGTTATGATTCAATGGAAGATTTCATGAACAATGCGCAACCAACCGCTTTTGGGATTACTTATGGCTACAATTCGGATGAGATACCTTATTTTAAACTTAACTTTGGGATGGGGAGCATTTATTTGCAAGACGAATGGCATGTAAGTGAAAAATTACGTTTGACCGGAGGCGTTCGCCTTGAAATGCCGTTTTACATGAATAAATTACCCAATAATCCATCTGTTAATGAGTCGTTGCCATTTTATGGCGGCGAAACTATACAAATTGATCAATGGCCGAATGGTAATATCGCCATTTCGCCGCGTTTGGGATTTAATTGGAAAATATTGGATGGGAATGAGATCATTATGCGGGGAGGAACGGGCGTGTTTACCGGATTCATGCCTTTTGTTTGGCTTACCAACCAAGCGGCTGACAACGGCATGATGCAAAATACAGTGGAGATTGTCAGTCCGAATATTCCTTCGGATATGGTTTTTGAAACCGATTTCCGTACTCAATTGACAAAATACCCCGAACTTTTCTCTTCGACGCCTTCTTCAACGCCTCCGGGACAAATCTCTTTTGCCGATCCTGATTTTCGATTGCCGCAAATTTGGCGCAGCAATATTGCTTTTGATTTCAAGCTTCCCGCCGATATGATTTTTACGATCGAAGGAATTTACGGAAAAGATATCAACGCAGTCATTCAACAAAATATCAACCAATGCAATCCTTCCGGAACAATCAAAGAAGGCGAACAGGAACGGGATTCGTGGTGGACAAAAGAGGAAACGTCCGGTAATTGGATTAAAAAAAATAAAATTCAACCAAATATTTCTTATGCCATGAAATTGACCAACGCTAAAGAAGGATATCAATACTCGATTACGGGGCAATTGGTGAAAAAGTTTTCCTATGGAGTATCCGGAACGGCGGCGTATACGTATAGCATGGCAAAAGATTTAACGGCAAATCCCGGTTCAGCATCTGTTTCGATGTGGACAAACAACGCTACTGTAAACGGCGGAAATAGCTCAGAATTGAGTTATTCGGCATTTTCTGTTCCTCATCGCATCGTAAGCGCTATAACGTGGAGCATTGAAAGCGGAAAAAATCTTGGTTTTTCTATCTCGTTGCTTTATCAAGGTTCTGCGCAAGGACGTTATTCCTATATATATAACGGCGACGTGAATGGCGATAATAATAGTAGCGATTTGATCTATATTCCCCGTGATCAAAATGAGATTGTCTTTGTTGAAACCGATAAGATGACGGCGGCTGCACAAGCGAAAACTTTTTGGAATTTCGTTGAAAACGACGAATATTTGAAAAATAATAAAGGAAAATTTGCCGAAAGAAACGGCGTTGTCGGGCCTTGGATTAATCGTATCGATTTAAAAATAACGCAAGATCTTTTTTCGGGATTTGGAACCGACAGAAGATATACGTTGCAGTTGAGCCTCGACGTTTTGAATCTTGGCAATTTGCTCAACCCGAAATGGGGATGCTATCAAAGTCATGGAATGGGTAATACTTATAATCAAATCGGATTGTTGAAATTTGAAGGATTAAACCAAGAAGGAACGCCGACTTTTACGTTGAACGCTTCCGACATCGAAAATTTCAACGAAAATGCTCGTTTTTCTCGCGACGTATCGGTAAGTAGTACTTGGGGGGCTCAAATAGGACTGCGGTTTATTTTTTGACGCGTCGTATATAAGAGTCTTGAATTTATTTTCCCAATAATTTCAAAATGGTTTTATAAATATTATCCGGCGTAAATCCGAATTTTTCGTCCAATACTTCTGCCGGAGCAGAGTAGCCGAAATGTTCTAATCCATATGAAATGCCCCTGTTTCCAACATATTTATCAAAAATAGACGGCAAACCGGCGGTAAGCGCAAAAACCGGAAGATTGTCGGGAATGATATTTTTACGATAACTTTCCGGCTGTTGATCGAATCGTCCTATGGAGATCATTGAAACGATTCTGCATTTAATGTCGTCGTTTTCTTTCAAAAGCAACGCCGCGTCGTATAATGTCCTCACTTCCGAACCGTTCCCTAAAAGAATAATATCGGGATTTTTTCCATTTTCAAAAACGACATAACCGCCTTTTACAGCCTCTTTAGCATCGTTTATCCGCGTACTTCCTTCCATTGCAGGTAAAGCTTTGACATTTTGACGGCTTAAAATAATTCCCGTCGGGCTGGTTCGATTTTCAAACGCCATTTTATAAGCTATGTTGGTTTCCGCTCCGTCGACAGGACGTAAAATCAACATGGAAGGATTTCCGCTGTGATTTTTGATTTGTTCCAAAAGGGAAACGCTTGCAATTTGTTCAACCGGTTGATGCGTCGGTCCGTCTTCACCCACTCTATATGAATCGTGCGACCAAATGTAAATGACTGGTAATTGTTGCAAGGCCGACATTCTAATTGCCGCCTTTTGATAATCTGAAAAGACAAAAAATGTTCCGCAAGCTGCATACATGCCTCCATGAAGTAAAATACCATTCATAATGGCCGACATCGTAAATTCAGCTACGCCGGCTTGTAGAAATTGTCCGAAAAAATCATTCGCCGCTAACGGTTTGGTATATTTAAGGAAGCCGTCCGTTTTATCGCTGTTAGCAAGGTCGGCGCTGGAAACGATCATGTTTTCGACCTTTTCAGCCAATACGGAGAGTACGTTTGCCGACGCATTGCGCGTAGGCGCGTTATCGCTTTGCAAAATGTTTTCAAAATCTATTTCAGGAAGAATTTTCTTTGTAAACCTGATATATTTCTCCGCCAATTCAGGATGTGCTTTTTCCCAGATCTTTTGATCTTCTTTTCTCTTTTGAGCGTATTGGCGTTTTTTATCCAATATATTATTCCATGTCTCTTTTACATCATCAAAAATAGTAAATGGATTTTCAGGATCGCCGCCCAAAGCTGTAATTGTTTTTACTATGTCGATTCCGGCTTTGCTCAAAGGTTGACCATGCGTAGAAACCAATCCTTCCATATTTTCTCCATTAGGGCCTATGCTTCCTTTTGCCATGATGGTACGACCAATAATTAATGACGGCCGTTCTTTTTCCGCTTTTGCATTTCTCAAAGCTTGCGCAATCTCTTGAACATTATTTCCATCAATAGTTTGTACGTGCCAACCCCACGCCTCATATTTTTTCGCCGTATTTTCAGTTGTTACTTCATGAACTTTAGTAGAAAGTTGCACATTATTGGCGTCGAAAAACATAATAAAATTGCCAAGCTTTAAATGTCCCGCAATACGTCCGGCTCCTTGACTGATTTCTTCTTGAATGCCGCCGTCGGAAATAAAAGCATAAGTATAATGCTCCATCCAATCGCCAAATCTTTGTCGCAGAAATTTTTCTGCAATAGCCGCTCCTACGCCCATTACGTGGCCTTGCCCTAATGGGCCGGAAGTATTTTCAATTCCATGACTTGGGTTTACTTCTGGGTGTCCCGTAAGGATGCCGCCCCATTGTCGGAATGTTGTCAAATCTTCCGGTTTAAAAACCCCGGTAAGCGTCAACATAGCGTACAGCATAGGCGACATATGTCCCGGATCAAGGAAAAAACGATCTCTGTTGGGCCACGTCATATCGTCGGGATCCCAATTTAAAAACTCTGCGTATAATGTCTGAATAAAATCTGTTCCGCTCATGGAACCGCCCGGATGGCCTGATTTTGCTTTTTCTACCATAGCGGCGATTAGAATGCGCATATTATTCGTCGCCCTTTGAAAGATGTGACTATCCATTACTCTCTTTTTTTTGCAAAGTAACAACATTTTAAAAGTGATTCCATACCTGTGTTGATAATTTTTTATTACTTGCAAAATGCATCTTAATTCAACCTGTTTTCTCGATATTATTAACGAATAGTATAGAAATGGAAGATGACTTTTCCTCAATTTTCGGAAAAATATTTTCAAACCGTTTTGTGATTGGAAATAAACATGTACATTTGCCGAAAAAGAAGATTAACTTATTAAAAAAACGATTGTATGGTAGAAAAAACTAAAAAACTATTACGCGATTCAACTGTTGCGCGATGGACAGCTCTTTTACTGTTAGCATTTGCTATGTTTTGTTCGTATATCTTTATGGATATACTGTCGCCTATCAAGGATTTGATGCAGTCGACCAGAGGGTGGGATTCAACAGCATTTGGGACGTATGCCGGTTCGGAAACATTTTTAAATGTTTTTATCTTTTTCCTCATTTTTGCAGGGATTATTTTAGATAAGATGGGCGTTCGTTTTACGGCTCTTTTGTCGGGAGCGGTCATGCTTGTGGGTGCGGCTATCAATTGGTATGCCGTTACCGAGGCATTTGGAGCCTCTTCTTTAGCCACTTGGTTTACCAACAATTTAAATTATATTCCTATTTTTGATGAATTGGGAGTTTCGCCCTTTTACCGAGAAATGCCTGCTTCTGCAAAATTTGCATCGGTAGGATTTATGATATTTGGGTGCGGCGTTGAAATGGCGGGAATTACCGTTTCTCGCGGTATTGTAAAATGGTTTAAAGGTAGAGAAATGGCGTTGGCTATGGGTTCGGAAATGGCCTTGGCTCGCTTAGGCGTCGCTACATGTATGCTTTTTTCTCCACTCATTGCCAAAGCAGATATATTCGGCGGCGCAGATGTTTCTCATTCGGTGGCATTTGGCGTTATTTTACTGATGATAGCATTGATTATGTTTTTTGTTTATTTCTTTATGGACAAAAAATTAGATGCTCAAACCGGAGAAGCCGAAGAAAAAGATGATCCGTTCCAAATTCGGGATATTGGCAAAATCTTTTCAAGCGGTGGATTTTGGTTGGTGGCTTTGCTTTGCGTGTTGTATTATTCTGCCATTTTCCCTTTCCAAAA
>JAIRTP010000097.1 GCA_031254805.1 Bacteroidales bacterium
GCTAACATAACTACCGTCTGTGATAGAAGGATTGGTAAATGATACTGTTCCGTTTGATGTGGCGACAATTGTAACCTCATCGCCTTGCGATGCCTGTATCTGACCGCTTGTTTTCAATATTTGAAAAAAAGTTCCTTTTGATATGGTTTCAGTAGTTAATCCTGCCAATTTTGCCTGTTCTTTCGTAAATAAGATTTTATTAGAATATTCGTTTTCTTTTCCGCCGTAATCGTAATGTTCCTGTTTACCTGTTGATGAAAGATTATCTTTCTTTTGTCTTGAATTGCATGCTGTGAATAATACAGCTACAATAATGAATAAACTGATTATGTACGTTTTCATTTTTTATTTTATATAAAGAGTTATATTTAATATGTAATTATCTTACTTGATTATCAGTATATTATAAAATATAATTGCAAAAACGAAACAAAAGTATATTTTTGTGCGCACAAAGGTAAACAAAACCGTTAGTTAATCACTCATAAACAGCGGTATTTTTTTTATTATGTGGGATTTTTTTTTACAATCTTGGCTGAATTTCAGTAGCGATTTTGGGAATTATGTCAAGTTGAAATTACGGAGTTTTTTTTTGGCTTAAAATGGGAAAGCGTCAGACTTCAATTATGCTTCCCACTTCTGACGCTCCCCATACCGCTTTGAAAAACAGCACTTCGGATTATTGTTCATCCGTAATTTAATCCCACAAAAATTACGAATTATCGTTGCCAAAGCAGTGCAAAAATACGTCAAAAATTGTCCTATAATTTATATTATGTCAAGTTAAGATTTTGCGAATTATCCCAATCGAGTAAGGATTCTTTCTCTTAACCTTTACAAACTTTATAACTTTTCACTCCTACTTAGACCTTTACAGGATCCGATGATTTCAAAAAATATAAATAAAGTACAAGAGATATTATTACATTTGCACTTATTTTTGTTAAGTTTATAATTATATTGCATATGAAAAAAATATTTATACTTTTTGCGCTGATTATAAATATCTTACCGGTTTTTGGTCAGATCCTTACGGGATATATTTATGATAAACAGACTGAAGAAACGCTGGTTGGAGTAAACGTTTATTACAAAATACGCGACAATATGATTGGCCATGTTTCCGATGTTGACGGTTATTATCGCATTGAACTTCCGGACGGCGGCGCTATTGTCAATTTCAGTTTCATTGGTTATGAGGCGCAAGCGAATCCTGTCGTTATTCGGAAAAATCAGGAATTAAGCCTTGATATCTATTTAGTTCCAAAAGCCGAGTTAATGCGTGAAGTGGTAATCAGCGCCGGACGATTTGCACAAGAGTTAAGCGAAGTTACCGTCTCTATGGAAGTATTGAAACCCGCTGATATTGTTAAGCAAAACGCGCGCGATTTAAGCGTATTGTTGAATACTGTTTCGGGCGTCGATGTTGTTGATAAACAGCCTTCCATTCGCGGCGGTAGCGGTTGGACTTACGGTGTTGGAAGTCGTAGTTTGGTTTTGGTTGACGGAATGTCGGTTTTGACGCCTTCTGTGGGCGACGTCAATTGGAACTTGATTCCCATGCAAAACATAGCGCAAATTGAGATATTGAAAGGAGCTTCGTCCGTTCTTTACGGTTCTTCTGCTTTGAACGGATTGATAAATATTCGGACAGAACGTCCTGGTTTAGAACCTCAAACGCGCCTTAATCTATATTCCGGGATTTATATGAATCCTGCTAATGAAAATTATATTTGGTGGGATAAAGATTATTGGCATGATAATAAATACGGCGTCACTCCCCTACTCCGCCGAAATGTGTTGTATGGAATTCGTAATCCGCTCTATTGCGGAACAGATTTTTCTCATTCTCGCAGAATTGGAAATTTCGACGTGATGCTCGGAATGGATATGTATACCAATGAAGGATACCGGCAAGATGATTATACGCAAAGAATTCGATTGGGAGGAAATGTCACTCACCGGCCGAAAAGATTTGACGGTATGAATTATGGCGCTAATTTGAATATTATGGCGAATAAATATTCCGGATTTTTTATTTGGGAATCAGCACAAAGTCCTTACAAACAGTCTCCTTTGACTAATATGGGACGTGAAGGAAACATGTTCTATATTGATCCTTTTTTCAACTATATAAATCCTAAAAACGGCGTTTCTCATCAGGTAAAAGCGCGCTATTTTTATAAATCGGAACAAATTTTTTCGCATCCGACTGATAAGTCGTTATTAGATGTTCTTGCAGATATGGGGTTCAATACCAATGCATTAGCTAATTTGAATATTACTGAAATTCAGAGGATAATGCGCGAATATATCAATGCCGATAATTTTGAAGATTCTAATTTTGAAGGATTGGCCGGAGAATTGGCAGATGTGGGATTAACTGTTTTTCCGAATGCTACGGCTCCTGACCTTGTCAATCTTATTTCGTGGATTATGGGACGATTGCCTTTTCCATCCGACGCGTCGGAACTACTCGTTTGGTTGGATAGTATCGACAAACCGAACGATAAAAATTCTTCTGCCGACCATACGAGTTCTTATATGCTTGATTATCAATTTAATAAACAGCTTGGATTTGCCCAATTTACTACAGGAACGACTTATAACCATATCACTACTTCATCGTCGGTTACCGGATTTCATGTCAGCGACAATATCGCCGCTTTTTTCCAATATGATCAAAAGTTTTTTGATCTACTGAATCTGTCGTTGGGATTACGATTAGAATATTATCGCGTGGATTCATTGTTGAAAGAAGCGGCAACGAACATGTTCGGATTAGAAGCTCCTTTTAAACCTGTATTTCGGGGCGGATTGAATTATGAGCTTGCCAGCCATACATTTATTCGCGGTTCATTTGGACAAGGATACAGATATCCTTCCCTGACGGAGAAATTTGTTTACAAAGATATTGGCGGCATTGCAGCTTATCCAAATCCCGACTTATTGCCTGAGAGCGGTTTCAATGCCGAATTAGGAATAAAACAAGGTTATAAAATTGGCGATCTTGCAGGTTATTTTGACCTTGCCGGCTTTTTTACGCAATACAAAAATATGATTGAGTTTGAATTCGGATTATTTGATAATGAAACGTTTGAGTATATTTCAGATTTTTCGGAATATTTTTCTTCGATCAATTTCACTAACGTCGGTATTAATGAAATTATGCAAGTTATAGGAACATTTTCTTCTTTTGGATTGGGAACTCGTTTTGCCAATGTGGATAAAGCAAGAATATACGGTCTTGACGCATCCATCAATGGAATATGGAACATCGCTCCCGCTACTAATCTTTCTTATAATTTTGGCTATGTTTACACGGTTCCTATCGACGTCAATTGGGAGCAAAAGAACGAAATAGAAGCGCAATACGGCCAATTTAGGATGAAAGAAAAATCAAATACTTCAAAATATCTGAAATATAGGCAAAAACACTCCATCAAAGGCGTTTTTGATTTTCAATGGAACAGATTGAGTATCGGTACAAATTTGACGTATAAAACGAAAACTTTATCCGTAGATTATTTCATAATAGATGAACGCGACGATAATAACGTCATGAATGTTGTCCGCAGTATTATTTTCTCCGGTTTACATGATTATTGGAAAAAGAAAAACAAAGGATATTTTACTATGGATTTTCGCATGGGCGTAAAAATCAGTAATAGTTTGCAACTTTGGGGAATGATAAACAATGTGTTAAACAGCGAGTATAGCGTTCGCCCGATGGACGTTTCCGCTCCTCGATGCATTATTCTTCAATTAAATGCGAAGTTCTAAAGAGATAAAAATTGATTTCAATAAAGAAGACGGTTTTTGCCGTCTTTTTTGTCTGTTATAAATAGGCGCCTGAAAGCGGTTTAACTGGTCGTAGATTAATTTGAAATTTTATATTCCAAAATATCGAATCCATTTAGAAAATCAACGACGGACATTTTTCGTTTTCCTTCTACTTGCAGTTCGATGATTTCTAAAGAATTATCGTTCGTCCCTATTAAAAGTTGTTTATTCGAAGTAAATAATATTTCTCCCTGTTCAATGCGAAATTCTTGCGATATTTTTACTTTGAATATTTTCAAGCTTTTTTTCTCTCCTTTTGCATTTTCAAGATATGTAAACGCCGCAGGATAAGGCGATAATCCACGAATTTGATTATAAATAAATTTAGCGTCATTTCTCCATTCGATTAAACAATCGGAGCGAAATATTTTAGGCGCTTTATGCAAAGGTTCTTTCATATTCATTTCACTCTGAAGAAGCGGCCGGATATTATTCTCAGCTATCGCATCCAAAGTTTTTAGGAGCAGCCCCGCTCCTATTACCTTCATTCGATCATGTAATGAGCCGGCGTCTTCGTCGTCGAAAATTTCTATATTTTCGTTCATCAAGACGGCTCCGGTATCAATATGCTCGTTAATAAAAAATGTTGTTACGCCCGTCCTCTTTTCTCCATTCATGACAGCGCGATTAATGGGAGCAGCTCCGCGATATTGAGGCAACAGCGAACCATGTAAATTGACAGTTCCCTTTGGAGGTATTGCCCAAACTTCTTGCGGTAGTATACGAAAAGCGATCACGATAAAGATATCTGCTTGCAGTTTGCGTAAATCGGAAATAAATGTTTCATTCTTTAATTTTTCGGGTTGCAAAATGGGAACCTGCATTTGCAATGCGAATTTTTTGACCAGGCTCTCCGACACTTTTAATCCGCGTCCGGCAGGCTTATCAGGAATCGTTACGACGCCTACTACTTGATGCGGCGACGATTTATGGATAGCTTCCAACGACGCTTCCGCAAATTCCGGCGTTCCGAAAAATACAATTCGTAATGCATTCATTTTGTTTGTTATTGATACTGTTATTTCCGGTAAAGCTTGAAATTAAAAGAGTAATAAAGACAAAAAAAGGGCTTTTACAGCCCTCTTTCAACATTCATCGTATATTTTATCTTGCCATTTTAGCTTCCACGCGGGGAATAAGTTTTTCAACTTCCCTTGATTCATTTGAGTTTGGAAATTCTTTCCGAATTTTTTCGTATGCTTTTTTTGCTTCGGTAAATTTATTTTCCATTTCGTAAACAAGCCCTGCTTTTAATAAGAAAGTAGGCGTCGTTACGTCATTGTTACGAATATTTGCTGCTTTTTCATACTGCTTAATAGCATTTGTTCTATCGCCTAATTCAAGATAAGCGTCTCCTATAGCTCCTTCCGCCATAGGCGCTGCAAATTCGTCTTTTCCTTTAAATTTCTTTAAATAAGTAATGGCGTTATCATATTCTTTCAGGTTTAAGTAGCACAATCCTGCATAATAAGCCGCTAATTTGCCCGGTTTTGTATTTCCATAATTATCGACAACATCCAAAAAACCGGTATAGTTTTCATCTCCGTCAAGAGCTTTTTGATATTCCGACTCTCCAAAATACTTTTCAGCCATAAACATCTCCGCTTGTGCGCGTTCTGTGCGTGGTTGTTGGATGAATCTGTAATATCCGAAAAATCCAAGGGCTATGACAACTATTGCCGATACAATAATCGTCAACTTCTTGCTATTTTTCTCCAACCATAATTCGGAGCGAGTTAACGCGCCTTCTACCGCTTCCAAGTTTTCTTCAGCTTTTTTAATCCTAGTTTTGTCGCTCTTTTTTACCATAAAAAACGTATTATTTTTTGAGGTGCAAAGATATATATTTTATTCATTATTCTATCGTTAAACCAAAAAAAATTAGAGACGAGCTAAACGATGCGTATGAAATAATTTTATGTCGTTGTTTATCAATGTAATAAATATTTGTTGGCAAGTATTTTTTATCAGGGAGAAAAAAAGAAACTCCTATTTAATTTTTTTCTAACTTTGATGCCGTTATAAAATAAATTTCGTTTTCAGATAAAAAAATGGACAAAAAGTCATGAAAGGAATCGTTTTAGCCGGTGGAGCGGGAAGCAGGTTGCACCCTATTACGCGCGGAATCTCCAAGCAATTAATCCCTATTTACGACAAACCTATGATCTATTATCCCATTTCCGTACTAATGTTGGCCGGAATCCGCGATATTTTGATCATCTCTACTACTGTCGATCTTCCTGTATTTGAACGTCTGCTGGGAAATGGCGACGATTTCGGCGTAAAATTTTCCTATAAAGAACAACCTTCTCCGGACGGATTGGCGCAAGCTTTTATCATTGGTGAAGATTTTATTGGCGACGATGACGTTTGTTTGGTTTTGGGCGATAATATTTTTTATGGTCAAAATTTTATTCGAACATTACGACAATCGGTTTTTAACGCTTCTGAAGGGGAAAAAGCTACTATTTTTGGTTATTGGGTGCGCGATCCCGAACGTTATGGCGTGGTTGAATTTGATTCGGAAAATCATGCTCTAAGCATTGAGGAGAAACCGAAAGAGCCGAAATCTAATTACGCTGTCGTGGGACTTTATTTTTATCCGAATAATGTAATAGAAATAGCCAAACAGGTAAAGCCGTCGACGAGAGGCGAATTGGAAATAACCTCTGTAAATCAGGCTTATCTTGAACAAGAGGCATTAAAAGTAGAATTATTAGGAAGAGGTTTTGCTTGGCTCGATACCGGAACGCATGAGGCTTTGGCCGAAGCTTCCGAGTTTGTAAAAGCCATCGAAAAACGTACAGGATTAAAGATAGCCTGCCTCGAAGAGATTGGATATAATAATAAATGGGTTTCAGTTGAACAACTCAGGAAAAGCGCCGAACTGATGAGAAATAGTCAATATGGAGAATATTTATTGGAGTTAACCAAGTCTTGAAACGATATTTTGAGTTTGAAAAGCGCGATTCATGTCAAATAAAATTCCAAGACCGACGAGCGCGGCTTTTGGAGAAAGAAAAAAATCATTTTGAGTTTATT
>JAIRTP010000124.1 GCA_031254805.1 Bacteroidales bacterium
CTATATATCCAAGAACTTATTTTTGAGTTTCCCTTAAAATCAGGATATGCTTTCCATAAATTAGCAACAATCTCTTGAAAAAGGTCTTCCTTGTCTATCGTTGAGTCGCAATACATACAACTGACTTTGTAAATCAGTTTTTTGTTATCTTCGACTATGTTCAAAAACTCATTGGTTAATTTTTCATCAATCATATCAAATTTGTTTTTAGCTTATTAGTCGAAAAAACATTGAAAAAGTCACAACCCCTCGTTCAAATTGGCGCATAACTGAAGTATTGATGACCATGAAGCGTGAATGACTAAAAATAATCAATAGAATATCCATTCGTTTTTTCAGTTATTATTCCGGTTAAAAAATAAAATAATCATTTTAAAGATAATCGCTAAAAAAAGGTTACTTTTGCGCATTAAAATTATGATGACATAAATATGAAGAAAGTTCTTGGCCATATTTCTCAAATCATTGGTCCTATTGTAGACGTCAGCTTTCGCGATGAAAGCGAAATGCCCGATATATACGACGCATTAGAAGTGACGAAACATGATGGTGAAAAAATCATCTTAGAGTGTCAGCAAGATATTGGCGAGGGTACTTTGCGTACTGTCGCCATGGACTCGACCGACGGATTATATCGCGGTATGGAAGCCGTTTCGACAGGAGGTCCAATCGCCATGCCTACGGGCGAGCATATTCGCGGAAGATTGTTTAACGTTATTGGCGAACCCATCGACGGACTTCCCGAATTACCAAAGAATCCTGATTATTATATTCATCGTCCGGCTCCCTCTTACGAAGAGCTGACCACTACGCAAGAAGTGCTTTTTACGGGGATCAAGGCGATCGACCTGATCGAACCTTATGCAAAAGGCGGAAAAGTAGGGTTATTTGGCGGCGCCGGAGTTGGAAAAACGGTCATCATCATGGAATTAATCAATAACGTTGCTAAGCAATATAAAGGAATGTCTGTATTTAGCGGCGTAGGAGAACGTACCCGTGAAGGAAATGATCTTCTTCGTGAGATGCTTGAATCGGGCGTTATCAGATATGGCGACGATTTCATGAAAAGTATGGAAGCCGGCGGTTGGGATATCGGAAAAATCGACATGAACGAATTGCGCCAATCTCAAGCGACCTTGGTATTCGGTCAAATGAACGAACCTCCCGGAGCGCGTGCGCGGGTAGCGTTATCCGGATTGACCATTGCGGAATATTTCCGCGACGGAGAAGCCAACTCAGGCGGTAGCGATATTCTATTTTTTATAGATAATATTTTTCGTTTTACGCAAGCCGGCTCTGAGGTTTCCGCACTTTTAGGCCGCATGCCCTCGGCAGTTGGTTATCAACCGACGTTAGCTTCCGAAATGGGATTATTGCAAGAGCGTATTACTTCGACAAAACGCGGATCGATTACCTCCGTACAAGCCGTTTACGTTCCGGCCGACGACTTGACCGACCCTGCGCCGGCAACGACATTTGCCCACCTTGACGCGCAAACGGTATTGAGCCGTAAAATTTCCTCTTTAGGAATTTATCCCGCTATCGACCCGTTGGAATCCAGCAGCCGTATTCTCTCGCCTGAAATTGTCGGAAAAGAGCATTATGAATGCGCGCGTCGCGTTATTCAAATATTGCAACGTTACAACGATTTACAAGATATTATCGCCATTTTGGGGATGGAAGAACTTTCGGAAGAGGATAAATTGGCCGTAAACCGCGCGCGCCGCGTGCAACGCTTTTTCAGCCAACCTTTCCATGTGGCAGAACAATTTACCGGAACGCCCGGCATCATGGTCAGTATAGAAGATACCATTAAAAGTTTTAACGCCATCCTCGACGGAGAGGTCGATCATATTCCCGAAGCTGCATTCAATTTCGTAGGAACAATTGAAGAAGTTATTGAGAGAGGTAATAAAATGTTGGGAAAATAAGCCATTAACTCATGAAAATAAACATCTTAACGCCTCAACGCGCTCTTTTCAAAGGAGAATGTAAATTGGTGCAACTTCCGGGCGTTGATGGTTTGTTCGAAATATTAGATCATCACGCTCCGATAGTCTCTCTGCTTGGCAAAGGAAAAGTAAAAGTTCAGGATCATAACGGGCATGATACTTTTTATGAAATCATAGGCGGATTTTTGCAGGTAGATCAAAACGACGTTACTCTTCTCGTTGAAGAATAATCAATTATCACAGGATACGGTCATGGAGAGAAAGAAAAAAGTCGTTATCGGACTTTCCGGAGGCGTGGATTCCAGCGTCGCCGCTTGGATCTTGAAAGAGCAAGGTTATGACGTAGAAGCTCTTTTTATGGTCAATTGGCATGACACGACAGGGTTATTAGAAGGCGATTGCCCCGCTGAACACGATCGCTTGTTAGCCCAACTGGTGGCAAAAAAACTTGAAATTCCATTTCATGAAGTAGATTTAAGCAAAGAATATCGCCAAAGAGTGGTCGATTATATGTTTTCGGAATATGAAAAAGGACGAACCCCCAATCCCGACGTGCTTTGTAACAGAGAGATTAAATTCGGGCCTTTTTTAGATATTGCTAAAAAAATGGGAGCCGATTTTATCGCAACCGGACATTATTGCAGAAAAGAGATCATAGAAAAGGAAGGAACTACCATATATCGTCTTTTAGCGGGGACCGACCAAAATAAAGATCAAAGCTATTTTCTTTGTCAACTTTCTCAAGAGCAGCTTGCTCATGCTCTTTTTCCTATCGGTAATCTTGAAAAACCGGAAGTTCGCCGTATTGCTCATGAATTATCATTAGCGACAGCCGACCGAAAAGATTCTCAGGGAATTTGTTTTGTCGGAAAAATCGATCTTCCGCTTTTTCTGCAACAACAACTAAAAAGCAAAACGGGCGATATTGTCGAAATTCCAAACAATTTTACTTATCCGGAGTTTAGTACCTCTTTAAGCTTATCCGGTCAGGAATCTGATGAACGTTTGCGAGCGCTTTCCCATCCATATTCTTATAAAAAAGAAGATGGAAAGGTCGTTGGACAACATTCCGGAGCTCATTTTTATACGATAGGTCAACGCAAAGGTTTGAATGTCGGCGGAAAAACAGAACCTCTATTTGTAATTGACACCGACGCCGCAAAGAACATCGTATATGTCGGTATGGGACATCAACATCCGGGATTGAATCGTGCCGGATTATTTATTCCGAAAGAGGAGATTCATTGGGGACGTCCCGATCTTGAAATGAAAACGGGAGAAAAACGTTCTTATTTGGTTCGTATTCGGTATCGGCAACCGCTTCAAAACGCTACGCTGTTTTATAGAGAAGCCGGAATGTATATTATTTTTGACCAATTGCAAAGAGGAATCGCCTCCGGCCAATTTGCCGTATGGTATGACGGTGAAGAACTTATCGGTTCCGGAGTGATCGCTTAAAAAAATAATATGAGAGTAATTTTGTATTCAAATTATTTTTTACCTTTGCAGCCGCATTATTTAGAATGGTAAAAGCCATCTTAGCTCAGTTGGTAGAGCAGTTCACTCGTAATGAACAGGTCGTGGGTTCGAGTCCCATGGATGGCTCCAAGAAAACAGGATATTGAATTTCAAAGAATAAGGCGTCATATTTTATGGATAGCCTCGTTTTTTGTGTTCTGCTAAATGTCTTTCGTATTTTTCACAAAATCTCCAATGTTTCCTGTATGATATTATCAAGAATCGTGATAAAGCTTTCCCTGCCAGGTATCTCGTCGCGCCATTTCTTTTTCCAATATATTCAGCATTTGGTCGTAGCGCAGATTTCCCCAGTGAGGATATACGATCGTATTAGCCCGTACCTCTCCGGCAACGCGTTGGATTTTAATGTTCGGATTCAAATGTTCTAAAGCAAGGATCAAAAAGGAAACATAAGAGTCGTATGTTGGAAAGGCGGCAAGTTGTTTAGGATATATTTGGAAAAGAAGCTCCAACTTTGTTTCTTTAACAATTTGTAATTGATGGAATTTAATATTATCAATAGGCAATTTATTCAAAATATCCACCATATTATACATATCCTCGTAAGTTTCGCCCGGTAATCCGAAAATAATATGTACGCCGACCGGAATACCCTTTTCATGAGTTATTTCGATCGCTCTTTTAGCCGATTCAAAATTATGACCTCGATTGATTATTTTCAACGTTTTATCAAAACAAGATTCAACGCCATATTCAATCATGATGTAATGTTTCTTAGCCAGTTCAACTAAATAATCCAATTTTTCATCGTCAACGCAGTCCGGACGCGTACTGATCACCAATCCTAATACATTATCAAAGGAGAGAGCCTCCTCATAAGCCGCTTTCAACTTCTCAATGGGAGCGTACGTATTAGAATATGTCTGAAAATGAGCAAAAAACTTATCCGTTTTATAACGTTTTGCATGAAATTCTATTCCTTCGATAATTTGCCGAGATATGGCTTTATTACCGCCGACGTAAGATGGCGAGAAGGCGTCGTTATTGCAAAAAATACAACCGCCTACTCCTACCGTTCCGTCTCGATTGGGACAGGTAAAACCCGCATTTAAGGAGAGTTTTTGAACCCTTGTTCCAAACTTTTCTTGTATAAAAGCTGTATAAGAGTTGAATCGCCTATCTGTTTTCCAAGGATATTTCATGATATTCATTATGCTTATAAACGGTATAAATAACCAATTTATTTTTACCGCTTTCTCTTTTAAAGCATAAAAAAAGAGGTTGATTAATTAACAAGCCAACCTCTTTTTTGTTCGATTATCTTTATTATTATTTTGCCACTCTTTCAAGCCATTTCACCATGGAAAGCATTACTGCCATAGAAATCACACATAAAACGGCAAATACAGTCCAGCATATCCAGATAGGATATTTGTTATATAACAATGGTCCGATCCATAATAATCCATTTCCTACAGCCGTTGCTGCAAGCCATAAACCTTGACAAAGGCCTAATAAATTTTTAGGCGCTACTTTTGAAACAAAAGATAATCCCAACGGAGAGATAAACAATTCTGCTACCGTCAAGAAGAAATATAATACAATAAGCGACCAAGGGCCTATTTTCATTGCTTCACTTATAGAATCGTTCAATGCTCTAAATTCAGTTCCCGACGGATATTTGGCTATTTGTGAAATAATCGTCATAAATACAAATGCTAAAGCGGCAATTCCCATACCTATTGCAATTTTCTTAGGCGTAGAAGGCTCTTTGCCTTTGTCTCGTAATCTATTAAATAACCATATAACAAGAGGAGTCAACGCAATCACGAAAAACGGATTTATCGCTTGCCATATTTCGGGCGGAATTTTGCTTGTTACCACAAAATCTCTTGCAAACAAAGATAATGACGTTCCATTTTGATGAAAAGAAAACCAGAAAAACACTGCAATACCCAAAACTGC
>JAIRTP010000126.1 GCA_031254805.1 Bacteroidales bacterium
TCAATCCACTTTTTACCTTCTTTGCAAAGTTTTTCTACTTCATATGCATCAGAACTGCTGCCTATTGTTTGCATAACTCTGTATTTGCCCTTGTTTTTATCTATAACCTGAACACTGACAACACCACGTGGATTCTTTTTCTACCTGAAAAAACTGACTGGTTCCGCTTTCAGGCGCACTTTGCGGGTATTGAGCGAGGATGAGATTTTCACGCAGTCGCTCGGGAAAAATGTGTATTTAACGAAAGTTGTTGCTCTTACTGTAGGCGCGATGATGGCCTTTATTCCCGGCGCGCTTTATACGCGCTATATTAGTTATATTGACCCGACAAGCTTTACGGTGGATGAATATGGATTCATCCTTTCCATCGTGATCATAAGAGGCATGCAGAATCTGCGGGGAAACGTTGTTGCAGCGGCATTTCTTGTTTTTTTGCCCGAAGTTCTGCGTTTTGTTGGTATGCCTAACGCCATTGCTGCCAACATGCGACAAGTCATTTATGGCGGAATATTGATATTTAGGAAGTTTCGGAACAGTAGAGGGTTTGTTATAGAAGAGGCAATCAAACAGAATGCTGCTGATAATCATAATAAAGCAGATAATCGACATATTTCTTGAATTTTTTAGTTATTGCCAAAAATCAATTAATTTTGTCTTGAGCTATTTGAAACAATGGCAAAACGCAGCATAGAAAAGCAATCCGATCGTCTTTATATCGTTATCCATTTAGATTTTCCTTTGAGTAAAAATCCTGTTTTTTAAGGGTTTGAAAAAGAATTTTCACTACCTTTGCAAAAAAATTAAGAAGTTAATTGACAATAAATAGATGATAAAAATGAAAAGAGATCAAATCGTTTTTGATATTATTACCGCGGAGAAAAAACGACAAATGGAAGGCCTTGAGTTAATTGCTTCCGAAAACTTTGTGAGCGACCAAGTGATGGAGGCGATGGGTTCCGTAATGACAAACAAATATGCGGAAGGATATCCGGGAAAACGTTATTATGGTGGTTGTCAGGAAGTTGATAAAACGGAGACTTTAGCAATCGACAGAGCTTGTAAATTGTTTGGAGCAGAATATGCCAACGTGCAACCGCATTCCGGAGCGCAAGCCAATATGGCGGTGTTTTTAGCTTGTTTAAAACCGGGCGATAAATTTATGGGATTAGATTTAGCGCATGGAGGACATCTTTCGCATGGTTCTCCCGTCAATTCTTCCGGAATTTTATACCATCCGGTAGCTTATAAAGTAGAAGAATCTACCGGGATGATCGATTATGATAAAATGGAAGAAGAAGCATTGAAAGAGCGTCCAAAGTTGTTATTGGCCGGAGCTTCTGCTTATAGCCGTGATTGGGATTTTAGACGCATGCGTGAGATTGCCGACAAAATTGGGGCTATTTTGATGGCAGATATCAGCCATCCCGCCGGATTGATAGCGCGTGGGTTGTTGAATAATCCTGTCCCGTATTGCCATGTCATAACGACAACGACCCATAAAACACTTCGTGGACCGCGCGGAGGATTGATCCTCATCGGAAAAGATTTTGAAAATCCATGGGGATATACCACGCCGAAGGGCGAGATCAAAAAAATGTCGCAATTGATCGATTCTGCGGTATTCCCGGGAATTCAAGGCGGTCCTTTGGAACATGTCATCGCCGCAAAAGCGGTCGCTTTCGGCGAAGCTCTGACCGACGAATATCTGAATTATATCGTGCAAGTGAAAAAGAACGCGACGGCGATGAGTCAAGCATTTACCGACAAAGGCTATAAAGTTATCAGCGGAGGGACCGATAACCATTTGATGTTGATTGATCTGCGTACAAAATTTCCTGAGATAACAGGAAAACAAGTTGAAAATACTTTGGTAAAAGCCGATATTACGATTAATAAAAATATGGTGCCGTTTGATAGTCGCAGCCCGTTCCAAACTTCCGGAATTCGCGTAGGAACGCCCGCCGTCACAACGCGTGGATTGAAAGAAGAACACATGGGATTAGTCGTTGAGATGATCGACGAAGTGATCAGCAACTTGAACAATGAAAGCGCTATTACATCGGTCAAAAAACGTGTTAATGAATTAATGCACGGGCTTCCGTTGTTTGCTTATTAATAGACGACGTAGCATATGTAGTATAAAGAGGGTTCCTTAAAAATCCAACTACAATCTGCAAAAGTTACAGATTGTAGTTGGATCAACGGGAAGGTCCATTATTTCTGTTTTTTTAAGATTAAAACAACTTTTTAGGTTGTCTGAACTCTTGGATGACATAGATGAACTTATAAACCTCAAACTTGCCTAAGGAAATGGGGCTGTTGATATACTTTCTTTTATGAACACAACGCTATTATAAACGTTAATAGCTATATCAAATCTTATTCTTAATTCTTAATTTCTAATTATAAAATTATTCCCTTTCTTTAAGGAATTGCGACAAGCAATCGTAAATCATATTATAAATGTCATATTGATTGGCTTGCAATAGGGAATCGCTTTTGAAATTGCAAAAATCCATAAATTCTTGAGCGGTTTTATCATCTGAGAAACCTGTTACTTTTTTTACTAACCCGATATCATATTTTTTGGAAACATTAACGCAGGTATTATCTTGCGCCACCAAGCAATCATACTTTCTTTTCATTCTGGCTTCGCGGCTATAAATGTCATATAACTCTTGAAAGATAGAGAAAGAGGATAATGCGGGGAATCGTTCGCCGGTATCCATGTTTTTATGGAGTCGATTGAGTAATACAAGCTCTTCCGAAAGAGGAATGGAAAGAAACAATATTTTAAATCACTACTGTCCGGTAAACATTTTGAGGGGAAGGCAAAAAATCAGGGCTGATTTCCGATGATGGAAGTCAGCCCTTTTTGGCTAATTTTGCGATATCAAACAATAAAATTAGACCAATGA
>JAIRTP010000010.1 GCA_031254805.1 Bacteroidales bacterium
AATCTGAACGAATTTGTCAACGAAGTAATGGAACAGCCGGAAGTGATTGAAAGTTTCAATCAATATAAATCCGCTTATCAACAAGAATACGACATTGATATTGTCGATGATTTTTCCATTTCCGACAGCGCCGTAAAAAAGCAAGCTCGTGTATTCAAAAACGTTATTAAGTTAGACAAAAACTTCCACATTTACGTACACGGCGACAGAAACCTTATCGAACGAGGTACGGACGAAAACGGTACATTCTACAAAATCTATTATAAGGAAGAAAATTAAAAAATATGCCAAATATCTCCCTTACTGGTTTTATATAAAGTCTAATAAATATTTTCAACGAGATTACAGACAGATAATATCTGCTGTTGAGATGTGCGTTCATGCTATTGTTGAAAGTCAGGCAATTGTTCATCGATTGATTTCAGCCATCTGTTGTGCGTAACCTTTCTCTCATTAACTGCCAAACACGCTCAACCGGATTCAAGTCCGGCAAATACAGCAGCAAATACCGAATGAAGATAGGACTTTTTTTAAAGAGAACAAGCACGATAAGAAATTTATTCATACACACCATTCCCGGCAAACTGAATCATTATTTCAAGCAAATTCTATTTTTCAGAAGCTTTTTATAAATGATAAAATGCGCCATGTTTGCGAAATATTTCCATCAACGAGGACAAATATTTTCTCAGGCATGAAAAAAGTTTTCACACTTTGCCCCTTTTGACCGATAAAATAAACAATCCGATAAATGTTATTAATCCGTTTATTATCAATAATTCAAATCCAAATTTATAACCATTGAACCAAATGATGGAATATTTATTCAAAATAAAACAGATTATCGGTGATAAAATAGCCAGAACAGGCGCCCATTTATCTCTTATTTTACGCTTGGTGAAAAGCCCGAAAGCAAAAAGCCCCAAAAGCGGACCGTACGTATAACTGGCTATATCGAAGATGATCTTAATAAGCGAATCGTTATGAAATGGCTTGAATATCAACATACAGAATAAAAACAAAAGAGCAAATGCGATATGTACTGTTTTACGCGTTTTTGTTTTCTGTTCTTCGGTTTTTTTTATCTCTTTGAATCCCAAGAAATCGTAACAGAAAGAGGTCGTGAGCGAAGTAAGCGTACCATCGGCGCTGGAATATCCGGCGGCAATAAGCCCAAGGACAAACACGACAGCGGTAAAAGGTGAAATATTAAAAGCGACCGAAGGAAAAATGTTATCCGCTTTTTCGGAAATAGGCGTTCCTGTCGCAATAAGATAAAACAGTAACGCTACGCCCAACGCAAGGAATAAGAAATTGACAAACAGTAGTGAAAAGCTGAAAGTTATTATGTTCTTCTGAGAATCTTTCAACGTTTTACAAGTCAAATTACGCTGCATCATATCTTGATCAAGCCCGGTCATAGCGATAGTGATAAAAGCTCCCGAAAGGATCTGTTTTAGGAAAAAATTATCAGCGCGCCAATCGGTTTCAAACATCTTTGTCATTCCTTGTTTGCTCGCCTGTTCAAAAAGATTGAGGAAAGAGATATCCAACTTATTCAAAATATAAATAACCGTAATAATGGTAGCGGCCAACATAAAAATCGTTTGTAGCGAATCCGTCCAGACAACCGTTTTTATTCCCCCCTTCAACGTATAAAAAAGGATCATTGAGATCAATAAAACAGCCGGTACCCAGAAAGGAATCCCCCAGATTTTAAAGACAAACTCATACAATACAAAAACAACCAAATACATCCGCAGCGAAGAACCCAGCAAACGGGATACGATGAAAAAGAACGAACCGGTTTTGTGAGAAAATGCGCCAAAACGTTCTCCTAAGTACATATAAATCGAGGTGAGATTCAATCTGTAATAGAGCGGCAACAAGACAAAAGCGATCACTGCATAACCCAACAAATATCCTAAAACAACGCCAAAATAGGTAAATTGCGTCGATTGCACGTAGCCCGGAACCGACATAAAAGTGACGCCCGACAAAGAAGCGCCGATCATTCCGAAAGCGACCACATGCCAAGGAACTTTTCTGTTTCCTGTATAAAACGTCTGATTATTAGCCCCTTTTGAAGTGAATTTTGAGATCAAAAACAGCGTAACAAAATAAATGACAAATACGGTTAAAATTAGGGCGGAGATCATCGTTATTCAAAGTCTTTATAAAGTAAATATTTCTTTCTCAAAAGTTTATAATTTTTCAAGTCATTCTCCCATGAAATTGTAATCTCTTTTTCAGACAGGCCTTGTTGAATCTGTTGCGCTAAAATTGCGTTTCCTGCTAAAAGATTAAAAAATGAAGCCCGCGTAATTAGCTGATCGGGCGCGTCGAATTTATCTCTGAATGTCAAAAAATATCTTAAAGTAAAAGGTTCCGGATCGATATCTCTCAAATCTATTCCACAACATTTTTTATCCTTTTGTAAAGGATTTTCCGCGCCGTATCCGCTTTTTGGCGTAAATGTAAACGCTCCGAATTTCGGGTCGGGATATCCGATAACTTGAAAAGGAAATTCCGTTCCTCGCCCAACGCTCACTTCTGTTCCCTCAAAAAAACAAAGCGAAGGATAAAGTAAAATAGCTTGCATATTGGGAAGATTCGGCGAAGGCGGAATATGAATTTGCCACGGCATGGAATGATCCCATCCCGAGCACGGAATAACATGTAGCCGACAAAACAAGCCTCCTTCAAGCCATTTTTCTCCATTAATCATTTGCGCTAACTCTCCAACAGTCAAACCGTGTAACACCGGAATGGGGTGCATTCCAACAAAAGATTGATATGCCAATTCTAAAACCGGCCCATTGACGGTAGCTCCATGCGGATTCGGACGATCTAATATCATCATTTCGACGTTGTTTTCAGCACAAGCTTCCATGACGTAATGCATGGTCGAAATGTAGGTATAAAATCGAACGCCGACATCTTGAATGTCAAAAACGACTAAATCTATCCCTTTTAATTGCTCCGGCGTTGGCTTTTTATTTTTCCCATAAATGGAAACAATCGGCAACCCTGTTTTTTTATCTTTCGCATTTTTGACGACGGCTCCCGCGTCGGCGTCGCCGCGAAAACCGTGTTCCGGAGCAAAAATTTTATCAATTTGAAAACCGGCTGTTAACAACGTATCAACAAGATGACGTTCTCCGATAACAGAAGTTTGATTGACGACCAAAACAATATTTTTACCTCCTAATAATGGAAAATATAATTCGGTTCGTTCCGCTCCCGTCTTGATTCCGTCATTCTGAGAGAAGAGAGAAAGAACCAAAAAAATCAAAATCAGGAAAAATAAAAGTTTTCGCATAAATTTCTTTTTTGAATAACGAGTATGCAAAAGTAATACATTCAAGAACAAGATTATCATAGAAACGGTAATTTAAGTTTCGGGTTTTTGATAAATAAGATATATTTGCACCATGAAAAAGATTGTAATATTAACAGGAGCAGGAATCAGCGCAGAAAGCGGAATAAAAACGTTCCGCGACGGCGACGGTTTATGGGAAACGCATCGGGTAGAGGATGTGGCTACGCCGCAAGCTTGGGTAAAAGATGCGGAATTGGTTTTGGATTTTTACAATGCGCGACGTAAACAGTTATTTGAAGTAGCTCCTAACTCCGCTCATTTGGCGCTAAAAAAGTTGGAAGATAAATTTGACGTACAGATCATTACGCAAAATGTCGATAATTTGCACGAACGAGCCGGCTCGTCCAACGTTCTTCATCTTCACGGACTTTTAACGCAAGCGCGCAGTACTTTTGACCCGTCGTTGATCTATGATATTGGAGACAAGGCGTTGAAAATCGGCGATAAATGTGAAAGAGGCTCTCAACTGCGTCCGCACATTGTTTGGTTCGGAGAGGCGGTTCCAAATATTGAGCCGGCGGCAAAAATTGTCTCTAAAGCGAATATTTTGATGATTATCGGAACCTCGTTGCTGGTTTATCCGGCAGCCGGATTGATGTATTATGCGCCTGTACATTCTCAAAAATTTTATATCGATCCCTCGGCGACAGACATTCCCGATGTCAAGAATCTCACAATTGTTAAAGAAAAAGCCGGAACTGGCGTTCCACGCGTTGTCGAACAACTTTTAAAAGGGGAAAATGGAAAATAATCCTGTTTTTCAGAAAATATATGGAAAAACGGCGCAATATTGCAGTGAAAACGAACATTGTCGATCACAAGTGAGAAATAAATTACTGCAATGGCGTGTTGAATCTTCTTGGATCGATGATATCTTATCAAAGCTTGAAAAGGACGATTTCTTGAATGAAGATCGTTATGCAGAGCTTTTTGTGCGAAGTAAAGTGCGTCAAAACGGATGGGGCAGAATAAAAATAATGCAAGCGTTGCATTTCGACAGAGTTAATGAAAACAGCGCTCAAAAAGGGTTCGCAGCGCTAGATGAAAATATTTATAGAGAAACTTTAGCAAAAATTCTTCAAAAAGCCGAACAAACCGTAAAAGCCGGCAATGAAAAAATAAAGGAACAAAAAATCATGGCTCACGCCGCTTCAAAAGGATTCGAGATAAATTTAATTAAGGAAATATACAAAAAGATAAAAGAACCTGAATAATTAGATCAAAAAGGACATCCGCCTAAAAATCCGCCATTTTCATTAAAGAAAACGGTTATTTCATCACTTCTTTGCTCAATAATCAATTCATAGATAATGTGATAAAACGTTTGAATTTCATATGCGCGATTTACCGCCCAAGCATCTCCATATTGCTCTTTGACGGCAGTCGTTACGGTGACCGGAATTTGCGATTTTTGCAAGTTTACAATATAAGCGAGCATATCCACATTGTTCTCTTCATCAAGCATATAAAGCGCTCGATTAACAATATAATCAAGTTCAAAACGAACGCCGTAGATTCCTCCGTAGAAAAGCCATTCTTCGGAATATGCGCCTGGAAAATTTTCGTGAAAAAGATCTATTACATTTCCGGGAATTTTATCTTTTTGAACGGATAATCCTCCGCTGCAACAAAAATCAATAATAAGGGAATCAAGTTGCAAACATTCTACCGGCGAGGAAAGAGCATAATTCAATTCAATAGAATTTTTTTTACATGCCTTCGATGAAAGTATAAGAACGATTCCGATCAGGCACAAACAATGCTTCATAATTTTCTTATTCATAAGCTATGAAGTGTTACTATTATTTCAAATGCAAAGGTATAAAAAAATAAATCATTCGGCATTCGTATCTGAGTGGAAGCATTAAAAAGCAGATATGAATGTAATTAATTGATATATTGCCAAATAACAATTATTGAAAACAAAAAAGAAAATATCAAAATAAGAAAATGCAAAAATGTCGTATTCTCATTTCTCGTTCTGTAATCAAGCAATATGCCGCTTCCGTGCGTTATACAAATTGAAAACAAAACAATTTGAAAGATAGCGGGGATGTCTTGTCCTGAAAAACTTAACATTTCTCAGTTTGTCCCGATATACCCTTACAGCTTCAGGGCGACCACATCAAAAATATTTAACCGCACTATAATACACAAATAATGATTTTAAACCCTAACTTCGTAAAAAATTAGGCGCCCATTAATTTATTTATATACAATATTTTACCTGTATTTACAGATTGCTTAATATATCTCATCCGATTTTCTTGTAAATCATTTATTTCCAATATTATACAAGATAAACTGCTTAAAAAACTGCGGAGTTATGGCCTAAAATGATAACAGCGATTGCGTAAATTTCCGAACTTGCGTCTTTCTTTTTTTGCTATCAGGCGTATCGTTACCCGCATTTTGTACCGTAAATAGTTAACTAGTCGTTCTTTAAGAAATGTGCAACAAGCAGAGACTCAATAAAATAAATTAAAAAATAGTTGCAAATATCTGCAAGATTGAAAATAATATTGAAAGTATAACCTAATATCAGTACATTTGCCGAATAGTATTCAAAAAGTATAATTAATTATAAAATAGATAGATATGTCAAAAGTAAAAGTTGGAATTAACGGATTTGGACGTATTGGACGGCTGGTATTTCGCGCCGCTATGAAACGAAGCGATATCGAAATTGTAGGGATTAACGACTTGATTGATGTGGAATATATGGCGTATATGCTTCGTTATGACACCATTCACGGAAAATTTGACGGAATCATCGATATTAAAAACGGGCATCTTGTCGTAAACGGGCAAAGTATTCGCGTCACATCGGAAAAGGAACCTGTAAATTTGAAATGGGACGAAGTCGGCGCCGAATATGTTTTAGAATCGACCGGCTTATTTCTCACTAAGGAGAAAGCAGAAGCGCATATCAAAGCGGGCGCAAAACGGGTTATTTTATCAGCTCCGTCAAAAGACGACACGCCGATGTTTGTCTACGGCGTCAATCACAAAACTTATAAAGGGGAGCAAATCTTCTCCAATGCATCTTGTACCACCAATTGTTTGGCTCCTTTGACAAAAGTCGTTCATGATAACTTCACCGTTATCGAAGGATTGATGACGACCGTTCACGCTACCACGGCTACGCAAAAAACAGTCGACGGACCGTCTGCAAAAGATTGGCGCGGCGGACGCGCGGCATCGGGTAATATCATTCCGTCAAGTACGGGAGCGGCTAAAGCTGTCGGTAAAGTGATCCCCGATTTGAATGGAAAACTTACCGGAATGTCGTTTAGAGTTCCAACGTTGGATGTTTCTGTTGTCGATCTTACCTGCCGCATCGAAAAAGCGGCCACATATGACGAAGTGAAAGCGGCAATGAAAAAAGCCGCCGAAGGCGAACTTAAAGGGATTCTTGGATATACCGAAGACGACGTTGTTTCAAGCGATTTCATCGGAGAAGAATGTACTTCCGTTTTCGATGCTAAAGCAGGTATTGCCCTCAATTCGAATTTTATGAAATTAGTAGCTTGGTATGATAATGAATGGGGGTATTCTTGCAAAATTCTTGATATGATCGCTTATGCTGCGACGGTAAAATAGGATTCTGAAATATTATTTCGTTTTTTGAAAAAAGAGGTTGTCTTTGAGATCAAGGCAACTTCTTTTTTACATTCTCAAAAGAAAATTTTTTCTTATTTATGATCTGCAAAGCATATCGGTTTCACTTGTTTTTCCATGTGCTACTCCGATAGTTCTTTTTTTCGTAATTTCGCAGCACAAATAGACGGTAATATGTATGTTTTGTTTTTAAAAGAGATAAAAAGTTTTTTAAACTCCCTAATTGGGTATATCGTCATTGCGGTATTCCTTTTGGTTAACGGGCTTTTTCTTTGGGTATTCCCAATGGATTTCAATATCTTAGATTATGGATACGCCAGTTTGGAGAATTTATTCATTTTAGCCCCGCTCGTCTTCTTGTTTTTGATTCCCGCTATTACTATGCGTTCATTTGCCGAAGAAAAACGAACGGGTTCCAACGAGACGCTTTTCACCAAACCGTTGACGGATAATCAGATCATTCTGGCAAAATATTTCGCGGGATTGTTTTTAGTCGTCGTATCGTTGCTCCCTACGCTGATCTATTTTTTCTCTGTCTATTATTTGGGGTATCCAAAAGGAAATATTGATGTTGGAGGAACAATCGGTTCGTATATCGGCACGCTATTTTTAGGCGCTTCTTTTGTCTCTATCGGCGTATTTTGTTCTTCATTGACCGACAATCAGATCACTTCGTTCATTTTAGCCCTTTTTCTTTGCATGATTTTATATATGGCTTTTGAATTTATATACAGTTTAGCTCTTTTTGGAAAAATTGACCTTTTTATTAAATCTTTGGGAATGATGGAACATTATAAATCAATGAGCCGAGGAGTGATCGATTCGCGCGATTTGATCTACTTTTTGAGTTTAAACATTCTGTTTTTGTTACTTACGCGCTTTTCATTGCAACGCCGTAAATGGTAATCTTAAAAATGCACACGATGAAAGTAAAAAAAGGCAATATAAAGAGAGTAAACAAGAAACAAGCATTTATGCAATTGGGCATAGCTCTTATCGTATTAATTTGCGTAAATATTATCGGACAATATTTTTTCACGAGATTAGACCTGACAGCGGAAAAGAGATATACGTTGACAGAAGCGTCTAAAAATATTTTGAAAAATTTGAACGATATTGTTTTTGTCGAAGTATATCTTGAAGGAGACTTTCCCTCAAGTTTTAAACGTTTACGTAACGCTACCAGAGAGTTATTGGACGATATGAGGGCTTATCATAGCGATATTGAATATGAATTTGTAAATCCGTCGGAAAATCCTAATGCGGAAGAACGGTCGAATACATATCGGTTACTTATTGAGCGGGGATTGAAAGAGACCGCCGTAACATATCAGGGAAAAGAGGGCGTAACGCAACAAATTATTTTTCCCGGAGCTTTTATTACTTACAAAGGACGTCGCATGCCCATTCAATTACTTCAAGATCAGATGGGCGTCCCAATCGAAGAAATGATCAATAATTCCATTCAAAATTTGGAATTTACTTTCATGAATGCGATCCATAAATTATCTCGTTTTCAAAAACCGCGCGTAGCGTTTATCAAAGGACACGGCGAGTTAGAGGATCATTTTTTAATCGACGTCAGAAAAATGCTGTCCGAAGATTATACCGTTGATAATGTCGTCATTGACGGAAATATCAACTCATTGACGACCAGAGACGCCAAGGATTCTACTAATACTTCTTTCCGTTATAGAAATTTATACGACGCCATTATTATTACGCAACCCACCGAAGCGTTTTTAGAAAAAGACAAGTTTATTATCGACCAATTTATCATGCATGGCGGGGGCGTTTTATGGCTGATCGATCCTGTTTCTGTAAGTATGGACAGTTTGCAAAATCAGAACGTCACCTATGCAACGCCATTAAAATTAAACCTTGACGATCAACTTTTTGAGTACGGCGTTCGATTAAATCCGGATTTGATTATGGATATTAATTGCTTACCGATTACAATGGTAACCGGATTCACCGGAAGTACGCCGCAGTTTAATTTAGTTCCGTGGTACTATTTTCCGTTGATTACGCCCATCAGTACGCATCCGATCGTTCGCAATATCAACGCATTGAAAACGCAATTTGTCAGTACAATCGACACCGTCGACGTGTCGGGCGTGAAAAAAACCATTTTGTTATCGTCGTCGGATTATTCCCGCATAGTCAGAGTTCCCGCGCCCATTGATCTTAATGTTGCGCGACAAAAGCCCGACATGAAGCTATACAGTAAAAAGCATTTGCCTGTCGCCGTATTGTTGGAAGGAAAATTCAACTCTCTTTATGCGTATCGCGTGCCTCCGTCTCTATCCAATGAACCAATGATCGGATTTCAGGAAAAGAGTAAAGAAACCGCTATGATCATCGTTTCCGACGGAGATATTATCCGAAATCAACTGCACCGAAAAACCGGCGAGCCGCTTCCTTTAGGGTATGATCAAGACACTAAATTGTTTTTGGGAAATAGCGATTTCATTTTGAATGCCATAAGTTATTTGGCGGATAATAATAATCTTTTATCCATTCGTTCTAGAGAATTGAAAATCAGGCTAATGGATAAAACGATCATCGAACAAGACCGATTATTCTGGCAAATATTAAACGTGGTCGCTCCTATTGTATTAATCGTGATTTTTGGATTTATTTGGATATTCGTAAGAAAACGGCGTTATACAAAATAAATTTCTGCCGATTGCGTTTATTACTCTATATTTGAATAAAATAGCATTTTTTAAACCGTAATTAATTTTTCACTGTATATATGAGCTTTGAAAAGATCATACAATTATTCGACCTGTTAGAGGAGATTTTGGAAACTGTTCACGACCGTCCGGCTATAGAGCAGGAAATCATCAAAAAAAGAATATGCGACCTGTATCTTCAAATGATAGATACAAGAAAAAATTCTGATACTTCCACTTTCATTTCAATGGTACAGGAAAAAGCTTCCGAGATCAAATCCGAATCGTTTATTGATAATCAAAAAAAATCGAACTCGGATTTTATTGCAGAAACTCAACTTGTCGAGCCTACAAAAGTCTGCAACGAACCGCAGCTTATCAATTCTCAAAAATTTGAAGAACCATTTCAGACAATTGAATATCAACAACCGGAACAACCTCCTGTAAATAATTCTCAACCGGTTAAAGAAGAACGCTATTTTGAACCTGCACAAACATTTGAGTCGGCGAATCCGGAAGCAAATTCTCAATTTTCTAACCCTCAAGAGACTTCAAAAGCCAAGAGAGAGATGGATTATAGAAATTTAACAGATATCTTACTGAATAAAAGCCCTAATATAAAACCTGACGTTAAAGAAGATAATACCGTTTTGGGACGTTTTTCGAATGCAAAAATCACCGATTTGAAACGCGCTATTGCCATGAACGAACGGTTTATTTTCATCAAAGAACTTTTTAAGAATGATTTTGAAGCTTATAATCAATCTATTAACGATTTAAATATTGCCGCCGATATGGCGGAAGCGTTCAATCGTCTCAATCAACTAAAAAGTCAATACGGATGGGACGACGACAATGAAGTCGTTTGTCGCTTCATCTCGCTTATTGAAAGAAAATTCATTTAAAAATCAAATCACAATGTATAATTTTGTTTTTCAAAACCCTACAAAACTGATAATGGGCAAAGGGATGATTTCCCGGCTTTCTCAAGAAATTCCTGCCGAAAAACGTATTATGATCACATTTGGCGGAGGTAGCGTGAAAAAAAACGGCGTTTACGATCAAGTGAAAAATGCGTTGAAAGATCATTATTGCGTTGAATTTTGGGGAATAGAACCCAATCCTTCCATTGAAACGTTGCGAAAAGCAATCGCATTAGGTAAGGAGGAAAAAATTGACTTCTTACTTGCCGTCGGAGGCGGCTCCGTCATCGACGGAACCAAATTGATCTCCGCCGGTTTGCTTTATGCCGGCGATGCATGGGATTTAGTCGTTTCCGACAAACGTGCAGCCAATACCATTCCGCTTGGGACAGTTTTAACTTTGCCTGCGACCGGATCAGAGATGAACGGCGGAGCGGTGATCTCCCGGTATGAAACGAAAGAAAAATACGCTTTTTCCTCTAACAATCCTGTTTTTTCTATCCTCGATCCGGAAACAACTTTCACATTGCCTGCGCATCAAATTGCCGCTGGAATCGCCGATACTTTTGTTCATGTAATAGAACAATATATGACCGTAACGGGCGTCTCTCGTTTGATGGATCGTTGGTCGGAAGGCATTTTGCAAACTTTGGTTGAAATTGCTCCAAAAATTCGTCAAAATCAACATGATTACAATCTTATGGCAGATTTTATGCTTTCGGCAACGATGGGTTTGAATGGTTTTGTAGCGCTTGGCGTTCCTCAAGATTGGGCGACGCACATGATTGGACACGAATTGACCGCTTTGCACGGATTGACGCACGGTCACACATTAGCTATCGTTTTATCGGGAACGTTGCGCGTTTTAAAAGCAAGCAAGGGGGATAAAATTCTTCAATACGGCGCACGCGTCTGGGACATTACCGAAGGATCGCGCGATGAAAAAATCGAAGAAACGATTAATAAAACTGAAGAATTTTTCCGCTCTCTAGGTCTCACCACGCGTCTTTCTGAAGAGGGCATCGGGGATGAAACCATCAATGAAATCGAAAGAAGATTCAACGAAAGAGGCGTAGCTTTTGGCGAGAACGGCGATGTAACCGGAAAAGTTGCCAAAGAGATCCTGCTGACAAGAAAGTAAGATCATTTTACAGTATAATTAACTGAATTATTGATTTTGTCTGTACCAATCGCAAGAAGTACAGGAGAATAAATCAATAATTCAGGTAATTTGTTATTCATAATTCGATATCAATCCGCTTTGAGTTTTTTGAATTTAAACCGTTTCGGAGCTTCTCCTCCCATTCTTTTCTTACGGTTTTCTTCATATTCGGAGAAAGTTCCTTCAAAAAAATAGACCTGAGAGTCTCCTTCAAAAGCAAGAATATGGGTTGCCAAACGATCTAAAAACCAACGATCGTGCGAGATAATTACCGCGCAACCTGCAAAATTTTCCAATCCTTCTTCCAAAGCTCGCAAAGTATTTACATCAATATCGTTCGTTGGTTCGTCGAGTAGCAATACATTAGCTTCAGAACGCAATGTCAACGCTAAATGCATTCGGTTACGTTCTCCACCCGATAATACGCCCGATTTTTTACCTTGATCGGATCCGCTAAAATTAAATCGGGAAACATAAGCGCGAGAATTGATTGATTTTCCTCCCATATTTAACAATTCGTTACCTTCCGAGATCACTTCCCAAACGCTCTTTTCAGGATCTATTTCTTCATGTTGTTGATCAATATAACCCGCTTTTACCGTTTCTCCGATGTTGAACGTTCCGCTATCGGGAGTTACTTGTCCCATGATCATTCTGAATAAAGTCGTTTTTCCGGCGCCATTCGGCCCGATAACGCCGACCATACTTCCGGGCGGCAAAGAAAATGAGAGATTCTCAAAGAGTAATTTATCGCCAAAAGCTTTAGATATATTTTGCGCTTCGATTACTACCGAACCCAATCGCGGCCCGTTAGGAATAAATATCTCCAAACGTTCCTCTTTTTGCTTAGTATCTTCGCTTAACAATTTGTCGTAAGCATTTAATCGCGCTTTGGCTTTAGCATGACGCGCTTTTGGAGCCATGCGCACCCATTCCAACTCTCTTTCTAAGGTCTTACGCCGTTTGCTTTCTATTTTTTCTTCCATCTTCAAACGGTTCGACTTTTGTTCCAACCACGAAGAATAATTACCTTTCCAAGGGATTCCTTCGCCGCGATCAAGCTCTAAAATCCATCCCGCTACATTATCCAAGAAATAACGATCGTGCGTTACGGCAATGACCGTTCCTTTATATTGCTGTAAAAAATGTTCTAACCATTGGATGGATTCAGCGTCCAAATGGTTTGTCGGCTCATCCAAAAGAAGCACGTCGGGTTCTTGCAGCAAAAGACGGCATAATGCCACGCGACGACGTTCTCCTCCTGATAAATTTCTGACTAAAGCATCTTCGGGAGGACATTGCAACGCATCCATTGCCCGTTGTAATTTATTGTCCAATTCCCAAGCATTGTGATGATCCAACAATTCCGTCAATTCGCCCTGCCGCTCAATCAACTTATTCATCTCTTCGTCGCTCATCGGATCGGCAAATTTATTGTTGACCTCGTCATACTCTTTCAACAACGAAACAACTTCTTGAACGCCTTCTTCCACGATTTCTCTCACAGTTTTGTTATCATCCAATTGCGGTTCTTGTTCCAACAAACCGATCGTATATCCCGGAGAAAAGACAACCTCCCCCTCAATGGATTTATCCATGCCGGCAATAATTTTCAGCAAAGTAGATTTTCCCGAACCGTTCAACCCAATGATCCCGATTTTCGCGCCGTAAAAAAACGAAAGATAGATATCGTTTAAAATCTTTTTACCGGAAGGCAATACTTTATTAACGCCCACCATCGAAAAAATAATCTTTTCGTCAGCCATATTAATATTGATTACAAATTTATTTCTCTTTTTATGCAAAGATACGAAATATAATGCTCTTGTAAATTCAATTTAGTAAACACTATTCCAAGAAATGGAGAAAATTTGCAGGATGAATTTCTGTCGCTCTTTGTAATCCGAAAATTAGGATATAATCGCGTGAACGTTTACCTTTGCAGAAATAAAAATTAAATTACGTAATATGAGAAAGCTATTCATTTGTTTAATAACGCTTTTTAGTTATTTCTATGGAATCGGACAACAAGAAGTCATTGTTCAAAAATATCTTTACGCCGGAAATATTCCACTCTCTAAACCCATATTATCGGATAGCGTAAACGCCAACGGAAAAGCTTTTGAAGAATCTAATTTATTGAAATCTAAAATTGCCCATGACAAATTATTGTCGGAAGCGACGATTATGCAAGCCGATACCAGTGGAGAATTGATTTTTGAGGCCTCTCGAGATATATATTCTTTACATCTTTTCTCTTTTTATCTCAATGCCGATCGTTTTACAAAAGGAAATCTGACCATCTCCGGATCAGGGATGTTTGAAGTCTATGTGGATAAAGAGATGAAAAAAGATACGCAAAAAGCCGATACAATGACCTCTGTAAAAATAGATTTGAAATTGGAACCTCGAAGATATCAAGTCGTCGTCAAATATTTAGCTCTGCCCGAACGCCAAAAAGCGCTTACCATAAAATCCGTTTTTAAAACGGAAGACGAAAAATCTGTTATCACGGCAACTGCCGATCCTTCAAAACGTTATACCGTTATGGACATGCTGAATGGAAAGCACATTCGTTCGGCGTTGATCTCTCCAAATGGAAAATATGCCTTGATAAGTTACAATGAAAGAACCGAAAAAAGAACAGAAACTTACAAACAACTGATTGAAACGGAAACCGGAAAAATTATTTTACAAGAGAAAGGCTATCTTAACAGCGCATCGTGGACGCCGACATCTTCGACGTTATATTTTACCCGCACCGGGTTGAATGAAAGAGAATTGGTGACGCTCGATCCGGAATCTTTGCAGGAGCAAGTTTTAGCCGACAATTTGCCTGACGGAAATTTTTCTTTCACGCCGGATGAAAAAACGTTGATATTTTCCATCAAAGAAGAGGGTCCGAAAGAGATAAAATCAATGATCCGAATCGTCGATCCTTCCGACCGTCAATCCGGATGGAGAAATCGTTATACATTAGCGCGATATAGTCTTGAAACAGGATTATTAGAGCAACTCACTTACGGATATCGGAATACTTCGTTGAACGATATCAGTCCTGATAGTCGTCATTTGCTTTTTTCTATCTCGGACTATGAGTACACAAGTCGCCCTTTTTCTACCAAAAGCCTGTATTTGCTTGATCTTCAAACTCTAAAAATAGATACATTATTAACAAACGCTCCACATGTCAATTATTGCGCTTTTTCGTCCGACGGAAAACAACTTCTCGTCAACGGCGCGCCGGACGCTTTCGACGGCGTCGGACTTAACATCGGAGTGGAAAAGATCGCCAACGCTTATGACGGACAACTTTTTCTTTTTGATATTGAAAAAAAAGAGGTAAACCCTTTGACAAAAGAATTTAATCCGGCAATTAAAACGGCATTTTGGAATAAAAATGATAAAAAGATATATATTCTGGCAGAAGACGGAGACCGTCAGAAAATCTATCTTCTCTCTCCCGAAAATCTGAAAACCGTTTCGGTTGACGTTCCAGAAGATATGATAAAATCGATCTCTGTAGCGCAACAAGCGTCGGCGCTTGTTTGTTACGGACAAAGCGGCTCAAATGCAGACAGGCTGTATTACGTTAACGCCAAAAATCTCAAAAGTAAATGTTTATACGATCTGTCCGCAGAAAGATTGAAAGACATTGTGTTAGGAGAAATGTATGATTGGACTTTTGTATCGGCTGACGAAACGGAAATCACAGGACGATATTATTTACCTCCCGACTTTGACGCTTCCAAGAAATATCCGTTATTAGTCTATTATTACGGAGGAACAAATCCCACAAGCCGTAATTTGGAATTCAGCTATTCCATGCATTTGTTTGCCGCGCAAGGTTATGTCGTTTATACATTAACGCCAAGCGGAAGCACAGGTTTCGGACAAGAATTCAGCGCGCGTCATGTCAACGCATGGGGAAAACGAACCGCCGATGAAATCATTTCAGGAACAAAACAATTCTGCAAAGAACACGATTTTATCGACGTTTTCAAAATTGGCTGCTTCGGAGCCAGTTACGGCGGATTTATGACGCAATATTTGCAAACGCAGACTGACATTTTTGCGGCGGCTATTAGCCATGCCGGGATCAGTGCGTTGAGCAGCTATTGGGGAGAAGGTTACTGGGGGATTGGATATTGTTCTATCGCAAACGCGGACAGTTATCCTTGGAATAACAAGGAATTATTTGTCGAACAAAGCCCGTTATTTAATGCCGACAAGATCAATACACCGTTATTATTGTTGCATGGAAATGCAGATACCAACGTTCCGGTCGGCGAAAGTGTTCAAATGTATAACGCTTTGCGGATCTTAGGAAAGCCTGTCGAGTTGATACAAGTTGAAGGAGAAAATCACGGCATCGTCGATTATCATAAAAAAATCACATGGACGCACACTATGATGGCATGGTTCGCCAAATGGCTCAAGGAAGAACCGGAATGGTGGAACGAGCTTTATCCCGAAAGAAATTTATAAAATGAATCAGCAAAGATTCAAAGAAAACGTATTACATGCTTATGATTTATCTAAAAAACACTCATTGGCTTGAAACGTTTCCTTTTACCCATCAACATGATACTATGGACTGCGGCCCGGCCTGCTTGCAGATGATCGCTAAATATTACGGCAAGGGTTGTTTATAAAATCGAGAAAACAGATGCAAAAAATTAGTTGTTTTAGAGAAAATATGAATTGTAAAACTTATGTAATTAGCAGATTAAAAATATTATGATTCCTTTTTGAAAAAACTAAAAAAGTTTACAGGGATTTATCCTTTATAGAGAATACCTCGATGTGGAAAGGGTTACAAGCTGTAGTAAAAATAGAATCTACTCATTATATCCAAAATTTTGATAAATTAAGATGCTTTTGCCCTATACTTCGCATCGCCCGAACCACTGTTACAAAATTAGTTTACCTTGAGCTGTAAGAGCTCATGAACGACAACACAAAATAAAGATAAGCAGTAACTTATAGTCAATTCTTGCTTTTGTGGCAAGGTAACAATGTGGTAATTGGACTTTGTCGTATCTTTGTCTATTGGTGGCTACTGGCTATCAATAGGAAAAGCAAATAAAGAGCTTTACCAATACATTATCAATCGATTGTCTTCGCTTAGTTGATTCTTACTTTTTCGTTAGATTTTTATTTTACAATATCACAATAAAAATGCTTATTTTTGCATTGCTTATTAATTAAAGCAAGGATAGAATATGAATTTTTTCATTTTTAAAACAGCTAAGCCGAAAAGATTTGCGTATAAGCCGCGATATTATGATCCGGAAAAATATGAAAGAGAATTGCGGCGCGAAAAGATGGGACTCTCTCCAAATCAATCTCGGGAAGAGCGTATACGGGCGCAATTGCATTATGAATGGGACCGAAAAAAAGAACGCCGCGCAAAACTCAGCGGAGGAATATTGAAAATGTTCCTCTATTTGGGGCTGATCGTCGCCCTTCTTTTATGGATTTTAAAATAATCGCTCTATGTCGGATATAATCAAGCTTTTACCCGATTCGGTCGCTAATCAAATTGCAGCGGGAGAAGTCGTACAACGTCCTGCGTCGGTCGTGAAAGAGTTGTTGGAAAACTCTGTTGACGCTAGGGCTACGGATATTCAATTGATATTGAAAGAGGCCGGTTCTACGTTGATTCAGGTTATTGATAACGGCGGCGGGATGACGGAAAGCGACGCCAGAATGAGCTTTGAACGCCATGCTACTTCAAAAATCGCCAAGGCCGACGATCTTTTTTCGATAAAAACATTAGGATTTCGCGGAGAAGCATTAGCGTCGATCGCGGCTGTTGCACAGGTAGAAATGCGTACGCGTACGGAGAAATTTGAATTAGGAACGGAAATTATCATTGAAGCTTCCCGCGTAAAGAGTCAATCGCCTTGTTCAACGACTGTCGGAACTTCCATCGCGGTAAAAAATCTATTCTTTAACGTTCCGGCTCGACGAAAATTTTTAAAATCGTATCATACGGAGTTGCATCATGCAATAGACGAATTTGTGCGGATTGCTCTTGTCAATAACGATATTACCTTCTCTTTGATCAGCGATGGTAAAACGTTGTATCATCTTCATAAATCCAATTTAAAACAGCGCATTGTCGGTATTTTAGGAAAAGAATATAACGAACGATTGCTGCCGGTTGAAGCAAAAACCGATTACGTAAGCATCAGCGGTTTTATCGGAAAACCCGAATATTCAAAAAAGAGTCGCGGAGAACAATTCTTTTTTGTCAATCGTCGTTTCATTCGCTCGCCGTTTTTGCATCATTCCGTAGAAAAAGCTTACAAGGAACTATTGCCGGAAAATAGTTATCCGGCTTATTGTATCTTTTTTGAAATAGCTCCGGAAGATATTGACATTAACATTCATCCGACAAAAACCGAAATTAAATTTACCAACGAGCAGATGGTTTATGCTTTTTTGTCGGCAACTGTAAAAAAATCATTAGGGCAATTTAATATAACGCCTTCTATAGACTTTGACGATAATCCGGGAATTAATATTATTCCGGGAAAACATACGCCCGCGTCGCCGCCGTCTATTCGCATCAATCCCGATTACGATCCTTTTGCCATAAAAACTTCGGGCGGATTGAAAAAAGAACCTACTAAAGAGGATTTGAACGATCCGGATTATCTGGATAAGCTTTTTGGAACGCCTGAAAACGTCTCGGCGCTGATACGGTTGGAAAACGAAAATTACGCGCCCGTGCAGCAGGTCATAACGCCCAATTGGGAAGACGACGACAGCGAAGAAATTCCTCAATCGGGATTTTTGCAGATCGGAACGGAGTACATTGTCACCAATGTGAAATCGGGGATGATGCTGATACGTCAACAACGCGCGTTTGAGCGTATTCTTTTTGAACGTAATCTTAAAAAACGTGAAACAAAAGATTGCTCCTGTCAACGTTTGATGTTCCCAAAAACTATTGAACTGAATCCTGTCGAGACTGTCAAAATGAATGCGCTCCTTCCTGAAATGAAGGAAATGGGATTCGACGTGGCAGATTTCGGACAAAACACTTTTATCATTCACGGAATACCTGCGGCATTATCTCCGGATATTGATCCTGAAAAAATGATACATGAATTGATTGAGACGGAAGATATTGGCATAAAAAATGTAGAAAACAATAACGGTCATCGCGTAGCGTTGTTTTTAGCGCGCTTTGTAGCCGCCAAAAAAAAAGGGAAAATGACGGAAGAAGCTATAAATAATCTTATTAACGAGCTTTTTGCAACTTCCATGCCGACGATGACTCCCGATGGATCTTTAATTATCAAAATTTTGTCGATTGAAGAATTATCCAAACTTTTATAAATTTGAAAACATTGCGATATGGCATACGAAGGTAATGAATATCATGTAGGAGGATTTAGAATTTTACCGCCTGTTGTAAAAAATCTGCTAATCATCAACGGGCTGTTTTTCCTGGCAACAATAGCTTTAAACGGCTTTGGCATAGATTTAACGAACGCTTTAGGATTGCATTTTATCACTGCAAAATCTTTTCATATATACCAATTGCTCACTTACCAATTCATGCATGGAGGTTTTTCCCATGTTTTCTTTAATATGTTCGCTTTGTGGATGTTCGGATCAGCATTGGAGAATTATTGGGGAGGAAAACGCTTTCTGATTTACTATTTGATAACAGGAATAGGAGCGGGATTGACTCAAGAGCTGGTATGGTATATCGATCTGCGCGATTTATTGGCTTCTTCGGCAGAAATAGTCAATATGGCAGGCAGGCATATTTCTAAAATGCAATATATTGATAGGTATATCACTGTGGGCGCGTCCGGCTCTGTTTACGGATTGCTGTTGGCATTTGGAATGCTTTTCCCGAATGTGATGATTTACATATACTTCTTTATTCCAATCAGGGCTAAATGGTTTGTGATCGTTTTCGGCGTTATAGAATTAATAAGCGGCATTACAAGCACAGGCGGCGACATTGCCCATTTTGCACATCTCGGGGGGATGATCTTCGGATTTCTCTTGATAAAATTTTGGCAAAGGCAACAGAAAAAAAGGTATAAGAATTCTGCCTATTGGGAATAATTCCGCTCTAAATTTTAGATCGTTTTGTCATTATGATTCGCTTTCCTAATTGTAAGATAAATATCGGGCTTTTCGTTACGGAAAAAAGGGCGGATAGCTATCATAATATTGAAACGATATTTTATCCTGTCGCTATTGAAGACGCGTTGGAAATTGTTATATCTCAATCGAAAAAAACGTCGCTACATATCTCTGGAATTCCGATTTATGGAGATTCTGAGACGAATTTAGTTATGCGGGCGTACAGATTATTGGAAACGGATTTTCAATTGCCTCCAGTCGATATTTATCTTCATAAAAAAATCCCTTACGGCGCAGGATTAGGCGGCGGTTCTTCCGATGCAACGCAAACATTATTGATACTAAATGAACTGTTCAACTTAAATTTAAGTCAATCGCAATTATTGGCTTATGCCATACAAATAGGCGCAGATTGTCCTTTTTTCTTAAAAAACCGCCCTCTTTTTGCCTATGAAAAAGGCTCCCTTTTTAAAGAAATCGAGTTAAATTTAGATTCATATTGGTTGGCATTGATCAAACCTCCTTACGCTATCAATACGCAAGAGGCTTATTCAAAAATAAATCCGAAAAAACTCGAATATTCGCTTCAAGAGATTGTAAAACAGCCGATCGAATTATGGAAAGAGTTTGTTTTCAATGATTTTGAGTCATTTGTTTTTCATAAATATCCGCTCATACAGAGAATCAAAGAACTCATGTATCATAACGGAGCGCTTTATGCTTCCATGTCGGGAAGCGGCAGCGCAGTATACGGCATTTTTAAAGAAACTCCTTTTTTTCAATATTTCGCCGATTGTATTGGATTTGTTTTGCCACCAAAAGTCTGAAAATCTATCAATTAAAATCTCTTTTCACATGCTTGCAGATTTAAAATCCATTCTCGAAGCCGCGTTGCATGAGAGAATAGTTGGAGATATTTTTCATTCTCGAATCGTCAGAACAGAATCGGGGCGAATGTTTTTTCTGAAAAAAGGGATAAATTCCCGCACTTATCGATGCGAAGCAAACGGTTTGAATGAATTGGCAAAAGCAAACGCTATTTGCGTCGCTCGCGTTGCCGCCGTTGGCGATGATTTTATTTTAACGGAATATATCGAAGGAAAAAGAGAAAAGAGTGAATTTTTTGAAGAATTCGGGCGTAACTTTGCACAACTTCATCGCTATAAATCTTCCACTTATGGATTTTATGAAGATAATTTTATCGGAGCAAATCCTCAGCCGAATATTCCTGAAAAAGACGAACAAAACGATTGGATTGCGTTTTATTTCAACAAACGATTATTGTATCAATACCGCCTCGCCGAACAAAACGGATTAGCGTCGCAACGATTGAAAGCCGGATTTTCAAAGTTGGAAAAGAGAATTGAAAAAATTTTAAAAAACAACGAAGAAGTTCCGACCTTGTTGCACGGCGATTTATGGAGCGGGAATTTTCTATTCGACAAATCCGGCAATGCGGTTCTCATCGACCCTGCAGCTTATTACGGGCATCGGGAAGTCGATTTAGCAATGACAAAACTTTTTGGCGGATTTGCGCCGCAATTTTATCAAGCTTACATTGCAGAATATCCTTTGAAGGAAGGATGGCAATATCGCGAAAATATCTACAAATTATACCATGTATTGAATCATTTGAATATTTTTGGTCACAGTTATTTGACTGACGCTGAAGAGATTATTTATAATTATATAAAGTAGCGAGACGGCTTTGAATAAAGCAAAAAGAATTGTATTTTTGCAAATTAATAAAAAATAAGGGAAGAAATCAGTAAAGTATTGTCGTGAAAGAGAGTAAAACAGGAATTGATTTTAAAAAAGTGGAACAAGCGCGTAAAAGCGCTCGCGCTATTGCCGAAGATGTAAAAAAATTTGCAGATAATTATACGACGGTAGCCGTTGAAAGAACATTATGCCGATTGTTAGGAATAGACGGCGTTGATGAGAACGACGTCCCATTGCCAAATGTCCTCATTGATGAATTGAAAGAAAAGAGCGTCCTTAATCAAGGAATTGTTTTCTATCTGGGAAATGCTTTGATCGAGACTAAATTAGACCCGCAATCTATTGCTGAGAGAGTTTCGGAAGGAACTTTGGACATTACCCAATTGCCCGTTCATTCCGCCAAAGAAATTCAAGAAGTCATTGCGCCGTACGTTCGAAAAAGTTTGGATAAAATTCGTTCCAATCGTCAACGTCGCGAGAATTATATCGCTACAATCGGCGAAGGTTCCATGCCTTATTTATATGTAATTGTCGCTACCGGAAATATTTATGAAGACGTTGTCCAAGCGCAAGCGGCAGCGCGACAAGGAGCAGATATTATTGCCGTGATTCGTACGACAGGACAAAGTTTGCTCGATTATGTTCCTTACGGAGCTACTACGGAAGGTTTTGGCGGAACTTACGCTACACAGGAGAATTTCCGGATTATGCGGAAAGCATTGGATGAAGTCGGCGAAGAGATCGGCCGTTATATTCGACTGTGTAATTACTGTTCCGGATTATGTATGCCCGAAATTGCCGCAATGGGAGCGTTGGAAGGATTGGACGTGATGTTGAACGACGCTTTGTATGGAATTTTATTCCGCGATATTAATATGCAACGCACCTTGATTGATCAATATTTTTCAAGAATCATCAACGGTTTTGCCGGCGTGATTATCAATACGGGAGAAGATAATTATCTTACGACCGCCGATGCGTATGATGAAGCGCATACGGTTTTGGCGTCGGATTTTATTAATGAGCAATTTGCTTTGCAGGCGGCGATTCCTGAAGAACAGATGGGATTAGGACATGCTTTTGAGATGACGCCCGATCTGAAAAACGGATTTCTTTATGAACTAGCGCAAGCGCAAATGATTCGCGAGATATTTCCCAAAGCGCCCTTGAAATATATGCCTCCAACTAAATTTATGACCGGAAATATCTTTAAAGGGCATGTTCAGGATGCACTATTTAATGCTATTTCTATTTGGACAGGACAAGGACTACATCTTTTGGGAATGATGACCGAGGCGATTCATACGCCTTTTATGTCCGACAGATATCTTTCCATTGAGAATGCGCAATATATTTTCAATAACATGAAAAATATTGGCGACGATATCGAATTCAAAAAAGGCGGCGTCATGCAAACCCGAGCGCAAGAAATTCTTGATAAGGCGGTAGCTCTACTTGGAACGATAGAAAAAGAGGGACTTTTTACCGCCTTGGAAAAAGGAATATTTGCCGACGTAAAACGCCCGAAAAACGGAGGAAAAGGATTGAACGGCGTAGCGGAAAAAGGAACATATTATAGCAATCCTTTTGAAAGTCTTATGAAAGAAAAGTAAAGGGCGAAAGGCTCTTTTATCATGCGCCTTGTACCGAATAAATAAGGACGGTTATTAAATCGTTTGAAGATTTTCAAAATGGTCGCATCAAAATTAATATCATACAGAAAAAATTATAATAAATAATACCGTACACCTTGCACCGTGTACCAATTAAGAAGAAATATGAGCAGCGGATTATATTCGACATCGGCAAAAGAGTTTGACAAAACACTGGATTTAAAGAAAGTAAAGCCTTACGGCGATACCATGAACGACGGAAAAACGCAGATTAGTTTTACCTTACCGGTTCCTTGCGGAGCCGAAGCGGTGGAAGCGGCTAAACAGTTGCTTAGAAAAATGGGATTTGAAAATCCTCAAGTCGTTTTTTACAAAGAACTTGCGGAAGGATTTACTTTTTTCAATTGTTATGGCGATTGTGTTCATACTGTTGACTTTACAACTATTCATGTTCCTAAGGTCGAATCTAAAGTGTGGGATATGCACGAGACGGACGAGTTTATCAAAGAACATATCGGACGTCCGATCGTTGTAGTTGGAGCAAGTACAGGAACAGATGCGCATACTGTTGGAATTGATGCCATTATGAATATGAAAGGGTATGCCGGCCATTACGGCTTAGAACGTTATGAGATGTTCGAAGCCATTAATATGGGAAGTCAAGTTCCCAATGAAGATTTGATTGCAAAAGCCATTGAAGTGAATGCCGACGCTCTCTTGATTTCGCAAACCGTAACGCAAAAAGACGTGCACATCAAAAATTTGATAGAATTAGTAGAGCTCATGGAAGCCGAAGAATTGCGTAGTAAAATGATTCTCGCATGCGGCGGTCCGCGTATTACTCACGAACTTGCAAAAGAATTAGGTTACGATGCGGGATTTGGAATGAATACCTACGCTGACGACGTCGGCTCATTCATCGCTCAAGAATTGGACAGAAGATTAAACGGTTAAAAAAAAGACTCGTCACTCTAAATAAAAATATCATGGATAAAAATCAAGTCAGAGAAACTATTGCTCGCAGGGCGGCTTTAGAACTTAAAGATGGATATGTAGTAAATTTGGGGATCGGATTGCCGACTTTGATTCCTAATTATATTCCTGAAGGAATTGAGGTTTTTTTACAAGCTGAAAACGGCATGATTGGTATGGGACCGGCCCCTGAAATCGGAAAAGAAGATCCGAATTTGGTCAATGCAGGAGGAATGAACACGACGGCTCTTCCCGGAGCTGTTTCTTTCAATTCAGCGACTTCCTTTGTGATTATCAGAGGCGGACACGTTGACGTAACTTTTTTGGGGGCGTTGCAAGTCGATGAAAAAGGAGATTTGGCAAACTGGATTATTCCGGGTAAAAAAGTGCCCGGAATGGGCGGCGCTATGGATCTGCTGATCGGAGCAAAAAAAGTAATTCTTACTATGGAACATAAAGCCGGCGATAGCAAAAAAATTCTCAAAAAATGCACTTTGCCTCTAACGGCGGCCGGACAGGTGAATATGATTATTACCGAAATGGGCGTTATGGAAATTATGCCGGAAGGCATTGTCTTGAGAGAGATTCATCCGGAATTTACGGTCGAGCAAGTACAAGACGCTACTGAAGCGACTTTGATCATTGATCCGAATTTAAAATTGATGAGGCAGTAAGTCTCTTGCTTTTGGAAAAATCTTATGAACGAAATAAAATCTATAAAAACGGCCTTAATTTCTGTATTCGACAAAGATCGCATTGCAGAAATTGCGAAAAAATTGGTTGAAAGCGACGTGACAATTCTCTCGACAGGAGGAACTTTTGATTATTTGAAAGGATTATCAATACCGGATATGGATCTCCGAACGGTCGAAGAACTGACCAGCTATCCTTCTATTTTGAGCGGACGCGTTAAAACGTTGCATCCGAAGATTTTCGGAGGTATTTTAGCGCGTCGCGAAGATGTGTGCGACAGACAACAATTGGATAAATACGATATTCCTGAAATTGATTTGGTGATCGTGGATCTTTATCCGTTTGAAAACACGGCGGCGACAACCGATGATGAAGCTGAAATTATTGAGAAGATCGATATTGGCGGCATTTCTCTCATTCGCGCAGCGGCAAAGAATTTCAACGACGTAGTTATTATAGCGTCAAAAGATCAATATGCGCCGTTGTTGGATATTTTGAACGAAAAAGGCGCGGAAACAACGTTAGAAGAGCGAAAATGGTTTGCCAAAGAAGCGTTTGCCGTCTCTTCGGGCTACGATACGGCTATTTTTAACTATTTCGACGATGGCGAAGGTTCTTATTTCCGTTACGCGCAAAATCATTCCAAACATTTGCGTTATGGCGAGAATCCTCATCAGCAGGCGTTGTTTTACGGTAACTTTGAAAATGAGTTTGAGCAAATTCAAGGGAAAGAGATATCATATAACAATTTATTGGATATAGAAGCGGCCGTTTCTTTAATAAGAGATTTTTCAAAACCGACATTTGCCATTTTGAAGCATAATAACGCTTGCGGCGTTGCTTCGCGTTCAACGCTTATTGAAGCTTGGAAAGACGCTTTGGCCGGCGATCCCATTTCGGCGTATGGCGGAATTATCGTTACTAATTGGGTTATTGACAAAGCTACGGCAGAAGAGATTCATCAACTGTTTTTTGAGATCATTATCGCGCCCGATTACGATCTTGACGCTCTGGAAATTCTTTCGCAAAAGAAAAACAGGATCATTTTAATTCGCAATCAAAAATATGAAAGAGCCCGTTTTTTCACCGAAAAACGTCAATTCAGATCTGTTCTTAACGGCGTTTTGGTACAAGATAAGGATTTAATTGTCGAAACAAGAGAAAATCTTCGTACAGTAACGCAACGGGATCCTGACGTCGACAAGATCGACGATCTCTTGTTTGCTAATAAATTGGTAAAACATACCAAATCCAATGCGATAGTTTTGGCGAAAGGAGAACAGTTGTTTGCAAGCGGAACAGGACAAACAAGCCGCGTAGATGCTTTGAAGCAAGCTATTGCAAAAGCGCAGTCATTCGGATTTGATTTGAACGGAGCCGTCATGGCTTCCGACGCTTTTTTCCCATTTCCGGATTGTATAGAAATAGCGTCGAGCGCGGGCATTAAAAATGTAATTCAACCGGGAGGTTCCATTCACGATAAAGAGGTCGTCGCTTATTGCGATAAACATGATATCGCTATGGTATTCACCGGAATACGGCATTTTAAGCATTAAAACTAAGAAAACAATAGTTGACAAATGTTCTCTAATCGTCTTCATTAGAAAAGATATAAATAAAAGCTATTCAATCTATCCTTTTTAATTTTGGATTCATGATATTGGAAAAATCCATTTTCTTCGATTCTATTTAAGATAGACTCAAATTTTTCATTTTGTGCAATAATGAAAACAACACATAATGAGAGAATTAATAAGCTACTTATTTTTTTCATCTAATAAAATGCATCATATTAAAAAATAATCCATTTTTCTTCACCCGTTCGCATACATCTCAAAAATTCAACAAACCCCGGAAAAGTATCTTCCGTTGTGATGGTATTGTCTAAAAACGAGAGTGTTATCTTAGCATTGACTACCATATTAGCTTCCGTTTCTGTTCCGGTAAAGTGAATCTTAAAAGTATCTCCCTCTTTCATCTCTCCAATAGGTATTTCGTTTGTAATAACGGAATTATTGCTTAATTGCCATGCGATAATATTTTTTCCATTGGAATAATCTTCATCTTGCAACAAGGCGTCTACTCTAAGGGTTACACTTTCCTGAACTTGTCCGAACGTCATAAACGATACGAACATCAAACTCATTAATAAACTCATTTTTTAATCATAAACATATTTTTTTAATATTAATAATGGGAGCGGTTGGGTTTTCAGTTGCTCCGTTGTTCTTACATTTTATTTTGACAAAATTATTTCACTTGTTCTTTACTACTTCTATTTGCTGATACCTTATCATTAACAATTTTTCGAGCTTATTTTATAGATTTAGTTATTAATTTCAATTCCTTTATTCAATTTCCGCAGTGATTGTTAAAATATGCCAATCTGGAATTGTATTTGTTATAATGCGAATATCGCTTTCAAATTTTCCTAAATCTTTGTCATATGTAGTTAAGGAAAATTTCAAAGTGTCAGTTTCTCCTGCTGAGATTTCAATATTTGTGTTCGTTAGTGAAGTGCAATCACAATTAGGAATTATTTGGTTGAAAACAAGCGCCCCGTCTCCTGTATTTTTTACTACAAAATAGCACTCGGCAACTTCACCTTGTTTGATTTTTCCGATATTAAATTCGGTGTTTTCAAACTCTATTTTAGCGTTTTTCGGTTGTTTTTTCTGCTTGCAAGAAACTATTAGAGCACAGATAATTAATAATATACATATATTTTTCATTGTTTTTTATTTTTTTATAAAGTTATCAATCTCATTTAACAATTCTGTCGCTGATTTTTTGCCTGTTGTTTGCCAAACTACTTTTTTATCAGGCGAAATAAGAAAAATTGAAGGGAATACCTTAATTTGTTTTTGAAAAATCATCACATCATCTGTTTTTTTGAAAAAATACAGAGTAGATATATCAATTTCCATCTTTTCACAAAACGTTTTCAAATAATTGCTGGGTTGTTCATGGGAGTTTAATGAAACAATTGTAATACCTCGTTTTTCAAAGTCTTGTTGATTCAAAGCAACATCTTTCATTAATTCAAAGCAAGGAAAGCATCCACGCATCCAAATATCTAACAAAATCCAACCCTTTATATTATTCAATTTTAAAGAGTTATTCTCAAAACCGATTACTTCGCAATCTAACATTTTTGAGGTTAATGTAGCTTTTGACTTTTCAAACTTTGTATCTTGTTTTTTTTGTTTTTCAATTGCTTTTTTGTTTATTACGGCATATGGGTTCTCTTTTTTCACAACTGAAAAATCGGAATAACCATCAGTGTTGAATATAGATTTGTAAATTGAATTAGATTGATTAAATTCTAAATAATTGATTATTATTTCACGTTCTATTGCTCCCAGACTTAATTCAGCGACGGTGTTATTTTGACGCCTTGTAGATATTTTTTCCAATAAATAAGTTTCTTTATCAATATATAATTTTACGTCTTCGTACATTTGAATATCATCTACATTCATTGACGAATCAATATATTCAAATAAAAAATAGTCGCCAATATCTGAAATTTGATCAATCTTTTTAAAAAATGGAGGGTATCCTATTATTGAAGTATAAAAATGTGTTTCCCAACGAATACTGACTTCATTAAAATATTGTCCCCAATAATCCCCCAAGGAATTAATTGCAATAAATTTTCTTACTAAGTCTATGGTGGTATTGTCCCCATTTTCAGTAAATGAAATGGTGTTTTTACTTCTCACGCCTACCATTTTTTGATTTTCAATGTAAATTAATGTTGTGTCATAAGTATTAAATAACGTATCAATTACACCCCTATCTTTTGTGGATTTTCCGCGAATTGTTGAATTTGTTATAATTTCTGCTGTGTAGTTGTCATATTTTGTATAATTATCAATCACAAAATTTTGCCAAAGTGTATCAAGATTAATTTGAGCAAAAAGCGGTTGACCCAAAATAAGAGTTATCGAAAATAAAAATAATTTTTTCATGCAACCTCTATATGTTTAGATTAATTTAAAGAAGCTGTAATATTTTTAAAACAGCCTCTTTGTTCATAAGATTAATTAATCGATACAATATCTTGTATAGCATTTGTTAATCCAGATAGTGATTTGCTTGTAACACTAGTTGAGGTTCTAGTACATTTCCCCAAGCCCAACAAGTCACATTTGGAGCAAGAGCCATCTGATTGAGGTTGACATCCAGTAGAGGAGTCTGAACAGTCTGTTGTAGTACAAATAACCTTAGGAATACTTATGCCGCCACCCGGTACTGCATAATAATAAGTATCTCCTATCAAGGTTATCACCGAGATTATAGATGTTTCTGAAACATTACTTTCTTCGTAATAAATACGGTACAATAATCCTGCTGTACTTCCATCTTTTTCATAGTCAACTACCTCTATAAAAACTAATTTTGCATTTGGATTTTCTTTAGAAAAAATTTCCTGTGCATCTTTTTGCAAAAACAAATGCTCAATTTCGTTTTTGTCCGTTAATTTTGCAATAGGAATCATTTTATTTTGCGTTGTTTTTTGAATTGATTGGAGATCGTTCTTGTTACAAGCGCCAAAAATAAATACTAACGCCATAGCAATACCTAACAATGATAATACGCTACTTCTACTTTTTTGATTGTTCGAACTAATCCCGTTTGATAAATGGTCTCTGGACTCCATGCCGCTTACATTAACGATTTCGGCAATCGTTTGGCTGCTATTATTAGCTTCCACATCTGATACAAAATTTTTCTTCATCATTTTATTATTTAGTTTATAAGTAAGTCCTCATAATTAAGCTGCATGATTTTTAAAGTTGACATACAATAATTTTCCCACATTAGACAAAGCTCTGTTTGCTGCGTAGAACAGATTGTCTTTACTAATGTAATCTT
>JAIRTP010000042.1 GCA_031254805.1 Bacteroidales bacterium
TATTTGGGTTTTCCATAAAAGCGATGAAGTCAATGTAGTACATCAGCGTCTGCCTATTAGTTGACGTGTTATCAACTTTAACAGTTGATTAAACACCGGCTGTCCGGTGAAATTTGTACCTTTGCTCATTGGTTATTTTTTTTGACAATACAAAGTTAACCAAAAAGGGCTGACTTCCATTATCGGAAATCGGCGTTGATTTTGTGCTCCCTCCAAAAAATGTTTACCGGACAGTAATATTTCCAAATACTTCTGCGTTAAATCTTGCATTATATCAGCAAGGACTTTCTTGTAATCGTAAAATTCGCATCCAATTCCTCGTTGCGGTTCAAGGTTAAAGCTTTAAATTCTTCTCGGTTCACATGCCTGTTTTTTAGAGTTCTATGCAAATTCATTTTTTTTGCTAAATACGACAATTTGAAATGCATACCCCGCATGCCTTTTGTCAAAAGTAATGGATAAACCTTTTTCCAAATGTGCCTTCGATGACAAAACGCGATCTGTTTTTTTGACTTCGCCGTGATTTTATTGGTTTTAGCATTTTATCAAACACTTTTAAATTTTCATGCAGATAGGGCAAGTTTACTGCAAAAAAAAAGCATACCTTTGCATTTGATTTTTAGTGGAGAAATTTGATTGATTGCAACCACGCAAAAAAAATGCTAAAACAATGGTTTTTTGTCTTCAATCGTCTTTTTCCTCATTGAATTTATTTATTAATATTAAAGAATGAAATGTCATGGGTTATTATTTCACATCAGAATCAGTTTCGGAAGGCCATCCCGATAAAGTAGCCGATCAAATTTCGGATGCGTTATTAGACGCATTTTTAGCTTATGATCCTAAATCTAAGGTTGCTTGCGAAACATTGGTAACCACGGGTCAGGTTATCGTCGCGGGAGAGGTTAAGTCGGATACTTACGTGGATATTCACGACATCGTACGTCGCGTGATCAATCGTATAGGTTATACAAAGAGCGAATATCGATTTGATGGAGATTCTTGCGGGATATTTTCCGCCATTCACGAGCAGTCGGGCGATATCAATCGCGGCGTTGAACGCGAAGGCGACGTCATGCAACAAGGAGCCGGAGACCAAGGAATGATGTTTGGATATGCTTGTTGCGAAACGGATGAATATATGCCATTGACTTTGGAACTGTCGCATCTTTTATTGCAAGAACTGGCTAAAATCCGCAGGGAAGGCAAAGAGATGACTTATTTGCGTCCCGACAGCAAATCGCAAGTTACGCTTGAATATGAAGACGATCATCAGCCGAAACGTATTCATACCATTGTTATCTCTACGCAACACGATGATTTTATCAAGCCGAAAGACAATTCTTTTGACGCGGAATTTGAAGCCGACGCCGCAATGCTTAAGAAGATCCGCGAGGATGTAAAAAATATCTTGTTGCCGCGTATCATGAAGCAATTACCTAAACGTTTACACGATCTTTTTGACGATCAAATGATTCTTCATGTCAATCCGACCGGTAAATTTGTGATTGGCGGTCCTCACGGCGATACAGGATTGACGGGGCGCAAGATCATCGTCGATACTTACGGCGGTAAGGGAGCGCACGGCGGCGGCGCTTTTTCAGGAAAAGATCCTTCAAAAGTAGACCGTTCGGCGGCTTATGCGGCGCGTCATATTGCCAAGAATCTTGTAGCTGCAGGCGTAGCGGACGAAGTGTTGTTGCAATTATCCTATGCGATCGGAGTAGCCGAACCTATCGGAATATTTGTCGATACTTATGGAACGGCAAAAGTGAATATGACGGATGCTCAAATAGCAAAAAAAATTATGAATATATTTGATTTAAGACCAAAAGCAATCGAAGATCGTTTCAATCTTCGCGCTCCCATCTATGAAGAGACTGCTTCTTATGGTCATATGGGACGAGCGCCTCGGAAAGTGACGAAAGTATTCATTTCTCGTTACGAAGGGGTGAAAGAGATGGAAGTTGAATTGTTCACTTGGGAAAAATTGGATTATATCGAACCGGTCAAAGCGGCGTTTAATTTATAGGAACTTGATTTTAAAGCATTTAAAGTCAAAATATTAAAACTATAATATATCGTAATTATTTTTAGGTTTTAATAAAAAGCGGAAGCAGGATTTATCTATTGCTTCCGCTTTTTTGCGTCAACCAGTTTCATGGCAGAACGCTTTTTTTTATTCCCATTTTAAAAACTTAGCCGTTTTGTAACATTCTTGATATTTATTCTGTAATATTGCCAAAATACCTTTGCGCCGTAATTAAAAATTAGAAATAAGTATGAAAAAAATGGTATTTTTATTTTGCGGCTTATGTCTTTGTGTTACAGGTTTTTCACAACACAGTGAACAAAATGCAACCAACGATTTGGAACAGAGAACCCAAAAGCTTGAAAAAGCTTTGCAAGCGTTACAAAAGTTGAAAGTTTCCGGCTATATTCAAGCGCAATATCAATGGGGCGAACAAGACGCTTCGTTGAAGGTAGGCGCGCCGAACGAAAATCCGGACAAGGCGTTTCAACGTATTGGCATTCGACGCGGGCGTATTAAATTTACGTACGGCGAGCGTGTTGCATCCGGAGTCTTTCAATTGGATATAACGGAGAAAGGAGTGGGAATAAAAGACGCTTATTTAAACCTGCAAGATCCTTGGATCGGTTTTGCAGGATTGAAAGCCGGCGTTTTTGACAGGCCGTTCGGTAATGAAATAAGCTATTCATCGTCAAAACGAGAATCTCCCGAACGTTCAACGATTTTTCAAACGCTTTTTCCGGAAGAAAGAGATTTGGGCGTTATGCTGTACTTGCAAGCTCCAAAAAGCTCATCGTGGCATTTTTTGAAGCTTGAAGCGGGATTATTTGCCGGAAATGGGATTAAACAGGATACCGATAACAAAAAAGATTTTATCGGTCATTTGTCGGCAGACGGCAAAATAGGAAAACATGTAGAACTTGGCGGCGGAGTTTCATATTATTACGGGAACGTATATCAAGGAACCGAAAATGTCTATAAAATGGACGGCGTCGCGTTTGTGCTTAATGATAATCCTGACAATAAAGGAAAATTTGCTAAACGCGAATATATAGGATTTGATGTGCAATTCGGTTTAAAAAGTATTTTAGGCGCCACGCAATTACGGGGAGAGTATCTCTTTGGACGACAACCCGGCGGCGCGTCAAACAGCAAAAGCCCCAACTCATCTTCTTTACCTGCAACGGATACATATATTCGCGATTTTCTCGGAGGATATGTAATATTTGTTCAAGGAATAGGAAAATTGCCTTTATCGATAGTTTTAAAATATGATTGGTATAATCCCAACACGAAAGTTGCAAAAAACGAGACAGGATTGAATAATACCGGCGCCTCGGATGTAACGAGAAATACATTTGGCTTTGGAGCTTTGTGGCAAATCAATAAGGATATTTATCTACAAGCTTTTTATGAAATAAATAAGAATGAGATCTCGCAAAATCTTGACGGTTATACAAGCGACCGTAGAGACGATCTTTTTACCTTAAGATTACAATATAAATTTTAACTGAATTGTAACGACTTTGTCTTCTGTTTTGTAATATTACGCTTATATTTTTGCATCATGATCATTAAAAATAAAATCAGAAAAATGAAAAAAACAATTTTAACTGCGATCATTTTAACGACTATCGCATTAGGCGCGCAAGCGCAACGAATCAAAGGATCCGACACCATGTTGCCGTTATCCCAAAAAGAAGCTGAAGAATTTATGAACGTTAATCCCTCGCAGACCGTCACTGTAACCGGAGGCGGTAGCGGCGTGGGAATATCGGCGTTGCTTGAAGGAACGACCGATTTAGCGCAACTTTCCCGTAAAATAAAATTTGATGAAAAACAAAAATTCCAGTCGAACGGCAAATCAGTAAAAGAAGTAATTGCCGCTTACGATGCATTAGCCATTGTGACGCATCCTTCCAATAAAGTAAAAAATCTTACCCGCGAACAATTGGAAGATATTTTTACCGGAAAAATTAAGAACTGGAAAGAAGTGGGCGGCGACGATTTGGCGATTGTTCCGTACGCTCGTGAAACATCTTCCGGAACATATGAATTTTTTAAAGAAAGCGTGCTGAAGAATAAAAATTATATGACGGGAATTATGAGCATGCCGGCGACGGGAGCGATCATTCAATCCATCAGTCAAACAAAAGGCGCTATTGGTTATGTAGGATTGGCCTATCTCAATCAAAATGTGAAAGCGATCCATGTATCGTATGATCAAGGAAAAACTTTTGTGGAACCTTCGGTTGCAAATGCCAAAAATGAGACCTATCCTATTGTGCGGCCTTTATACTATTATTATGAGTCTGCGTCGGAAAATAAGGTAAAACTGTTTATTGATTTTGTGTTGTCAACAAAAGGACAGCAAATTGTATCGGAAATCGGTTTTATATCGGTAAGATAAATATAAAAAAGGACAAAAAGTCACAGGCTTCATTTACGACATGAAAAAACTCCGGAAGATTACCGAACAAATTGTCAAGCTATTATTAACTGTCAATGGCGGAGTCACAAGCCTCGCCATTTTACTTATTATTGTTTTTCTGTTTAAGGAAGGATTGGGATTATTCAAAAATCCTTCCGTTGAAAAAGGATACGTCCTTTGCGTAAATTCGGCTAATAACGTAGAACGACTCTCTTCGTATGAGATCAAGCAAATATTTGATTGGAAAACAACCGATTGGAACGAAATTGGAGGAAATGCCGGAACAATCGCGCCTTTCAGATTTGAAGAGATATTTTCGCTCTATTCCGATGAAGAGTTAGGAGAAGATTATTCGCTGCTTCCCGAAAAATTAGGCGAAGTTATCGCAAAGGATATCAATATTATCGCTTATATTCCGCAGGAGTTTTTTCCTCAAAATAACAATGCCGTAAAAATATTAACTTCTGAAAATATTCGGTTTTCAGATTTCTTTGGAGGAACGGAATGGCTGCCGACCACTACGCCTTCGCCTCAATTTGGCGTATTTCCTTTAATATTAGGAACGTTATGGATCAGTCTTTTTGCTATTCTTATAGCCCTTCCGTTGGGCGTGGGCGTAGCCGTTTATCTGTCGGAGTTGGCAAGCGAACGCGTGCGGAAAATATTGAAACCTGCTATTGAGCTCTTAGCGGGTATTCCTTCTGTGGTTTATGGTTTCTTCGGATTGGTAGTTTTGGTTCCTTTGGTTCAGAGAACTTTTAATTTGCCGGTTGGAGAGACGGCTTTTACAGGAAGTCTGATATTAGCGATCATGGCGTTGCCCACAATTATTACAATTGCCGAGGATGCGATGAGAAATACGCCGAGAGCTATGCGTGAAGCGAGCTTAGCGCTTGGAGCTACCCATTGGCAAACAATCTATAAAGTAATCATTCCATACTCTTCATCAGGAATTATGGCGGCTATCGTTTTGGGAATCGGAAGAGCTATTGGAGAGACGATGGCCGTATTGATGGTAACGGGCAACGCAGCCGTAATACCTTCTTCTTTATTTCAACCGATAAGAACTATTCCGGCGACTATTGCCGCCGAATTGGGAGAAGCTCCCGTCGGCGGAGCGCATTATCAATCGTTGTTTTTGCTGGGATCTATTCTTTTTATTATCACAATGATAATCAGCATATCTGCGGAATTCATCTCAAGACGTCGACAAAGTAAAGGTATCTGATCATGCATAAAAGAATAAAACAAAAAATAGTATTTATCGTATTACGCTTATTAGGAATATTGATTGTCGGAATATTGCTGTGGATATTGGGATTTATAGTATATAACGGCGCGGAGGTTATTAATTGGACATTTTTGACTACCGCTCCGACAGAAGGCATGACGGCGGGAGGAATATTTCCCGCGATTGTCGGGACGTTTTGCCTGATAACAGGAAGCGTCGTTTTTGCCTTTCCTATTGGGGTATTATCTGCCATTTATATGAATGAATATGCCGGAAATACATGGATAGCTAAGTTTATTCGCATTATGACCAATAATCTGGGAAGCATTCCGTCTATTGTCTTCGGATTATTTGGCATGGCGTTATTTGTTAATACCTTAGGATTTGGAGATTCTATTATTGCCGGCTCTTGCACGCTTGGCTTGTTAGTTCTTCCGGTGATCATACGAACTACGGAAGAAGCGTTAAAATCTATCCCCGATACTTATCGTACAGGAAGTTTGGCTTTGGGCGCTACAAAATTACAGACAATTTGGCGCGTGATATTGCCTATGGCTTTTCCAAATATCATTACGGGGTTGATACTCTCCATCGGAAGAGTTTCGGGAGAAACCGCTCCTATTTTATTTACCGTAGCCGCTTATTTTCTTCCCAAATTGCCTGACAGTATTTTCGATCAGGTAATGGCTTTACCGTATCATTTATATGTCATCGCAACCAGCGGAACCGACATCGAAGCTTCCCGGCCAATCGCTTACGGAACAGCTTTGGTATTGATAATCGTCGTTCTTTTAATAAATCTGTTAGCGACGTTTTTAAGAAAATATTTTGCGAAGAAGGTGAAAATGAATTGAGAACAAAAGGCTTATAGCGAAGATTTGCTTTTTTATTTCTCATAATTTTGGAATGCCTGAAATATTTGCTGGCGTATTTGGCATATTCTTTCAAGATTATAAAATCCGGACGTCATTAACAAAACCGTTATCAGATTCGCGCCGCCAAGTTTATAATCATCCGTGATACGCTAAAAAAAGAGGCCGTCGAAAATTCGACAGCCTCTTTTTTTAGTAGCGGGGGCCGGATTCGAACCGACGACCTTTGGGTTATGAGCCCAACGAGCTACCTCTGCTCCACCCCGCAATTTATTTGCGCTGCAAAGGTAATCATTTTCTTCATAACTTTGCCACAAATTAATTAAATATTTTTTTATGTCGCATAAATCGGGCTTTGTCAATATCTTAGGAAATCCGAACGCCGGAAAATCCACCTTAATGAACGCTTTAGTCGGCGAGAAACTCTCCATTATTACCGCCAAAGCGCAAACGACAAGGCATAGAATTTTGGGAATCGTCAGCGGCGAAGACTTTCAAATTGTCTATTCCGACACGCCCGGATTGCTCAAGCCTTCCTATAAATTACAAGAACGCATGATGCAATTTGCCGACGCCGCCATTCAGGATGCGGATATTATATTATATGTATGCGAAGTCGGCGAGACGAAGATACTGGACGAATATGCCGAGAAAATAAAAAGGAGCGGAATCCCCGTCATTGTCGCGATCAACAAAATCGATCTGGCTGATCCTGATTTGGTAGCGGAAAAGGTCGATTTTTGGCGACAGAAATTTCCCGACGCCGAAATCGTTCCCGTATCGGCGCTCGAAAAGGTCAATTTAGACTATCTCATCAAAAGGGCGACCGATTTACTCCCTGAATCGCCTCCTTATTTTTCCAAAGACGAATTGACCGATAAATCGATGCGTTTTTTTGTGTCGGAGATCATCCGCGAAAAAATTTTTCTGTTTTATCAAAGAGAAATTCCTTATTCCGTAGAGATCGTCGTCGATAGTTACAAAGAAGAAGAGAAGCTAATTCGCATCTCCGCAGTCATTTACGTAGAGCGAGACACGCAAAAGGGAATCATCATCGGCCATCAAGGAAAAGGATTGAAAAAAGTAGGAACAGAAGCTCGTAAAGACATTGAAGCCTTTGTCGGGAAAAAGACGTTTTTAGAAACCTTCGTCAAAGTGCGCAAAAATTGGCGAGAAAATCCCAAAGATCTCAGAACGTTCGGTTACGAATAGCCCGCTTCTCCCAATTTCCGCCTTTCACACCCCCTACAACTTTATGACTTATGGACTTTACAAACTTTATAGACTTTGAGACTTTATAGACTTCCCCCATCTCTCATTTCACAATGTCAATCAAACCGCATATCTGAGGCATGTTCAAAGTATTCTGCGGCGTTTTATCTGCCAAACTCAAATCCCATATACGATAAAAAACATTTTTCATACCGAAACAATTTTTGATGCGGTTGGCCTATCTAACATTCAATAAATTCCCGTATATTTGCAAAACAGTATTTGTGTAAATTAATGGATAATACAAAGTATATTTTTGTGACGGGCGGCGTAGCTTCTTCTTTGGGAAAAGGCATTATCTCCGCTTCTCTGGCGCGTTTGTTGCAGGCGCGCGGTTATTCGGTAACCATTCAAAAACTTGATCCTTATATCAATATAGATCCTGGGACGCTCAATCCATACGAACATGGCGAATGTTATGTGACAGAAGACGGCGCCGAGACCGACCTTGATTTAGGCCATTACGAACGCTTTCTCAATACGCCGACTTCGCAGGCAAACAACGTAACTACGGGACGGGTATATCAAAGCGTCATTGATAAAGAACGCCGCGGCGACTTTCTCGGAACCACCGTGCAGGTGATTCCTCACATTACGGACGAGATTAAAAGCCGCATACGACTGTTGGGCAACACCGGAAAGTACGACTTCGTCATCACTGAAATCGGCGGCACCGTCGGCGATATCGAATCGCTTCCTTATGTTGAAGCGGTACGTCAGCTACGCTGGGAAATGTTGGGATATTGCGTCGTCATTCATCTGACGCTGGTGCCTTATTTAGCCGCCGCAGGAGAACTGAAAACGAAACCCACGCAGCACTCCGTAAAACTTTTACAAGAACAAGGTTTGCAACCGGATATCATCGTATGCCGTACAAGTCATCACATGTCGCAAGGCATGCGCAATAAAATATCTCTGTTTTGCAATGTTCCTCCCACTTCTGTCATCGAGTCCATCGACGCTCAGACGATCTATGACATTCCATTTTTGATGTTGGAAGAAGGATTGGACAGGGAGGTTTTGCATAAACTTAATTTGCCCGCGGAAGGAACTCCCGATCTGACCGATTGGGCGCGCTTTTTGGAGAATCTCAAAAATCCCGAACGGCAAATAGAGATTGCATTAGTCGGCAAATATGTGGAATTAAAAGATGCGTACAAGTCTATTATAGAGTCGTTTGTACATGCGGGCGCCGCCAACAAATGCAAAGTGCAGCTTCGGTTTGTGCAATCCGAAGCAGTCGCGTCCGAAAATGTTCACGAAATGCTTAGCGGCGTTTCCGGAATATTAGTCGCACCGGGATTCGGACGTCGCGGCGTTGAAGGAAAAATTGAAGCCATACGTTATGCCCGTGAGAACAAAATTCCATTTTTTGGAATCTGTTTAGGAATGCAATGCGCCGTGATAGAATTTGCTCGCAACGTCTTAGGCTTTACCGGCGCTTGTTCTACCGAATTTATCTCCGAGACGCCCCATCCGGTCGTCGACTTGATGGAAGATCAGAAAAAGATCTCCGGAATGGGAGGCACCATGCGCCTGGGCGCTTATCCTTGCCAGTTAAAAAAAGGAACAAAAGCTTATGAAGTGTATCAGAAAGATACGATCAGCGAACGGCATCGCCACAGATACGAATTCAATAACAAATACATTGAAGCATTTGAAAAAGGCGACATGGCGCTCTCCGGAATTAATCCGAATGAAAACTTAGTGGAAATCATCGAATTAAAAAATCATCCTTGGTTTGTCGGCGCTCAATTTCATCCGGAATACAAAAGCACTGTCGCCAACCCGCACCCTTTGTTTGTACGTTTTGTCGGCGAAGCGTTAAAATATGAAAAAAATACGGAACTTTTTTAAAAAATCAAATATGCAAAGTCGATTTTCGTTCCATCATCAATAAATCAGTTCATCATAACTCAATAATTATAATAAAATGGTTTTAGTCGGAAAATCCGCCCCCACGTTTGAAGCGGACGCAGTAATTAACGGAAACGAGATTGTTGAAAAATTTTCTCTCTCTCAATATGTCAGCAAAAAATATGTGATTTTTTTCTTTTATCCGTTCGATTTCAGCTTTGTATGCCCAACGGAGCTTCTTGCTTTTCAGGAAAAATTGGAAGAGTTTGAAAAACGCAATTGCGTTGTAGTCGGATGTTCTACCGACAGCAAATTTTCGCATTGGACATGGCTGAACGCCGACTCTAAAAGCGGCGGAATAAAAGGCGTAACATATCCTCTGGTCGCAGATACGTCCAAGACAATCGCAAGAAATTACGACGTTTTGGCAGGAGAATACGACTATGACGAAGAAGAAGATGAAATTGTCTTCGATGGAATTCCCGCCGCATATCGCGGATTGTTTCTGATTGACAAACAAGGCATTGTGCGTCATCAAGTAGTCAACGACATGCCTTTAGGGCGCAATATCGACGAAGCGCTTCGCATGGTAGACTCTTTACAATTTTTTGAAGAAAACGGTGAAGCTTGTCCCGCTAACTGGCATAAAGGATAAAAAGTCTTTCAGTAAAATCACGAAAACGTTTCCGATGCTCTAACCAGGAAATAAGCGTCGTTTTTCTGCCTTTTTAAACAGATCATCTACGATGAAAAAGGTTCTGGCATAGTTATTGTAACGTATGTTAAGAAGGAGAATAAATATGTGTTTTCATGTTTTTCTTTTTAGATAAAAAGTTTTTTTCATAATGTTGTGGGGGACCGGCTTAAACGAGCCGGTCTCTGTTTATAAACAGGTTGTCAAAATCAAAAAAAGGCGACCGGCTTTTTTTATAACTTTGCACAAAAATCAGATCCATATTATGGCGCATATAATTGACGATATATCAAGAACTTTTAATGAATATTTGTTAATCCCCGGATTGACTTCCAAAGATTGCGCGCCCGACAAAGCGTCGCTGAAAACATCTTTAGTAAAATTTAATAAAGGCGCAAAATCGGAAATTGAATTAAATATTCCTTTTGTCTCTGCAATCATGCAATCTGTTTCCGACGATAAGATGGCCATCGCTTTAGCCAGAAACGGGGGACTTTCTTTCATTTTCGGATCGCAATCTATCGAAGACCAAGTTGAAATGGTCCGGAAAGTCAAAAAATATAAAGCCGGATTTGTCGTAAGCGACGCCAACTTGACGCCGGAACATACGTTGCAAGACGTATTGAAATTGAAAGAAAAAACAGGCTTTTCTACCATAGGAATTACCGACAACGGCGCTTATAACGGCAAACTTTTAGGTTTGGTAACCAGTCGAGACTATCGCCCAAGCCGCGATCCTTTGGATAAGAAAGTAAGAGATTTTATGACGCCCTTTTCCAAATTGATTGTTGGAAAATTCGGAATCACATTAGAAGAGGCCAACGACATCATTTGGGATAATAAAATCAATGCCCTTCCTGTTATCGACGACCGTCAACATCTTAGATATTTTGTTTTCCGAAAAGACTATGACAACCACAAAGAGAATCCTAACGAACTCTTAGATAAAAATAAAAGTCTGTTGACCGGAGCCGGAATCAATACCAGAGATTATAAAGAACGCATTCCGAAACTTATCGAAGCGGGTGTCGATGTTCTATGTATCGATTCCTCCGATGGTTTTTCAGAATGGCAACAGGATACGTTGAAATTTGTGCGGGATCATTACGGCGATTCCGTCAAGATCGGCGCCGGAAATATTATCGATGCAGAAGGATTTCAATATTTAGCCGACGCCGGCGCGGATTTTATCAAAGTCGGCATTGGCGGCGGTTCTATCTGTATCACAAGAGAGCAAAAAGGAATCGGCAGAGGACAAGCGACTTCGCTGATAGAAGTCGCTCAAGCGCGCAACGAATATTTTAAACAACATGGCGTTTATATTCCGATATGTTCCGACGGCGGCATCGTGCAAGACTATCATATGGTCTTGGCGCTGGCTATGGGAGCCGATTTCTTGATGATGGGACGTTACTTTGCCCGTTTTGACGAGAGTCCGACAAAAAAATTAATGGTTGGCGGCAATTACGTAAAAGAATATTGGGGCGAAGGTTCCAATCGCGCCAGAAATTGGCAACGTTACGACATGGGCGGCGGCGACAGCCTCAAATTTGAAGAAGGCGTCGATAGTTACGTGCCTTATGCCGGCAAATTAAAAGACAACCTTGACGTTACTTTGGGAAAAATAAAATCTACGATGTGCAGTTGCGGCTCGTTAACGCTTAATCAACTGAAAGATACTGCAAAAATCACCTTAGTATCTTCAACGAGCATCATCGAAGGCGGCGCGCACGACGTCATCCTCAAAGAGACAAAAAGGAACAATTAATGCATAAAACCGTTCTCTTTCTTTCATTGGTTTTCTCTTTTTTTATCGGGGCAAGCCAGCCGCAAGTTATGTGGCAGGTGTGGCTCGACGGAACTATTGACAGATGGGGATACTCTTGGGGCGACGAATTTTCCGGAGATAGCGTCGACAATTCCAAATGGCTCGACTCATACCCTTGGGGAAGAAATTATTCGGGAACATGTTATCAGGAATATATGACGCCCGGGCAAAATTATGAATTAGAAAACGGGATTTTGAAATTAACGGCCAAACGCGGCCATATTTTTGCCAAAGGCGTTCATTATAAATCGGACAGCGCCGTATTATCGGATGGTAAGCCAAACTTGAGGGAGTGGAATTACACCTCCGGAATGCTCTATTCCAAAGAATTATTCAAACATGGAATGTTCGAGATACGTTGTAAACTACCCGCCGGAACGGGATTCTGGCCTGCTTTTTGGCTGTTTGCAGGAAAACCTAATGAAGAGATCGATATTTTTGAATTTGTCGGAAAAGATCCGAAAAGACTTCATTTTGACATACATTGCCCCGAAAATTGCAAAAAATTCGGAGGAGATATTTTCATCAATACGGATTTCTCCGCCCATTTCAACACTGTTATGGGACAATGGGACGAGGATATCGTTTATTGGCATTTGAACGGCGAAAGTTTTGCTTTCTGGAAAGGGAGCATGCAACATGCCGCCGCGCTGATCGCTAATTTGGGCGTTGCCAACAATAAGCCTTGCCCTTTTTGGCCTGCTCCCGATGAAACGACTCCGTTTCCGGCATATTTTCAGATCGATCATATCAGAGTTTGGAATCGAATCGACGACGATTTTGCCATTGAAATACCCGATTATTCTACGACGGGCGTCGATCCCGACGCTTTACGCGCTCGCTTAACAAAGTTTATTGAAAAATCATCGGCCGTATCGTGGAATATAAATGAGCTGTTCGAAGAACAATCGCCAGATTTTCAGGATAATACGTTGAATGCGACATACGGACATCCTCTTATTACAGAAGGAAGTATGTTTTATAACAAAAAAGGAAAACTCAAAAACAGACGAAAGCAGCCTGTAAATAATCCGTCGCAACTATCTGTGCGGATATTTGCTTATCCTGAAACCAGCCGGATCGTTTTGGAATTTGAAGGAAAAATAAACGCGCCCATTACAATCGCATTGCAAGATCTTCACAAAAATATTATTTTTTCAGCAACCGATATAGTAGAAAATAAAGTAGAGATTGACCTATCTTCTTTGTCCAAAGGAAGTTACCTTTTAAGGGGAGAATTTGGAGAAAAAAATGTGACGGAACGAATAAATTTATTGTAAAAAACTATTCGCTTATTTTGATAAAAACATTATCTTTGTATAATGAATGAAAAAAATCTTTACATCATTTCTGGGTGCAACGGAGCGGGAAAAACGACGGCCTCCTTTACAATTTTACCTGAAATGCTCAGTTGTAAAGAGTTTGTGAATTCGGATGAGATAGCCAGAGGGCTTTCTCCTTTTCAACCGGAAAAAGTATGGATCGAAGCGGGAAGAATAATGTTGAAAAGAATTGACGAGTTATTAGAAAATAATAGTACCTTTGCTTTTGAGACGACGCTTTCAACAAGAAGTTATAAAAGAAAGATCATCAGAGCGAAAGAAAGAGGATATAATATTATTCTTGTTTTTTTCTGGTTGCAAAACGTCGTTTTGGCAAAAGAAAGAGTACGGATTAGAGTGTTGGAAGGAGGGCATAATACAAAGCCCGAAGTGATAGAACGACGCTATTATAAAGGAATTAAAAACTTGTTTGATATATATTTGCCGCTTTCCGATCAGGTTTTGGTATTTGACAACTCCGAAGGAAAGCATGAATTAATTGCCGAAAAACTCCATGAAAGAGCGCTTGGCATAATAAATGTTGATAAGTTTAATAAATTGAGAGGTTATTATGAATACAATGAATAAAATAGAGCAGAAACGCAAAATTTTAACCGGATTGGAAAAATCTTATGAAAGATTGCTGATCTCCAAACGACAAAAACAAAGCGTACTTGTTGTAATAAAAGACAATAAGATCGTAAAAATAAAACCCTGACGTTATATCCTCCCATTTTTTTTCGATAGACATAGACGCAAACCGGTAAGGTTTTTCCTATTTGCCCGTTCAACCGGAAACGACGGCTCCGGTAATCCGATGAAATTGACGTAAATAATTTTACGTCGGTAATTTTGTTTTCCGGATTGATTCTTGCCATCTTTTTAAGATCGCAACATCTATCAATCGACTTAGTAATGCAAGATGAACAAAATATAACAGTTTTCTGAACTCCCGAATGGAATGTGATTTTCATAACTGCAGGTCGAGAGGAAAATATTAGCATTGAACTATTTGAAAATCACAATTTTAACTCTGTATGCTTATCCCTTTTCCGCAGTTCAACGGAATTCGGTTTTTAAAATTCCGCCGTTAACTTCGTCGAATTTTATTTCAGGCAACCCATATATGTTAAAAATTTCGCATCCTTTAAAAAAATTAAGCTATTTTTGCCCCAAAAGAGGATAAGATGAAACATTTTCAAAGAAAGCTTGTGTTTTTATGTGTAATTGCCGCTTTATTACTCTTCAACGTACATTGTAAAAATGGAAATATAAAAAAAGCGGAACCTGCATTGATCGACATCGCAATAGACAACAGCGCGTCGACAAGGATTGTCATCGAACAAATTACAACTACCGATATTGTTGAAATACAACGCGTCGTCACCGACAAAAACGGCAAATTTAAATTGAACTTGCTTCCTAAAGAGGAAGAATTTGTTTTGCTACGATTTGAAGATCATCAATTTATTCCTTTGATTATTGATAAAAACAATTCATACAAAGTTACAGCTGATTATAACGATCTTTCCGGAACGTTTCAAGTTTCAGGAAATCCCGAATCGGAATATTTAACGCGTTTTTTCAAGAGACTTTTCTCAGATATGGCAAAGACGGATAGCTTAGGGTTAAAAATAAACTCTTATGCTGATACGCAGCAATTTGCATCTGTTCGAGAACAAATAATTGCCGATTACCAAGCTATTTATGATGCGCACAGACAGTTTTCCGACCAATTACTTCTTGAACGCCCCGAATATCTTTCGACGCTTTTGATCTTAAATCAAAATCTTGGACAAAAGAGATTGTACGAGATAAGGCGCGATTCGGCGTTTTATTTCCTTATCGATAAAAAGTTGACGGCGCGCATTCCTGAAAATACTCATACGGTAGCTTTTCATAAAACGGTCGCAGATTTTAAAAGAGATTTGGCTTCGCAAAAATTGGCGGCAGAACGATTATCGGCCGGAAATCAGGCTCCTGACTTTATGTTGTCCGACGAAAACGGAAAATCTGTTTCATTATCCGATTATCAAGGAAAAATTGTATTACTTGCTTTTTGGAGCCCCAGAGAAAACGTTACGCCGAATAATCTTGATATGTTAAAAACGATGTATGACGATTATAAAAAATCAGGATTTGAAATCGTCGCCGTATCTATCGACAATAACGAGCAAATGTGGAAAAACAGCGTCGCTTCTCAAAATGTTTCATGGATCAACCTTTCCGACTTAAAAGGAAATACCTCTCCGGTCGCCAAACTATATAATCTCTCCGAAAAGATTCCTTTTTATTATTTAATTGATAAAAATGGCAAAATATTGGCGCAAGATCCATCCATGATGGAGATCGACGATATTTTGTACGAATTGCAAAACAGAGATATTTAATTATGATTGCGGGTCTATAAACTCAATGAATTAACTATATTTGCAATTCTTTTATAAAAAATATAATACGTTAAAGAACAGTAATATGATAACAAATGATTTTTTAGATCGTCATAACGGGCCGCGTCGGCATGAGCTTGCCAAAATGTGCGAAGTAATTGGCGTAAAATCTGTTGACCAATTGATCGACGAAACCGTTCCGGCGTCGATCCGTTTAAAAGAGCCGCTCAATCTACCTCAGGGGATTAATGAATTCGAATTGTTGAATCGTTTGAAAGAATTGGCATCCAAAAACAAAATATACCGCACTTATATCGGCATGGGATATTATTCATCCATTTTGCCCGGCGTCATTCAACGCAATATTTTGGAAAATCCCGGATGGTACACTTCCTATACGCCTTATCAAGCAGAAATATCGCAAGGGCGTTTGGAAGCGCTCTTAAATTTTCAGACAATGGTATGCGACCTGACCGGGATGCCGTTGTCTAACAGCTCCCTGTTGGACGAAGGAACTGCGGCGGCCGAAGCGATGATCATGGCTTTCAACGCGCGTTCTCGTCAGGCTGTGAAAGCGGGCGTGAAGAAATTTTTTGTAGCTGAAAATGTTTTTCCGCAAACAAAAGCGGTGATGGAAACCAGAGCGTTTCCATTGGGAATAGAGATCGTTTTCGGAGATTCCTCAACGCAAGTATTAGATGAAACTTACTACGGAGCATTATTGCAATATCCCGACGGATTCGGAGGCGTGGAAGATTATCGTGATTTTGTAAAAAATGCACATGAAAAAGGCATCTTAATAGCCGTCGCCGTCGATTTATTAAGTTTAGCATTGTTAACTCCTCCGGGAGAATGGGGCGCAGACATCGTAGTAGGCAGTACGCAACGTTTTGGTTTGCCATTAGGATTCGGCGGTCCTCATAATGCATATTTAGCTGCGACAGAAGATTTCAAGCGCTTGATTCCGGGACGCATTATCGGCATTTCCGTCGATGCGCAAGGAAATCGCGCGCTACGTATGGCTTTGCAAACGCGCGAACAACATATTAAACGTGAAAAAGCGACTTCAAATATCTGTACGGCGCAAGCGCTTATGGCAATTATGTCGGGATTTTGGGCAATTTACCATGGAGCGGAGGGGATTAAACAAATAGCGCGTCATATCAATATCTTGGCGGGCGTTATTTCGGAAGAAAGCGCAAAATACGGGTATGCAAATCGCAATAAAAACTTCTTTGATACCGTTACGTTGCAATTACCGAACGGTGTTTCTTCCATAGAGATAAAAAAATTAGCCTTAGCGAGAAAGATCAATTTGCGTTATATCGACGACAAAACCATCGGAATCAGTTGCGATGAAACTACGTCGTTAAGCGATGTAAACGATGTTTTAGAAGTCTTAGCCGTTGCCGCCGACAAACCGTTCACAACGTTTGTTTGCAATCCCGAAAAATGTCAAAAAATCGAGACTTTCTCCAAAGAATTTGCACGCACATCAACATATCTAACGCATGAAGTTTTTAATAAATATCATAGCGAAACTGAAATGATGCGTTATATGAAACGATTGGAGAACAGAGATTTATCGCTCAATCGCGCCATGATTCCATTAGGTTCGTGCACCATGAAATTAAATGCGGCTTCTGAAATGTTTGCGCTCAGTTTTCCTGAATTCGGAGCGATCCATCCTTTCGTCCCGCGAGATCAAGCGGCAGGTTATATAGAGATGATACGGGAATTAGAAAAAGATTTAGCCGTTATTACAGGATTTGAAGCAACTTCTATTCAGCCTAATTCAGGCGCATCGGGAGAATATGCAGGACTCTTGGTTATTCAATCATATCATCGAAGTCGCGGCGAAGGGGGGCGCAATATTTGTCTGATACCCGCATCGGCGCATGGAACCAATCCAGCGTCGGCGCATATGGCGGGAATGGAGATCGTCGTGGTCGCTTACGATGCAAACGGAAACATTGATATCGCCGACTTGAATGCAAAAGCGAAACAGTATAAAGATAATCTATCCTGTCTGATGATCACTTATCCTTCTACGCACGGCGTATTCGAGGAAAGCGTTTTGGATATCATGAATATTATCCATGAAAACGGCGGACAAGTTTACATGGACGGCGCTAATATGAATGCACAAGTAGGATTAACAAGTCCGGGATTTATCGGAGCCGATGTTTGTCATTTGAATTTACACAAAACATTTGCCAGTCCTCACGGCGGCGGCGGACCGGGAATCGGACCAATATGCGTAGCAAAACATCTCGTTCCATTCTTGCCGGGCAATCCCGTTGTGGAATCCGATCGTTCTAACACAGCCGTTTCTTCGGCGCTTTACGGAAGCGCGCTCATCGCAACGATCGCCTACTCTTATATTAAACTCTTAGGCGGAGAAGGATTGACAGAGGCTACTAAAATGGCTATTTTCAATGCAAATTATCTTCTAAAACGTCTTGAAAAAGATTACAACATTCTCTACACGGGAACGCACGGACGTTGCGCTCATGAAATGATCGTAGATTGTAACGAATTTGAGAAAACCGCCGACCTTCCGGTTATCAACTTAGCAAAACGTCTGATGGATTACGGATTTCATGCGCCTACAGTAGCTTTTCCCGTACATGGAACTTTGATGGTAGAGCCTACTGAAAGCGAGCCGCTTTCCGAACTCGATCGTTTTGCAAATGCTATGATTGAAATTCGAAAAGAGATTCGGGATATCGTCGACGGGAAAAGTGATAAAATCAATAATATTATCAAAAATGCGCCGCATACGGCGGCTATGCTTTGCGTCGATAAATGGGAATATCCATATACGCGCGAAAATGCCGCTTTCCCTAAAGGCGTCGTTAAAGAAGATAAATATTTCCCTGCCGTCACTCGCATCGACGATGCGTTCGGAGATAGAAATCTAATGTGTTCTTGGAATCAAAAATCTGATTTGTAGGATCAATATTTCGTGTACAAAACATGGCGCGTCAAAAGTCGACTATTTTACTTACAATATACTGTAATGTGAGTAATTGCTTAAAAAAATGACTTTTGACGCGCCGTCTTTCTTGTATTTATCGTTCTCTCTTTTAAGAATTAAGCATGATCGGCATAATCAGCATCAAAATATCTTCATCCGATGAAGAAGGTTCGTTAGGGAATATCAATCCCGCTCGATTTGGTTGCGATAGTTCGATGCGCGCAATTTCACTATCGATATTATTAAGCATCTCTATCAATGATTTTGCGTTGAATCCGATGTCCATATCTTCTCCGGAATAGTTACATGTCAGACGTTCATATCCGTCGTTGCTATAATCTATATCTTCCGCTACGATGGCAAGTTCTTGCCCTGCTAATTTCAATCGCACTTGATGCGTCGATTGGTTTGCAAAAATTGAAATCCTCTGCAAAGTATTGATCAGTTGTGAACGGTCTATTAATAATACGTTGGGATTGTCCGTAGGAATTACCGCCGAATAATTAGGAAATTTTCCGATAATTTGTAAACAAGTCAACGTGAAATTGCCAAATACAAAAACTACATGTTTATCGGTATAATTTATCTGAACCGTTTCGGCTTTACTTGCGCCTATTACATTTTTCAGCAAATTGAGCGGCTTTTTCGGAAATATAAAACTTATTTCATTTTCGGAATGAGCGTCCATTCTGGCGTATCGAACTAATTTGTGCGCATCGGTGGCGACAAAAATGATTCTGTCCTCTTTTGCTTCGCATAAAACGCCCGCCATCGCCGGTCTCATCTCGTCGTTTCCCGTAGCATATAACGTCTTCGAAATAGCTGTTTCCAAAATATTAGAATCTACTACGAACGACGTCACATTATCGATAGTAGGAAGTTGCGGATATTCATCCGGATTGTATCCCGACAAGTTATATTCGCCTTCTCCCGATGAAATATGAACGCTATAATTTTCATTTACGACAAATGTCACCGGAATATCCGATAAAGTTTTAAGCCATTCAATCAGCACTTTTGCAGGGACGACGATACGCCCTTTGTCGGAAATTATTTCCGGTTTTACAGAAACGACCATTGTCGTCTCTTGGTCTGAAGCCGTTACTTTCAACATTTCCCCATCGCTTTCGATAAGGAAATTATCCAGAATAGGTAAAGCGCTGTTGGTTGTCAAAACGCCGCTAATTGCCTGAAGGCTCTTCAAAAATGTTGTAGCGGAAATGATAAATCTCATTTTTATCTGTTTTTATTATTGATTTACAATATTTTAAAAAAACTTTCTGAGCACAGAAAATCAACATGCAATAATACGATTTTTTTTGATTCTTTATCAAGAAAAATAAAAGTCCTTACCGTTTTCTATTTACCTCCGAAATCCATTGAACCGTCTTTATCATTTTTAGAAAAGAGTTTTTTCTCCGTTCCTTTCAGCAATCTTTTTATATTTTTCAAATGCGTAATGGGGATAAAAACGGCTATCAAAAATGCAAAAAATATTTCAGACCATGCGGCAGGCAACAAAGTGAGGAATATTTTCGGAAGAAAAATAACGATAACGGGAAACAGTATGCCTGCAATGATGGAACTTAAACTGACATATCCAGAGAGTAACATTACAATAATAAAAATGACCACGGCCGTTGCTGTTTCCCATGGCAACAACGCGATCATGATTCCCACCAGCGTAGCGACTCCTTTCCCTCCTTTGAATCCTGCAAAAATCGGATAAACATGCCCGACAACCGCCAAAGCGGCGCAGATTACTTCGTAATTAATTACCTGTTCGGAAGAAAAATAATCAGACGTAAAAAGCGAACTTATAAAAACCGCCATCCATCCCTTAAAGACATCAAAAACAAGCACAAAAACGCCTGCTTTCCATCCGAATGTACGAAATGTGTTGGTAGCGCCTGCGTTGCCGCTACCATATTGACGAACGTCTTTACCGAAAAATATCCTCCCAATCCATACAGAACTTGGTATTGACCCAAGCAAATAAGCAATTATTCCTCCACAAATTAGTAACAAAACTTCTACTGTCGTCATAATTCTAATGCTCTATTTTTAGTAAATTTTAGCGCCGACCAATTTTCTTTTTCAGATGTTTCAGTTAGTTTTAAATGGCATTTTTTCGCCTCTTCAATAATGGCGTCGTTATCTTCGGTATAAAATCCGCTAAAAAAAATAATCCCATTATCGCACAATACATCGGTATAAGCTTTCATATCCTGCAATAGAATATTCCGGTTGATATTAGCAAAAATGACATTGTATATTTCGTCGCCAAGCGACGAAGCGTCGCCCAGTAAAGCTTTCGTTTTATGGATATTGTTCAATTTAAAATTATCCATCGCATTGTTATACGCCCATTCGTCGTTATCGACGGCCGTAATCGACTTCGCTCCCAATATTTCCGCCAAAATTGCAATAACTCCTGTTCCGCATCCCATATCAAGGACTTTTTTGCCTTTTACATCTTCTTTCAACAGATATTGCAGCATTTGGAATGTCGTTGCATGATGAGCCGTCCCAAACGCCATGCGAGGTTCAATGATCAGGTCGTAAAGAATATTTTCAGGTTTTTCATGAAACGGAGCGCGAACAATACATTGATTTCCAATCCAAACCGGATCAAAATTACGCTCCCAAAGTTCGTTCCAATTTTGATCGGGAATAATGACGACGCTCGTTTCGATCTTTTCGGAAAGCATGGAAAGTATTTCGTTCAATTCTTTTTCCGAAAAATTATCTTTGGGAATATATGCGCTCAATCCCTCGTCCGTTTCCACAAAACTCTCAAATCCTATCTCTCCTAAAACGGCGGGAAGGATCTCCTCTCCGGAAAATTTTTCCGGATATGTACATTTTAACTCAATATATTCCATTTGCTACTCAATAAACGCATAATTAAAAAGCGTCTCTAATTGCCAAAAAATCGGCGGCGTTCAAAGAAGCTCCTCCAATCAACCCTCCATCGACGTCAGGCATGGCAAAAATATTTTTTGCATTTTCAGGATTTACGCTTCCCCCATATAAAATGGAGATATTATTAGCCTCTTCATTGCCATATTTATCCAACAAAAGACGGCGGATATAATCATGCATTTCCTGTGCTTGTTCCGGCATGGCGTTTTCTCCCGTACCGATTGCCCAAACAGGTTCATAAGCGATCACAATATTCTCAATCTCCTCATTGGAGAGGTGAAACAACGCTTCTTCGATCTGATCGGAGACCGTTTCAAGATGTACGCCTTTTTTACGTTGTTCTAACGTTTCTCCACAGCAATAGATCGGCGTTATCTCAAAGGAAAGCAATATTTTTATTTTTTCCGCAATAATTTTGTCCGTTTCGCCAAAATATTTTCTTCTTTCAGAATGTCCTACGATACAATGTGTTACTCCATCCATTGAAGCGAGCATCGCAGCGGATATTTCCCCTGTATAAGCGCCTTTTACAAATTGGCTGACGTTTTGCGCTCCGACAAAAAGAGGATACTCTTCCGCATAATCAGACGCTAATTCTAAATAAAGCGCCGGAGGACATACGATAACTTGCACGTCGCCTTCGTAAGAATCCTGTTCTTCCGCTATTTGATCCAAAAGTTCTTCCGCTTCCAAAAAACTTTTGTTCATTTTCCAGTTTCCCGCTACGATTTTTTGCCTCATATTTTTGATCTTTTATTCTGTTTTTTTTTGAAAAAATTTCTAATCATAAATCATACAAATTTTACTTTGTATGTATTTTTTTAATTAAGTTGTAATCAGGGATATGATGATAATCCCATTTATCTTGAACTATTTTGTTCTTTAATAATAATAACCCGGGATTGGAACGATTCATCATTTTCACCTCCACATCGTCGGCGGTATAAACAGGAAAATTCAAATCATAATTTTCTGCGAACAATTGCGCTTCTTCAGAACTTCCCGCCACCAGCATGATTAGATAATATTCATCATCTTTTTGCAACTCTTCCTGCAACAATTTGAGTCTCTCCAAAGCTTTTTTATGGCTTTTGTCTATATTGTAAATTGTCGCGATCAGCAATGGATAATCTGCTTCTAATAAAGAAGATGTGATGTCGTGATTGTAACCGTCCACAATGCGAAGATTGTGTTTGTATTCATTCGGGTCGACGTCTCTGCGCGTTCCCATTTTCCAATTGGCTTGCCATGTGGAATCAACCATATCGGCCATTAATGATTTGTCGTATAATCGTTCTATCTTTTCTCCCGTATTTTTATTTTCAACCGTATAATAGAATTGCACAGGGAGACGCTCGTCCTGAATCGCTTTTTCACCTACTTTCCAAGGAAGAAAGTCAATGATGGGCATGTTATAATAGGCGTGGATTTCCATTCCTAAGAACAGTACTACAATAAAACCGCCGATAGAAAATTGCAGAATATTAGAATTACGCGTTTTCAGCTTACCATAATTGAGTATCAAAACCAATAAGATCGCGTCAATGACTAAGTTTTTATAAAAAGTTTGCCAATTGCTCATTTTCACAGCATCGCCGAAACAACCGCAATCTGAAACAGGATTGGCAATCGCGTCGACAAAAGTCAAAATCGTAAATCCGACCATCATAATGCCGACCCCGATAGTGGTAAGTTTCGGTTTGATGTTGAACAAAGCAAAACATCCCAACGAAAATTCGAGTAAAATCATCACAATAGCGGCCAACGGCGCCAAAGAAATCGCCCACTCCGTTCCGTAAGCTCCCATATATTCTTCCATTTTAAAAATGGTTCCCATAGGATCTACGCCTTTTACAAAACCACTGAAAATGAACAATAATCCTATCAGGATACGACATATTGCCAAAGCATTTCGAGAGAATTGTTTTCGAAACAGCATTACTGCCAATATGTTAATTATCAAGATGGATAGGAATATCCATGATAATCCTGTAATAAAATAAACTGCAACAGCCGATGCGATAGACACGGTAAGTATGATCCATCCAAATAGCGCTTTTTGATTTCTTTTTTCCATTTTATATAATTTTTTGAGTTAGTTAGGATGAATGAAAATCCAATATTCAATTTTAAAGAAGACAAAAAAGTATGTTTGTTATAACTTTTGAGTTTCGATCTCCGAAAGCCTTATCAAAGCGAAAACGGCGTAATTGATAATGTCAAAATAGTTTGCATCCAATCCTTCGGATGCGATTGTTTTTCCGTCGTTATCTTCAATTTGCTTAATTCTCAATAATTTCATTAAAATAATATCATCCAGCGAACTAATGCGCATTTGCCGCCATGCTTCGCCGTAATCATGATTCTTATCCTCCATCAATGCCTTTGCGGCAAGAAAATAGCGCATATAGAGTTTTTCCGTTTTATCGGCCGGCATGGCTGGCTCTTCTTTTGTTCCCAGTTCTAATTGAATTAACGCCATAACGGCATAATTTACAATTCCCACAAACTCCGGACGGATTCCTTCGTCGACTTTTTGTGTTCCTTGCATTTGAATGCTGCGAATGCGATTAGCTTTGATATAGATTTGATCGGTAAGCGAAGTAGTGCGGAGAATACGCCAAGCGGTTCCGTAATCGCGCATTTTATTTAAAAAAATCGACTTGCATTCTTCAATTACCGCATCATATTGCTTAAAAGTATCAAAATTCTTCATAATTTCGCTACCATTTTTTTAATCAAAATTTTTATTGTGCAAAGTTAATGAAGATGATCGAAAAATCAATTTTTATTATGGGTATTTTAAACAATACGCCCAATTCTTTTTACGACGGCGGATTTCATGCCGGAGAAAAAGCATTATTGGCGAAAGCGGAGAAAATGATCTCGGAAGGAGCCGACATTATTGATATCGGAGGTTTTTCGACCAAGCCGAATTGTGAAATTGTAAGCGAAGCAGAAGAACGACATAGAGTTATTCCGCTTGTCCGGACGATAAAAAATCTTTTTCCTGATATAATGATCTCTGTCGATACTTTTCGTTCAAATATAGCAGAAGCGAGCATCGAAGCAGGAGCAACCATAATCAACGATATTTCAGGCTCTCAATTTGATGAAAAAATCATTGACGTTGTCGCTCGATGTAAACAGGTTCTTTATGTAATGATGCATTGCGCCGAGTCTATTGACAAAATGCACAATATGAATCATGAAGGAGAAGACATTACGGAAGTCGTCAAGCGTTTTTTTGAAGAAAAACTATTTTTATTTCAATCAAAAGGAATTGAGAATAAACGAATTATACTTGATCCCGGTTTCGGTTTTGGAAAAACAATTCCACAAAATTATCAACTTTTGCGATATTTGAATACCTTTGCAAAAATGGGCGATACGCTTGCAGGCCTTTCGCGCAAATCAATGATATATAAAACGCTGAAAATAACGCCTCAAGAAGCTTTGCAGGGAACTGTTGCGCTTAATATGATAGCGCTCATGAACGGAGCAAAATATCTTCGAGTGCATGATGTTAAAGAAGCGAAAGAAGTTGTAGCGCTCTATTATGCGTATGAAAATCGTAATAATGAATAATTGATCATAGAATGTTACTCTTTTTTATTCAATCAATTCATATTAGTTTTTGGGATATTATTGATATCCTGATCGTCGCTTTTTTGATTTACGAACTGTATTATTTTATGAGAAATACGGTCGGGGTCAGGATATTGGTTGGATTTGTATTGCTATTTGTCATGTGGCGAACGGCCCAAACATTGAATATGCTATTGATGTCGCAAATCTTAGGCGCATTTATGGGCGTTGGAGTCATTGCCGTTGTGATTGTGTTTCAGCCTGAAATAAGGCAATTGTTGCTCATGTTAGGAAATGTGAAATTTCTGAAACGGGTAGAAAAAGGGAAATTTCCTTTTTTCAGGGTAAGTTACGTCAACCAAGATCTCAATATTGACGCGATTGTCATGGCATGTCAAAAAATGAGCAACGATAAAGTAGGCGCGCTCATCGCAATTACCAAACATAATGAATTGGAGCAAATAATGCAGACGGGAACGGCGGTAGACGCGCTCATTAGCGAACAATTGATTGAGAACATCTTTTTTAAAAACAGTCCGCTGCACGATGGGGCGATGATCATTTCTCATAATAAAATTGCGGCCGTCGGAGCTATTTTACCCGTCTCTTCAAATCCTAATATTCCACAATCTATGGGACTTCGTCATCGCGCGGCAATGGGACTTTCCGAAGCTACCGATGCTATTTTGGTTGTCGTTTCAGAAGAAACCGGCAAAATCGCCACTTTCAGCAAAGGAACTTTTACCGATAATATTACTCCCGTAGAACTTAGTAAATATTTGAAAGAGAAATTTTCATCGTAAATGCAAAATTAATTTCTAACTTCGCTTAAGTCATCGAGTAGGCTATTCCGATTTTTTTGAACAAGGCGGAAGTTTTTTGTCATTTCCGACATTTTATATATTTTTTTGATATTTGTCATGTGTATAGACTTGGCGAGTTTGATAATATCTTCAGAAGAATGTTTGGAAAACGATACCGACCGATTTCATCAATAATTTGCAAAAAAAAATGAAATAAAAAATGTTTTAGTGTTCAAATAAATCCTTTTCATAAGAAAATTGTTCATATCTTGCAAGAGTAATCATTCAGGTCATGAATACGTTTATCAAGAGATATAAGGTTGAATTGATCGTCGTTATCACAACGGCTTTGATGTTCAATATAGCGGCGTTTATTTTACCTCCCAATTTTCGGGGGTTATCGTTTTACACGCTTTTTTTCATATTTGACGTTTTTATTTCGGTCATATTTTTTTCCATTTCAAAATGGCAAGGCGCAAAAAGGATTATTTTTTTGATACTTTTTTGGTCTCCATTTACATTGTTGTGTTTCATTGTTTTATTTGGCATTTTCTTTCCTTTTCCCGACTGGAACATATATACGAAAGTTATAGCCGTCGCATTGCTATTTGCGCTGTTGATCGCGCATTTCATTTTAAGTTTATTCTTATTAATAACGCTTGTATTGCGGAGATTAACGAAAAGCCGTCATTTATCTAATTCATTGATATACGGTGGGATGGTTATTTCCTTATTTGTTTTTACAATATGCGCAATAGCTCCTTTTTATTGGACTGTTTCACCAAAAATAGTCGCCGTTGATATTAAAACGGAAAAAATTTCCAAAGGATTTGACGGATACAAAATTGTACAACTATCCGACATGCATTTTGATTTTTTCATTGATGATAAATTATTGCAAGCGACCGTCGATAGTATTGAGAAACTTCAACCCGACGTCATTATGATCACCGGCGACATTGTGACTTATAAAGCGGATGAATTGAAGCCTTTTCTTAAAACCTTACGACAACTGCAAGCACCTGACGGCGTTTATTTTGTTATGGGGAATCACGATTACGGAAGTTATTATCGTTGGAAAACGGAACGAGAAAGTTTGAAGAACGACGCTAAATTACTTCAATATTTTGAACGTCTCGGTTGGAAGATATTACGAAATAAATCCGATTATTTAATATGCCGTAATGATACTATTGCAGTTGCCGGAACAGAGAATAAATGTTTTCATCAGTCGCATTATCCTTGCGACGGCGATATTGAGCTTGCATTGCGAGAAGTTCCGGTTTTTTACCCGGTAATTGTCATGACGCACGATCCGGTTTATTGGGAAGAGGAACTACGCTATAATGAACGGCCGCTTTTTTTAACGCTGAGCGGGCATACGCACGGCATGCAAATTGGATATAGAACAAAAACCAAACAATGGGGACTGTATCGCGTACTTAATAAATACTCGAACGGATTATATTACGAGAATGAAAAATATCTCTATATAAACAGCGGTTTGGGAACGGTGGGATTTCCTTTTAGAATCGGATTGAATCCGGAAATAACTTTGCTGACATTAAAACATCCAGCATCTTAATTCGTTATTTCTTCCTCATCATCCTCCAAAGAATTCAACAGATTCTTAAGATCTTCGGTCTGTTCAAAATCTTTGGTCAGCATCAACAACGCCTTTTTTGGTATTTTTTTCATATCCAAATACATCAACGCGTCTAGACAGTTGTTAAAGTGAAAATCAACGTTAAATCCAATGGCGCGGGTATGCAACATCGTAGTATATTGGCGCACTAAAATCGGCGTAGAAAATTTAGAATCAATGCTTTGTACAAACGAATCCAACATCGCAAAATCGCCTCTTGTAACCAATTTAAAAGTATCCTTGTCAAATCTTCTGATCAATTTAAAAGTGGCTTTTTCTTTATTTTTAGTCATAGAAGCGAGTTCATGATCAAAATAGTTGACTTTGATAAATTCGATGGTCAGCGCTTTTGCCGCTGCAGAAAACTTGCCGGAAATGCTGACGGCGCCAAGTAAATAATTATTTTTCGTTTTGAGCATCATCATCAACAATCCTCTCCATAGCGCAAAAAGCGAAGAGTGTTTTTTTTGATATTCGTTGATAATAAAGGAACGTCCCAATTCTAGCGATTGGCTCATCAAATCGTTCATTTTAGGATCGAAATCGAAGAGCGAACTGATATAAAAACCATCTGTTCCGCCATGTTTTTTCATGATCTCGGCTCCAACGCCGATTCGATAAGCTCCTACTATTTTATGCGCCTCGTTGTCCCAGACAAACAATTGATAAAAGTATTCGTCATAACAATCGGTATCGGCCGATTTATTGGTTCCTTCTCCAACCTTCCTAAAGGTAATTTCTCGAAGGCGCGCAATGTCGTGCATGATATGAGGCATCTCTTTCGGCTTAGCGCAAAAAACCGTATAATTCGGTAGCGTGATCAGCGTTGTTTCGGGATTTGCGCGTAATTTTTCTATCTCCGACAAAACCTCTTTTCGTTTTGAAGCCGGAGCGATAACTTCCGGATGAACTACAGGTAATTGAACGGCAGGTTCCAGTTTCTTATATGAAAGTTGTAACGAATAACTATAAAGCCGTAAAACGCGACTATATGTTTCCAAATCTTCATAACGATCTTGTTCTTTGACCGGAATTGGAAGTCCGATACGAAGTTTAACCGCTTTATTTTGCTTGTTCAGATATTCGCGCGGCATTCTTACGGTGCGCAACTTCCAATGAATCTTTCCCAGAAAATGAAAAATCTTACTATTAGATCCATGAATATACGCCGGCAAAATGGGAACTTGCGCTTTTTTGATAAACTTCATGATCGGCTGATTCCACAAGCGATCTTCACAATCATAAAGTCCTCTTTGCCAAGTGGAAACTTCGCCGGCAGGGAAAATTAAAAGCGGATGTCCTTCTTCCAAAAATTGATAACAATTTCGTAAACTTTTCGCGCTATTAAAGAGATTGGGATTTTTCTCATAAGGGTTTACTTCAAACCAATAATCCTTGAGAAGTTCAATTTTACTGAGAAAAAAATTAGCCAACACCTTCACATCAGGTCGAACGGATGCAATGATATGGGTTAAAATAACGCCCTCAGCCATTCCAAAAGGATGATTCGACACAATAATAAACGGTCCTTCTTTCGGAATACGTTCAATATCAATGTCTGAACAATCGTATTGCAATTTAGATTCTCTCAACACCTCCGTAAGCGCGTCGTACCCTTTTACATTTTTCGCTACTACGTTGTCATAAATTTGATTGCATTTATTGACTCCCGTAATAGCAAAAGACAACTTAGTCAGAAGCTTTCCTCCCAAATTTAAAAGATGCTTACTCTTTATTATATCTTTTGCTTCAATTATTGGCATATTTTCATCCCGGATCTATTCTTGCTCGCTAATTAGTCCGCAATATTACGAAAAAGATTGATTAAAAATAACGATTGCCTGCTCATTCCAACATTTTTATAATTTGCAAAATGGCGTTCTTATCAAACTTGCAATCTTTATATAATTGATTTACAGAACCATGATCGATAAAACGGTCGGGAATTCCCAAGCGTATTATTTCTACGGAAAATTGATGTTGAACGGCAAATTCCATAACGGCGCCGCCCAATCCGCCCAAAATAGTTCCGTCTTCTACGGTAATAATCTTTGTATGATTTCTCAATGCTTCGCGCAATATCTCTTCATCAATAGGTTTTAGAAATCGCATATCATAATGCGTTACCAAAATGCCTTCCTTTTCTGCCTCTTCGCAAGCTTCGGCGGCAAAATTACCGGGATGTCCTATTGTGATAATCGCAATATTTTTTCCTTCTCTCAATTTTCTTCCTTTTCCTACGGGAATTTCCTCAAAAGGCAATCTCCACTCTTTCAGTACGCCTCTTCCTCTCGGATATCGAATAGAAAAAGGCCCTTTTCCATCCAATTGCGCCGTATACATCATATTCCGTAGCTCTAACTCATTCATTGGAGCGGCAATCGTCATGTTAGGAATAGCGCGAAAATAAGCTAAATCAAACGCTCCGTGATGCGTCGGCCCGTCTTCTCCTACCAAACCTCCGCGATCTAAGCATAAAACGACAGGGAGTTGTTGCAACGCTATATCGTGAATCACCTGATCATAAGCGCGTTGCATAAAAGAAGAATAGATATTGCAAAAGGGTATTTTCCCGGCGGCCGCTAATCCGGCCGCAAAAGTAACGGCATGTTGCTCGGCAATTCCGACATCAAAAGTTCTTTCGGGCATCGCTTCCATCATCATATTCAAAGAACATCCGGTAGGCATCGCAGGCGTTATTCCTACAATCTTCGGATTTTGTTGCGCTAATTCTATGATCGTTTCTCCAAAAACGTCTTGATATTTATCGGGTAAAACCTCCGTTGGCTTTTGTAAAAAGATACCAGTCGATATATCAAACTTTTCCGGCGCATGATAGGAAACGGGATTTTCTTCCGCTAACGTTAATCCTTTTCCTTTCTTGGTAATTGTGTGCAATATTTTCGGCCCCGGAATCGCCTTCAAAGCAGTTAGAATTTGGACCATTGAAGCAACGTCATGACCGTCGATAGGCCCAAAATAACGCCAATTCAACGCTTCAAATAGATTACTGAATTCTGTCACCGTCGATTTTAATCCGCTTTTTAATTGACGCGTTATAGCGACTTTTCTCGGTGAACGTTTATTTCCGCGGGTCATAAAATTCCAAACGCGATGTTTGAAACGATTGTAAGTTCGCGAAGAAGATATTGCAAGAAGATACTCTTTCAAAGCGCCCACGCTTTTATCGATAGCGATACCGTTATCATTGAGTACAATCAACATGTTAGGCTTAATCTCTCCCCCATGATTCATCGCCTCAAACGCCATACCGCCCGTCATGCTGCCGTCGCCTACTACTGCAATATTCTGACGATTCTTATTTCCGTCCAACTTATCCGAAATTGCCATTCCCAAAGCGGCGCTGATAGCGGTAGAAGAGTGCCCCGTTCCAAAAGCGTCGTAAATGCTCTCGCTCATTTTCGGAAAACCGCTAATTCCGCCATATTGTCGATTGGCATGAAAGTCAGATTTTCGTCCGGTAAGGATTTTGTGCGCATAAGCTTGATGGCCGACATCCCAAATAATACGATCGTCGGGCGTATTAAAGACATAATGCAAAGCCACTGCAATATCCACCGCCCCCAAACTTGCTCCTAAATGACCCGAATGAATCGACGTCACCTCAATAATAAATTTTCTGATATCACAGCATACGTCGATTAGCTGATCGGAAGATAATTTTCGCAAATCATCAGGCGTATCTATTTGATCGAGATATGTATACGTTTGATTCGAAGTCATAATTATAGTTATGCAAAGATACGACTATTATCGCTGATACAATAGTCTACAGTAATCCTAATTCCAAACGAGCCTCGTCTGAAAGTTTATCGGGCGTCCAGGGTGGCTCAAATGTAAGTTTTACATTAACTTTTCCGATATCAGGAATAGATGCGACGTATTGCCGAACATTTTCAGGCAATTCGTCGGCAATCGGACAATTCGGAGCGGTAACCGTCATTACGATGGCGACATTATTGGCGTCGTCGATATTTATCTCGTAAATTAACCCCAGATCATAAATATTAACCGGAATTTCAGGATCGTATACTTTACGTAAAGCGTCGATAATAGCCTTTTTATCCATTATGCCTCATTTTTTGCTTTGAACGCCATTGCATAGAGTTTCATCTGTTTGATCATGGAGACCAAACCGTTGCTTCTGGTCGGTGAAAGATGCTCTTTCAATCCAATACGATCTAAAACGGATAGATCGGCGTCGATAATCTCCGAAGGCGTCAAGTCGTTCAACAACCGAATCAATAACGACGCTATACCTTTAGTAATGATCGCATCGCTGTCGGCAGTGTAATATACTTTTCCGTCGCAAAATTCGGCATATAACCAAACGCGCGATTGACATCCTTCAATCAAATATTGTTGCTGTTTATATTTTTCGTCGATTAAAGGCAACGACCTCCCCAATTCAATGAGATAGTTGTATTTATCCATCCAATCGTCGAACATGGCAAATTCTTCTTCAATCTGTTGTGCTCGCAATTCAAACTCTGTCATTATTTATCGTTCCTGTTTTATAGTGCAAAAGTAATGTTTTTCGTCTTTCGGAAATTTGTATTTATTAAATAAAATCAGGACGCCTTTATTCGCGCCGTTTTTTCTCTTTTTCATCTCAAACAAAAAATACTTTGTTTCGAGCGGGAAAAATACGATATTTGCATGAAATTTACGTAGCCCATGAAGCTCAATCAAGCAAATATATTAATAGTAGACGATGATAAAGACGTTCTTACGGCGGTAAGATTGTTACTCAAAAACAGCGTTCGTCAAATTGCAACAGAATCGCGACCCGATAATTTAATGCGGCTTTTATCGCAACAATCTTTCGACGTATTGATGTTGGATATGAATTTTCGTGGCGCAATCAACACCGGAAATGAAGGGATTTATTGGCTGCGCGAAGTAAAATCGAAATATCCGCAAATCCCCGTTGTAATGATTACCGCCTATGCGGATATTGATTTGGCGGTGAAATCTTTGAAAGAGGGCGCCGCGGATTTTGTGGTAAAACCTTGGCAGAACGACGCTTTGCTTCACACTTTGTCGGAAGTACTGCAAGAAAAAAAAGATCCGAAATCGAAGCATAAAAATATATCCGGCGACGACGACGTCATTATCGGCGAATCGGAAAGCATGCAAGCCCTTTTCTTGCAACTTGAAAAAGCGGCTCCTTCCGACGCCAATATTCTTCTTTTGGGAGAAAACGGAACAGGAAAAGATCTAATAGCTAAAGCGATACACAAAAAGTCTGCACGGAAAAATAACCCGTTCATTAAAGTCGATGTTGGCGCCTTAACGGAAACTTTATTTGAAAGCGAACTTTTCGGACATAAAAAAGGAGCTTTTACTGATGCAAAAGATGATCGTGTCGGTTTGATAAAGGCGGCTAACGGCGGAACATTGTTTTTGGATGAAATAGGAAATATTTCCCTTCATCAGCAGGCAAAACTGCTGACCGTGCTCCAAAATCGTGAAATCATGAGACTGGGAAGCAATATTCCCATTCCTGTCGACATTAGATTGATCTCTGCAACCAATCTTCCTCTATCGGAATTGGCTAATGAACAAAAGTTTCGCAAAGATTTGATATATAGAATAAATACCGTTGAATTGAATATTCCCCCATTAAGAAAACGCGATGGAGACGTTTTGTTGTTGGCGGAACATTTTCTCCAATTTTATGAAAAGAAATATATGAAGCCAACCATGCGTTTTTCTGAAAAAGCAAAAGAAAAACTTGTTGGATATCACTATCTTGGCAACGTGCGAGAGTTACAATACGCCATCGAACGCGCTGTGATCATGTCGGATGAGTCGATTTTAAAACCGGAGGATATCATCTTTTCACTTATAGAAGGCGTTTCTGATAAGAAAACGATGACTGATAGTTATAATTTGGAGGAGATCGAAAAACAAACCATTCTGCATGCGCTTGAGAAACATAATGGAAATATTTCCAAAGCGGCGCATGAGTTGGGATTAACAAGAGCCGCTTTATACAGAAGAATGAGTAAATATGACATATAGAAAGATCAAACTTTTTATTTTATCGCTGATGCTCCTTTTCGGAGCGGGATGCGTCGGAACCGCTTTTCTTTTTTTCAAAGAGTGGTATCTTTTCGGGATTATTGCTTTGATCGCCTTACTATTGTTTTTTCTGTTCGCATTTAGCCGTATTATGACGGGATACGACGATTTGAGAGATTTTTCAGAGGCGGTTCAATATCATGATTTTACAGGCGGTTATTCCAAAATGAACGACCTCTTTTTGAAAAATATCAAAAAGATCTTTTTGAACCTGAATATTGAAAAAGAGACGCAACAACAATATCTGAAATTGATTTTGGAAGTGGTCGACACAGGTATTTTGACATACGACATGGAAACGCAAGACATTTTTCTATCTAACGAAGCGTTACAAAAAATTTTACAAATCCCTCGTATTAAGAATCTGCACTGGATCAAAAGCAGAAATAAAGAACTCTACGACAGCCTTGTTTCATTGGAAAAAGGGAATAATACTGTTTTGACGTTGAACATTAAGAATCAAATTGTTAAAATACTTGTTAACGCCTCTTCGTTTCAAACGATGGACGGCAAGTTCAAATTGATCGCATTCCAAAATATGAACGCCACTTTCGAAGAGGTAGAAGCGACTGCATGGAAGAGATTGTTGAGCGTTATGACTCATGAAATCATGAACTCTATTGCGCCCGTCTCTTCATTGGCCGATACCATTAATCACATAATCGTCGATTTTAAAGAAAAAAGAAAAAAACTCGACGTGAACGACTTGGAAGATATTGAAACAGGAATAGAAACCATCAAAAATCGTAGCGACGGATTATTACAATTTGCCAAAACATATCGAAATCTTTATAAACCTATCACGCTCAATTTGGAATGGGTCGATATCGATCGGTTATTTAGAAATATATATCGCTTGATGAGTCCCATGCTGCAACAACAAGAAATTGATTTTGAAATCATCACGGAATCTAAAATTCCTCCTTTTGAGATGGATTCTTCCTTGATAGAACAAGTTCTTATCAATCTGATCCTAAATGCTTCCGACGCAGTAAAATCAAAAGACAATCCGCATATTATTTTATCGGCTGGCGTAACGTCGGAATCTAAACTTTATATGACCGTGGTCGATAATGGAGACGGCATTCCCGCCGAACAGATCGACAACATTTTCATCCCGTTTTTTAGTACTAAAAAGAAAGGCAACGGAATAGGATTAAGCCTTTCCCGTCAAATTGTGAAACTTCACAAAGGAACGATGCAATTACAATCTAAAACGGGAGAGGGAAGCGCTTTTACGATTCTTTTATAATATAACGCTATTTTTTCCAAAATTTTGCGGTGAACAATACCAAAACGGTAAATAATTCCAAACGTCCTAACAACATCAAGAAACAAAGATACCATTTTCCAATATTCGGAATGGCGGCAAAACTATATTCAGACCCTACTTTTCCAATTCCCGGCCCAATATTGCCGATACTTGCAACTACGGAGCCAATACTTGTTTCAAAATCCAAACCTAACAACGACATCACAAAAATGGAGAAAAAACAGATTAAAGCGTACAAGGCGAAAAAAGACATGATCTTATAAAGCGTGGAAGTATCTATTATTTTTTTTGAAAAAGTCAACGGTACAATGGCGTTGGGGTGAATCAATCTCTTTAATTCTAAATAACTGTTTTTCACTAATATAGATTGTCGATAAACTTTAATTCCTCCACTCGTGGAACCAGTCATCCCTCCGATAAACATTAGCATGAATAGAATCATGACCAACGCCGCCGGCCAATTCAAATAATTTTGCGCTACAAAACCCGTAGTGGTCAAAATCGACACAACTTGAAACAGGGCATGTCGAAAACTCTCTTCAAAATCTCTTCCTGATTGCATGAACAATCCGGCGGTAATAATAGCCGTCGCAACCAAAATAATACCAAGATAAGCCCACAATTCATGATTCTCTTTTATCTTTTTAAAATTTCTTCTCAGCAAAAAATAGATGATCGTAAAATTTATTCCTCCCAATACCATAAAAACAGTAATAACATATTGAATATACGAGCTGAAATGTTCAATACTTGTGGGTTCGGAAGAGAATCCTCCGGTTGATACCGTCGACAAAGAGTGACAAATGGCCTGAAAAGGCGACATATCTCCGAATCGCAACAAAATATATTGAATAAGAGTCAACGATAGATAGATCAACCACAATCTCTTTACCGTTCCTTTTACTTTCGGATGAATTTTATTTTTCTGAGGACCGGTAGTTTCTGCCGAAAAAAGTTGAAATCCTGCAATCCCTAATATCGGGACAATGGCCAACGTGAGCATAATAATTCCCATCCCTCCAATCCATTGCGTCATGGAACGCCAAAAAAGAATACTTTCCGGAACCGATCCCAAATCTTCAATAATTGACGCTCCCGTTGTTGTAAATCCGGACATGCTTTCAAAAAAAGCGTCGGTAATGGTCACGTAATAAGGAGAGAAAAAATAAGGCAGCGTACCGAATAACGAAATCACGATCCATGTTAATGTAACAATAAGGTATCCTTCACGTTTTGTCAACTCTTCAGTGATTTTCCCTCGATTAGGCAGCCATGAAAAGAATCCAAAAGTGAAAGTGATGTACGCGCTCGCCGTAAGGGGCCAATGATCGTTTCCGTATATTAATGCAAACGGAATTCCTAACGCCATAAAAATACCTTCGAGCATCAACAGCGAGCCTAAAATGGCAAAAATGGAACGATACGATATTCTTCTTTGAAACTGGAACTTTGCTTTTAATAATTCAACTCTTAACAAACGACAATCCTCCCTAATATTATTTATTAAAAAGCTTTTCAACTTTCGAAACGACATGAGGCAACGATAAGACGACTACTTTGTCGCCTTGCAAAAAAACGGTCTCTCCAATAGCGATATAACCTCTATTTTGTCGGATATAACCGCCGATAATAGCTCCTTCCGGCATACTTATTTTTCGTAATGGCTTTTTAGTGATAGGCGCGCCTTCTTTTACGATAAATTCTAATGCGTCGGCGTCGATTCCGCTCAAAAAAGTCACAGATTCTACCTCCACATTCATAGTAAAACGAGCAATATAACTCGCCGTTATCAACTTTTTATTGATAGCCGTTTCAATACCAATATTTTGAGCAATATCAATATAATCAATATTTTCAATCAAAGGAATAACCTTTTTGACTCCATAGCGCAGCGCCAATAGACAAGAAAAAATATTAATCTCAGAATCTTGCGTGACGGCGATGAAAGCATCCATACGTCCTATTCCTTCGTTTTCAAGTAATTGAACATTATGAGCGTCGCCGTTGATGACCAACGTCTTAGCAAGAAGTGCAGCGGCTTCTTCGCTACGTTGTCGATTAATATCAATCAATTTCACATTTTTATGGCCTTGAAGTTCGCGAGCTGTTTTACGTCCGATCCGTCCGGCGCCTACAATCATGACATTGCTAATAGAAAAACGTTCCCTTCCGCTCAATTCAATAAGAAGCTCCACCGCGTCGGGCTTGGTAATGATGTATAGCAAATCATTAGAAAGAAATCGATCATGAGCTTTTGGAATAATGGTTTTTCCTTTTCGATGCAACGCTACGGTACGGAAATTCAGATCTGGATACTCTTTGGTCACTTCCAACAATGATTTACCTGTAACAGGAGCGTCTTTAGAAAGCCTGATTTGAAGCATTTGCAATTTACCGCCGCTGAAATTGACCACTTCCGTTGCGGCAGTTTGCTTCAAAAGCGAAACGATCTCATTAGCGGCAATAACTTCTGGAGCAATCAATTCGTCAATTCCTAACTCTTTGAAAAAGTTCTTATTTCGCTCGGTCAAATATTCGACGCTATTAATACGGGCAATAGTCCTTTTCACGCCCATTTTTTTCCCTAAAATGCAGGTGAGAATGTTGCTTTTCTCTTCATGCAAAACGGAAATAAGAAGGTCTGCTTTCGCTACATTTGCTTCATCGAGGACCAACAAAGAAGTAGAATCTCCTTTGATTGCCATTACATCCGCTTCCGATTCCAACCGCTTGATAAGATCTTCATTTGGGTCGATCACAACAATGTTATGATCCCCTTCCGTCAAGATTTTCGCAAGAAAAAAGCCAACTTCGCCGTCTCCGGCAATAACGATATCCATTCCAATAATGCTTTAAACGATTTATTTGTAATAAAATAAAAAAACAAAGCCATCGCGCAAATGTAGAAAAAATAGAGAGATAAAATGACGAAATACAATCTTTCCGAATATTGAATTCCGGAATGATCAATTTTTCCGTTTAAGCAAGATTTTTCAGGTTGATTCTTTTATTGGGAGCTATGAAAAATATCCGGTTAATCTATAGAGGAAAAATCTTTGTCCTTCAGTCCATAATTTTGAATAACAAATCATTGTATTTTATCATTTAGCCTTTTCACTTTGGCATTAGTTGCTCCATATCGAAAGCAATTGGAAGCGGGCATCCCAGTGACAAAGTCAGGAAACATGGTACAAAAATCAATAGAAAAACAACATTATTGATAATTATTTTAAAACAAAAATCCCTGCAAATTATTTGTTTACAGGGATTTTCTTGTTATCGACTATCGTTTGTGGTAGCAGATTACATCACCTTCTTAAAAGCATTTACAATTGAAAATCAGTGTTTTATAATCCTATGTCTCAAATGTGGTACAAATGTTATAATTTATTTTTGATAAATAATGATAAGAACGAGCGGGAAAGTGTTTTTATTGTTGACATTTAGAGAGTTTTAAGCGCCAAAAAAAGTCGCTTACAGCGACTTTTTTTCTATCAGAAAGAAATATTAAAGTGGAAGTTTCTTTTTCAGCTTACGAATGAAATAAATGATTGCAAATAGACTAAACACAAGAGTTATTCGCCCACACCACACTTGGAAATTTTGCCATTTTGATAAAGGCTTTTTCATTACAGGGAAGAGCCAATAAGACTGCATATTTTGATCTGTTTCATGGCGCTTGTTATTTCAAAGCATGTAGAACTGTCAATCGGGAAATCCATTAAAAAGTTCATCACTGAGGCTCGAATGCTCAATTTGATAACTAACGAAGAAATTAGAATAAGGACAAGGTTGAGTAAAGAGATGGAGATTTTTTTAACTAAATTGAATTTGTCGCACTAATTTGGACAAGTCAGGAATAACTGTTTCGATTACCCATTGTTTTGAGATGCTTTTCGTATTTTTCTAATTTTGGCAAATATTTTTTCCCCAATCTATTAATTTCCTTTCGCTCGGCTTTTGTACAGTTTTCACGATTGATTTTCGCTATCCGTTTTTTGAGTTCTTCCGGCTTGATGGGCATTGGCGGCTCATTGTCCGGAAGATGATTACAGGCAATACCTTACGGATTTTCGCCTCAAGTTTCGCCCTGTTTTTTCGATCGTTTTTCGCCGAACAAAAGTATAGCGGTTTGCCCGCGATTCAATTTCGGTTCTGTCAACATAAGCCGTTTCCAGGGTCAAGAGCCCCATCTCAACAAGTATCATTTATCTGGGTAAAGATCTCATTGATCGTATTTTTCAAGTTTTTTGAACGAAAGCGATTTATGGTATTATGGTCGGGTTACTGACTTGCTAAAAGTCACATAAAAGTGATGCGGTCGAGCAGTGATTTTCGATTTTCCGGCAGGAGTATATATTGCTCGAATAAGCGTAAATTACCACTTTGAGCATCATGCGGGGGCTGTACGAACTTGTACCACCGCCTTTGTACGAGTTAATAATATTGCTAATATCAAGATTATCAATCGTTTAATTGAAAGGACGAATCGGCGACCCCCTCCGGAATCTTACTGTCCAAACTCGCCAGAAACAGCGTTATTTGCCCTTGATTGTGTTCCTTGAAAACTGGTCTCATATCGTAATCACATCTTTGATTTTCAGATATAAAGATACACAATTAACGGTAAACAACCAACTGTTTTTGAAAGTATTTGAAAAAGAGCCTGACCCTTTTGAGACAACCTCTGCCAAACTGAAAGCACAAAAGGGGCTTATTTTCCGAAATGCGGAAACACGCTTCCAACTTCGAGGAGACAGCCTGTTTAGCGGAGTATAATGAGGATTACGAATATCGGGAAGAGTATAACAACTTCTATAAAGTCCATAAAGTTTTTAGAGTATTGCATTGCGGGAAACAGATGAAAAAAAAATTTGCGCAATTTTCTATTCGTCTTACGGTTTTTATTTCGCTATTTTTCAAACAAAACGCAGTGATTTTTATTCCATTTTGTTACTCATTCTTGTATATTGTTGATTATCAAAAAAAATATTTTTTAAAAAATAATAAGTTTTTTTTGGTCAGGGGAAAAAAACCTATTACTTTTGTAACGAAAAAAGGTGAGTTGATTTCCCAATTTTTCTGAAAGTCTTGCCAACTCAAAGAAAGAGCCTTCCTGTTGGCTATAAATGCAAGGGTAGCTACACGCAATTGATTTATTTCTATGTTATTTTCAGAAATAGAAAAAGTGGGCAAAGTGCAAGAAAAATCAACGGGGAGGGAATGATAACATAAGGGCAGTTAAAAACTGCCGTTATCAAACGCTCAAGAG